>JALZEI010000238.1 GCA_030862115.1 Actinomycetota bacterium
TCTTCCCCGTGTGAGCTCTCGATCTGTTGGTACTTAAGCCCTTGAGTTGCCGACACCTTTGCCGTGGTGTAACCGGTCACGCCATGTCCTATCCGATCCATGTCGAGCAAAGCCACGCGCAACCCCGCCCGTTTTAGTAGCAGGGCCGTCGTGACCCCGACGATGCCGGCCCCCGCGATCGCAACGTCAACATCGATCTCTGCCTCGAGCGCCGGGAAGGCGCGCGTCTCGTTTGTCGCGACCCATATGGATCGGTTTAGGCGGTCTTCCACGATCACCTCAACGATTAGGGATAAGGACCTGGTCAGGCTACAGTCCGCTCAACAGTTCGAGATCTGGCCTCGTCCGGCAACCCCTTCGAAATGCGCGGCGGGTATCACATATCCCGCCCAGGAGAGGTAGGTCAACGGTTACCGTTGTCCTGACTCGAGAGGAGGATCGCCGTGGACGAACCAGCGGGGCTCGGTGCCGACCGGGATTCCCTTGAGACCGCGCTTTACGAGCGCGAGCAACGCTGGCGCGCGGTTTTCGAATACTCGGCTGTGGGCATCGCCGTCAGCGACGTCTCAGGCAGGCTGTACGAAACGAATCGCAGGTTCCGAGAGATGATCGGGTACACGGCGGACGAGTTGCGAAACATGATCTTCACCGATTTCACTCATCCCGACGATGTCGGCAATGATTGGGGGCTTTTTCAGGATTTGCTCGCCCAAAAACGGGATCACTACCGCGTCGAGAAGCGCTACCTACGCAAGGACGGGACGGCCATCTGGGTGGACCTTCAGGTATCGGTTCTTCGTGACGAGCGAGGCCAAGCGACGCGCTCTATCGGTATTGCGGAGGACATCACCCATCGCAAACAGTTAGAGGCGTTTCGCAGCCGATTCATAGCCGAGGCCGCCCACGAACTGCGGACGCCCGTTGCCGCGATAAATGGGTATGTCCAACTTCTTTCGAAGGACGACGACACCTTGCCCGCGGAGCAGAAGGTCGAGCTGTTCGATTCGCTCGCTCGTCAGTCGGACCGGCTACGACGCTTGATAAATGATCTATTGGATTTCAGCCGGCTCGATCGCGGTGTGTCTCTCCACCTCGGCGAGGTCAAGGTTGCGGACACGGTAGACGCAGTGATCGAGGCAACTCCGCCGCCAGAGAGCAAGAAGCTGCACCTCGACGTCCCCGACGACCTGGTCGCAACGGCCGATTCCCTTCGCTTAGAGCAAATGCTTACGAATCTTCTCGTTAACGCGTACCGGCACGGGGGCAACGACATAACGCTCGAGGGTTCTGCCTCAAACGACGAAGTGATCATCCGGATCACAGACGATGGGCCGGGTCTGCCGCAGGAGGTCACCGACCGGTTATTCGAACCTTTCGTCCGTGGGGCAGATTCGGTCGGTGGATCGGGTTTGGGGCTGGCCTTAACCGCGCGCTTCGCGGAGGCCTGCGGGGGGAACCTAAGGTACGCGGACGATGAGGGTTCGACTTTCATCCTTTCCCTTCAAACGCATGAGTGACGTCGGGAGGCGCAGGTGGGAGTGACCATGCAATGGCGCGAGCCCCCCGACCGCGAGAACCGAAGCTTCAGCAAGATCGTCAACTTTGGCAGATACCGGGACGCCGGGTCGGGATACATGGCTCTTTCGGATCGCGTCGGGCCCTGTGTCCTGATCGTGCATGGAGACGGGAGTGCGCCGTGGCTCCGCCCCACAGCGGACCGCCTGAACAAGCTGGGCTTCACCCTTCTCGCTCCACATGTGCCCCGCGCGACCGGAGATGTCAGGGGGCCCGCGGCCGCCGACATCTTGATCGCGGCCGCCGACTTCTTAATCGACAACTGGCACCCAGAGCTGGGGGTGATCGTCTACCGCTCACCAGACGAGCGGGTTCGTCCCCTCCTCACCGGAGGAAAGCTCGCCGCGGTGGTGGCCTACGACGGCCTGCCGGACGTGGAGCCCGACTGCCCGCTTCAGCTTCACCTGCCGGCGGTTCCTTATCCCGGTGACATCGCTAACTTGCGTCCGGATACGGAAGCGCATCTCTACTCCGGAACCGACAAGGGTTTTGCCGAGCCCAACTCGACGTCTTTCCACGCCGCCAGCGCGGAACTGGCCGAGGAGCGTTTGGTGGACTTTTTCTCTTACTACCTGTCCTAAAACGAGAACGCCGAGCGAAATCTCGGCAACTACGACCATTGAGTCGTTGACGCAGGCTCCGCACACGGCATTATTGGGCCATGAGCAAAATCCTTGTTGTGGATGATGATCAGTCGATCGTCACGATCGTCCGCTACCACCTGGATAGCGCCGGCTTCCACAGCGTTTTTGCCGACGACGCCAACGAGGGGTGGAGGCTATTGGTGAGCGAGCGCCCCGACGTGGCCGTCGTCGATATCAAACTCCCGGGTGAGGACGGCTGGAGTTTTATCGAAAGGATCAGGACCGACGAGCGCTTTAGCCGTCTTCCGATAGTCATCCTCACCGGGCTGCTCGGCCAGGAGTTCGTCGAGAAGGCGCGGGAACTGGGATGTCAGTACCTGGGCAAGCCCTTTGCGGCCACGGCATTGCTTGGCAAGATACGGACGTTGCTCGAGACGACGGATAATGCTCAAGTGGATCAGAGATCCTCGTCGTCCTCCCATCGCATCGAGCTCGCCGTCGTCCCGGTAGTGCTACTGCTGGATGCCTACCGGATCGAAGGTCACCTGCACCTTCCCCCCGAACTTGGTCGGTTCTCCGACGCCTGGGAGTCGGTTATGAGGGACAACCGCGAGTACGTCCCGGTCACAGACGTGAACATCAGACGGCTCGACGGTGGTGACGTCGTGTCTTCTCCTTTTATCGAGGTGCGCAAAGCAGACGTAAGGGCGGTCTTTCCACTCGACCTGACCTCCTAGGTTCACCTCTCTGCGGATTTGCGAGTGGGGCTAGGCTCGTTGTGTGGCCGACGATTTCGCGTCTTACCAGTACGAGATCTACCTCGGCGGTCTGTCGATGCAGAGGCCCGAGTATCCGATCTCGGTAGCCGAGCTAGAGAGGCGCGCCTACGAGGAGATGACTCCCGAAGCACATGGGTACGTGGCGGGGGCGGCCGGTTCAGAGGACACGCTGGCGACGAACCTAGCTGCCTTCAAGAGATGGAGGGTGGTGCCTCGTGTCCTGCGCGATGTCGGAGCGCGCGATCTCTCTACCCAAATTCTCAACACAACTTTGCCGGCCCCCATTCTTCTCGCACCAGTCGGGGTGCAGGGCATTGTTCACAAAGAGGCCGAGCTCGCTCCGGCGCGGGCCGCCGCGTCTCTCGGCCTTCCGGTCGTGCTGAGCACGGCGTCATCTCGCACGCTTGAGGACGTGGCAGAAGCCTGTGGAGATTCGCCCCGCTGGTTCCAGCTTTACTGGCCGAACGATAAGGAATTAACCGAGAGCTTCCTGAGTCGCGCGGAGGCTGCCGGGTACGAGGCGATCGTCGTCACGCTGGACACCCCGCTTTTGGCCTGGAGACCGCGTGACCTCCAGAACGCTTTTCTGCCGTTCCTAACCGGCGAAGGCGTTGCCAATTACTTCTCGGATCCCGTCTTCCGGGCCGCGCTGGACAAGCCTCCGGAGGAAGACCTGCAGACGGCCGTCCTTCACTGGGTCCGGGTCTTCGCGGACCCCGGCAACACCTGGGAGCGACTTGCGTTCATTCGGGATCACACGTCGCTTCCGCTTCTGGTTAAGGGCGTGTTGTCCGCCGACGACGCGCGGAAAGCCGTCGACGGCGGTGTCGACGGCATCATCGTGTCGAATCATGGAGGCCGTCAGGTCGACGGCGCGATTGCGACTCTCGATGCCCTGCCGGGCGTGGTCTCAGCCGTGAACGACTCCGCCGTCGTGCTCGTGGATAGCGGCATCAGAACAGGGGCCGACGCTCTTAAGGCGCTTGCCCTAGGAGCGCGGGGGGTTCTCTTGGGCAGGCTCTATTTATGGGGGCTGGCCGTCGGGGGAGAGGCCGGGGTGCGACAGGTGCTAAGGAGCTTCCTCGCCGAACTCGATCTGACTCTTGCCCTGAGCGGGTGTGCCTCACTGGGCGATGTCGGACCTGATCTGCTGGTCGAGTCCGGCCACCCGCCGGCCTAACCTCCTGTCGGCGTAGCATTCCGCCATGACCGATGCTGCCGATGTGACCTACGAGGGGACCATGCTCGAGGCGCTGGGCGTGCGGCAAGTGGAAATGACCAAAGATCTTGTGGTGATGGAGCTCGACATCGGCCCGAAGGTTCTCCAGCCGATGGGCATCCTTCACGGCGGGGCCTCCTCCGTCCTAGCCGAGAGCGCGGCGTCCATGGGGGCCTTCATGAATTGCGATCCCGAGTCGCAGTTCGCGGTGGGGATCGACCTCAACATCAGTCACCTGAAGTCCAAACGCGAGGGTGTTCTGAGGGCCACCGCCACGCCCATTCGGAAGGGCAGAAACATTCACGTATGGAACGTAGATTTGACCGACGAGGGCGATGACCTGGTGGCGAAGGCGCGTCTTACCGTCCTCATAAAGACTTGGGACTCCCAGAAGGGGGCGTGATGTACAAAAAGATCGTTGCCGGAACCGACTTCTCAAAAACCGCCAAGATCGCGAGCGACCATGCCGCCGCTCTCGCAAAGGCGCTCGAAGCTCAGCTCATTCTCATTCATGCGGGCGGGGATCCCCAGAACGAGCTCGCGAAACTAGCTAAGGAATACGGAGCGGAGGTGCGCGCCGTGCCCGGCAACCCGGTCGACGTTCTTATCGCCGAGGTCGAACGCGAGAACGCCGACCTGCTCGTCGTAGGAAGCGTTGGGATGAGCGGGGCGCGCCGTTTCCTTCTCGGGAACGTCCCCAACAAGGTGTCGCATCACTCGCCGACCGACCTGTTGATTGTGAAGACCGACAGACCTTCGGATAAGTCGGGTGAGTACAAAAGAATTCTGGTCGGGACCGACGGTTCACCAACCGCTTTGCGGGCCGTCGAGATGGCATCTGGTCTGGCCGCCGCGCTCGGCGTGACACCGCTCATCGTGTGCGCGTTTGAACCGCCCACAGAAGAGGAACTCGACAAATACCGGGCGGATCCGAACGATCCCGTCGCCCAGTGGAAAGCGGGACGAACCCAGAAGGAGACCCCCGAGGAGTTCCGCTGGCGGATCGCCGGAGCCACCCAGGCCGAAGACATCCTCGAGCGTGCCTTCGCACATGCCGAGAAGGTGGGCGTGCAGGCCGAGGTACGGGCGATCGAGGGTTCCCCCGCAGACGTGCTGCTCACCGTCGCGGAAAAAGAGAACTACGACCTGATCTGCGTTGGAAGTGTGGGTATGACGGGAGCACAACGATTCAAACTCGGTAATGTCCCTCACCGGATTTCCCATCACGCGCCCACCGACATACTGATCCTTCACACGAGCTAAGGATTTCCGTTTGGTTGAGGAGGTTTCGTTCCGCGCGCTCGTTGTCGCCGCGCACCCAGACGACATCGAGTTCAGCTGCGCGGGGACCGTAGCGCTCTGGACCGAACGAGGAGCAGATGTCACTTATTGCATAGTTACCGACGGCTCGACCGGTACGCAGGACCGCTCGCTGATGGGAAAGAACCTGGCGGATACTCGTCGGGAGGAATCTCAGCGCGCGGCCGAAGTGGTGGGGGTCTCGCATATCGAGTGGCTCGACCACCGCGACGGCTATGTCGAGTACTCGCTCGACCTCCGGCGCGACATCGCTCGGTCGTTTCGCAAGTTCAAACCACACCGGTATCTCGTTCTCGAGCCTGCTCCGACCATCGAGGATCGCTTCGTGAATCACCCCGATCACCGGGCCGTGGGACTCGCGTCCCTGGACGTCTCGGTAACGGCCGGCACGACGCCGGGTCACTTCCCCGAGCTCCTCGATGAGGGCCTCGATCCCTGGAGGGGCCTCCGCGAGCTCTGGGTCATGGGGCCCGGCAATAAGCCGCACCTGGTCGACATCTCCTCGACGATGGACAAGAAGATCGAATCGCTTCTCTGCCATCGCAGCCAGGTGGGCGAGGACGCGTCGCAGGTCGCTACCTTTGTGAGGCAGTTCTGCGCCGAACTGGGCCAACCCGCGGGTTATGACTACGCCGAGTCCTTTAGCGTCATTCACCAGGGTCCCGGCTTCCATGCCGGGGAGCAGGAGGAAGAAGTGAACCTCGGAGACGTGGTCGAGGCACAGGCCGATCCCCGCTCGGCTCCTCCAAGGTCCTAGCCGTTGCCGTGCGGCCGCGCGCCCGGGCAATCGCCGGGGGGGCCGACCGGCGGCGACGAATCCTCAGGGGCCCGGAGAGCCCTGTGTGGCAGTGCAGCGACAGCTCCGTTTGGCCGCCGGTCCCGCAGGGGAGTAACCCGTGATGACGAACATTCGCGACATCGTGAACTCTTTTACTTTTACAAGCGCGCGACCTTTCCGAGTTTTCTTAGTCGCTTTGCTCGCCCTGATAGCCCTGTCCTCGGCACCGTCACGGGCCGCGTCCGGCGAGCTCGCGGCCACGGACTCGGGCTGTGCCCCGCGTCAGTTGTTGACAGGAGCCACGCCGGTTGGGGTGGGGCCCTGCGACGGCGTTCGCCCCGGCGGCTTCCACAGAACGAAGATCGGCGGCTGCACCTGGAACTTTCTGTTCAGGGGCAGCGACGGCCGCAAATACATGGGCACCGCGGGCCACTGCCTGGTGTCCGACGGAGAGAAGGTCTGGAAGGGGGGAGGGGCCCCGGTCAAGGGACTCATCGACGGAGACGAGGTCCGTGTGGGAGAGGCGGTGTACGGCGTGAACGATTTCCGCCGGGATTTCGGTCTTGTCCGCCTGGACAGGGACGTTCCGGTCAGCCCGAAGATGTGTCATTTCGGAGGACCGTCGGCCGGTGCTATCGACCCCGAGATCGGCACTCTGCTTCATCACTACGGAAACGGGCTGATCTACGGCGATACCGTCCCCGCCCGAACCTCGGTGGCGGCCGACGTCTTGAACGATCCCTGGACCGTCTATTCCGTGGGGGCAGCCCTCTTTGGAGACTCGGGAAGCGCGGTGATCACAGAAGAGGGCAACGCCGTCGGGGTTCTTGTGCACCTAAGCGCAGCGGGCGTGGGGATCTCGAGGCTGGCTCCCCACCTCGAGCGGGCCGAGGCCAAGCTCGGCATCGATTTCAAGCTCCAGACCGCCCCTCTCGAATAGCCCTTTCTACGGGGCCCCGGGAACAACCCGGCCCGGCTGTGCGTTTATGCCTGTGACCAGGTAAAACAGTGAATTTTGCCGGTCTGGTTAGGTTGACCTAACTGCTAGAGTGAAAGCACTGAAATAACACCTTCCAAGGAGCTGATTGAGTGGCGACAGGCGCCGAAGAGCTCAAGGCCAAAGAGGAAAACGCCCGGGTCAAGTCTCTAAAGGGCGATTACAAGTACGGCTGGCACGACAACGTCAACTATTCCGACATCCCCCAGAAGGGCCTCTCGCACGACGTCATCGAGATGATGAGCGATCGCAAGGCGGAGCCGGACTGGATGCGAAAGTTCCGCCACAAGTCGCTCGACGTCTTCTACCGCAAGCCCATGCCGGGCTGGGGCGCGGATCTCTCCGGCATCGACTTCGACGACATCTACTACTACATCAAGCCCATGGGCCAGGTGAAGTCATGGGACGACATGCCCGAGGACATAAAGGCGACGTGGGACAAGCTCGGAATTCCGGAAGCGGAGAAGAACTACCTCGGTGGCGTCTCGGCGCAATACGAGAGCGAGTCTGTCTACCACAACACCAAAAAGGAACTCGAAGACCGCGGCATCTTGTTTACCGACATGGATACAGCGTTGCGGGAGTACCCGGATCTCGTAAAGCAATACTTCGGAACGATCATTCCTCCGGCCGACAATAAGTTCTCCGCGCTGAACTCGGCGGTGTGGTCGGGCGGCTCCTTTATCTACGTGCCGCCCAACACTGAGGTCGAGATCCCGCTGCAGGCCTACTTCCGAATCAATCAGGAGAACATGGGCCAATTCGAGCGAACGCTGATCATCGTCGACGAGAACTCCTGGGTGCACTACGTCGAGGGCTGCTCAGCTCCCATCTACACCAGCGACTCGCTTCACTCCGCGGTCGTAGAGATCATCGTCAAGCGCAACGGACGCGCTCGCTACACGACGATCCAGAACTGGTCGAACAACGTCTACAACCTCGTCACCAAGCGAGCTGCAGCGCACGAGAACGCGATCATGGAATGGGTCGACGGCAACTTAGGATGTCTCGCCGAGGGCTCAAAGGTAACCACTCGAGGCGGAGTTAAGCCCATAGAGCTCGTAACTCCGGGTGAAGAAGTCCTTTCGTTTGATGAAACGAGGGGAGAGTTGGCTTGGCGCCAGGTGATGGGCAAGAAGTTCTCCGGACATCAACCGATTCGCGAGGTCAAACTGGGAGCGAGGAAACTCCACGTTACGGACAACCACCCGTTTTTCTCCTACAAGCACGACGCTGATGTCCCGAAAAAGCTTGGTCGGTATGTCTTGGATTACGTGCGAGCTGATGAGTTGTCGGAGGCCATTGTCCCGGCAACTAGCATCGACTATGGAGAGCCTCGCAAGCTCAAGCTGCCCGAAATCACCACGAGTTTCAGTACGAAGAATCAGTATGCGGAGGATCTCGAGGTCTCTCGGACGAGAGAGCGGAGGCTTGCCAGTTACGAGGAGTCGAACGACGACCTGATGTGGCTTTTCGGGCTCTTCCTTGGTGGTGGTTCGATTGACTCCAAACCCGCGGCGAATGGCCTTGCTCGATGGGCAAAGGTGACTTTCTCTGTTCCACGTGATGACAGGGCTCGCGCCAGGCTCCGCGCCGTCATGGCTGAGCTGATGCCGGACGTTTTGCCGACCGAGCGCGCCGATGGTGTAGCGATCATCTGGAATAGCGTCGAGCTGGCGGCCTTCTTTGAGGAGAATGGATTCACGTCCGGGGCTCACGCAAAGCGGCTCCCCGGATGGGTTCTCGACCTGCCCGAGAGTCAGCGTCTCAGCCTCGTTGCCGGTTATCTCGACTCGGATGGATGTGCACCTCAGGGACGCAGAGGGTTCCGCATCAAATCCGTCAACCGTTCCCTGCTTGAGGACATCGGGGAGGTTCTCACTTCTTTGGGGATCCCAGCCCGTCTCTATACCGAACATGAAGGTAAGGACGTAACGATTCTCGGGACTGCATCGAGGTCAAATGGGGCTCACCGACTCGATTTCTCTATCGACTCCCGTCTGCTTCCTTTTGTGTCAGATGCCCTGCGCAAAGCGGCCCTATCGCAAGTCCCGGCGACGCTCGAGCATTTCCGGAAGGTCGGACGCTCGAACATCGAGCTCCCTGAGTCAGTCCAGATCCGTAAGGTCGAGGTTGGCGAGCACATCGGGACCGTACCTACCTGGGACATTGAGGTGGAGGGCACGGGTAATTTCGTTTCCGAGGGATTCATAGTCCACAACTCGAAGGTCACTATGAAGTACCCCAGCGTTTATCTGCTGGGGGAGCGCGCTCGCGGGGAGGTCCTTTCGATCGCTTACGCCGGCAAGGGTCAGCATCAAGACGCCGGAGGCAAGATCATCCACGCGGCCCCCAACACGTCGTCGGCGATCACGTCTAAGTCGATCAGCAAGGATGGGGGGCGAGCCGGCTACCGAGGACTAATTCGCATCGACGAGGGGGCCGAGCACGCCAAGTCGCACGTTATTTGCGACGCCTTGATCCTCGACGAGGAATCGCGCTCGGATACCTACCCCTACATGGAGATCGAGGAAGAGACCTCGGCGGTGAGCCACGAGGCGACCGTGTCGAAGGTGTCGGACGAGCAGCTCTTCTATCTGATGAGCCGCGGGCTCGATGAGACCGAGGCCATGCAGATGATCGTGCGAGGCTTCATCGAGCCGATCACGAAGGAGCTGCCGATGGAGTACGCGGTCGAGCTCCAGCGTCTCGTCGAACTCCAAATGGAAGGCTCGGTCGGCTAGCCCCTCGACATTCCGAACATAACGCCTAGGGCCTTTAGTTCGCCCACGCGAATTGACCACTCGGCACGATTCATCGTGCATGAGAATGGCCCGATGAGTTCGATGTCGCCCGACCGTCGAGAGGTGGTCGTCGTGGGTGCGGGAGTCATGGGAGCGGCGACGGCCCGCGCGCTGAGTCGTAGAGGTCGTCGCGTTCTATTGCTCGAGCAGTTCCGCGTTGGCCATAAGCGCGGTTCTAGTCACGGCGCCTCGCGCATTTTTCGCTTCTCTTACCCGGAGGCTCGCTACGTGCGCATGGCAATGGGGTCTCTGCCGCTGTGGCGTGAGCTCGAACGCGAGACAAACGCGGACCTGCTCACGACGACCGGCGGCATCGATCGAGGAAAGCCTCTCGATGATCACGTGAGTGCCTTGACCGAGGCCGGCGCCGAGTTCGAGTTGCTGGACGGGGCGGTCGCACGCAATCGGTGGGCCGGGCTCGCGCTTCCGCAGGACGAACCGGCTTTGTTCCAACCGGATGCCGGGATCGTCGCGGCTGATCGGGCCGTCGAGGCTTTCGCTCAGAGCGCTTTGCGCAACGGAACGGAGATCTTGCAGGGCCTCCGCGTCCAGGCGCTCGATCGACGAGACGATCTTGTCGAGCTGGAAACCTCGGGCGGCCGGATCCAGGCAGCCGCCGTCGTGGTGACGGCGGGAGCCTGGGCAGGCAGGCTTCTGGCCACAGCCGACATCCCGCTCGCTATCAGACCGACTCGGGAGACCGTTGTTTACTTCAAGCTCGAAGGAGCGACTCCGACGCTGGTCGAGTGGGGAGAGCCCTCGATCTACGCGCTACCGAGTCCGGGTGACGGGATAAAAGTGGGGGAGCACATTGCCGGCCCCGTCACCGATCCCGACCACGAAGGCGAGCCGAATCGCCAATCGGTCGAGAGACTTAGACGCTGGGTAGGCGAACGTTTTCCCACGGCCGATTCTCAGCCCCACCATGCGGAGACCTGCCTGTACACGAATACCCCCGACCAGCATTTTGTGCTCGAACGTCACGATCGTGTCGTCGTGGGGTCCCCCTGCAGCGGGCACGGCTTCAAGTTCGCCCCGTGGATCGGGAATCGCCTCGCCGATCTGGCCGAGGAGATTCTCTAAGGCCCCGCCCGGACAGCCTCGAAAGACGGTTTTCAGGCCGTTGAGCAGGGAAAATGCCTCCCTTCCGGGGACTGGTTAGGCAACCCTAACTGTTAGGATCGTGAATACATTCACAAGCTTTTGACTGGTGGTCTAATGAGCGAACTCCTGAGCAAGAAGTCGGTCGAAGATCTCGCGCGCCGGCTCGATGAGCCCGGCTGGATGATCGAGCGCCGCCTCGCCGCCTTCGACATCTTCGAAAAGCTCGAATTGCCCAACCCGAAGAGCGAAGAGTGGCGCTACACGGATGTCAAAGGCTTTGACTTCTCCTCCTTCGCGGCCCCCCTGGTGCGCTCCGAGCCGCTGGACTTTCCGGCCCAGCTCGTCTCGCAAGGTGTCGTCGTTACCGACTTCCGAACCGCCGTCAAAGAGCACCAGGATCTTCTGAAGGAGCACTTCTTTACCGAGGTCCCCGTCGACGAGCACAAGTTCACCGCCCTACACGCGGCTTTTCTGTCGGATGGTCTTCTGATCTACGTGCCGAGGGGCACCGAGGCGGAGATCCCCGTCGAGGTCGTCCGCAAAGTCGGGCCCGGGGGATCGACCTTCCCCCACACCACGGTGGTGGTCGACGAGCAGGCCTCCCTTACCGTCGTCGACAGGTTCACAAGCGAGAACGCCGACCAGGCCTCTTTGTGTGCCAGCGTCGTCGAGATCGAGGCGCGCTCCGGTGCCACGGTCAACTACATCTCGTTGCAGGAGTGGGGGCGGGGCGTTCATCACTTCCAGACGCAGCGGTTCACCGGCTACCGCGATTCCACCGTCCGGAGTCTTGCGGTGAACCTGGGCTCCAGCTTCGCGCGCACCCAAGTCGAGTCGGTTTTGAAGGGCCGCGGATCATTCTCGGAGATGCTTGGGCTTTACTTCGCCGACTCAAGTCAACACTTCGCTCAACGAACCTTGCAGTCGCACGACGCCGAGAACTCGACCTCCGACCTTCTTTACAAAGGAGCGCTTAAGGAAAGCTCCCGTTCCGAGTACTCGGGTTTGATTCGTGTCGCCAAGGGCGCGCAGGGAACGGACGCTTATCAGGCAAACCGCAATCTTGTCCTCTCCGAGGAGGCCGTGGCTCGCTCCATCCCGCAGCTCGAGATCGAGGCCAACGAGGTTCGCTGCACTCACGGGGCAACGGTGAGCCCCGTTGAGGAGGAGCATCTTTTCTATCTAATGAGCCGCGGGATCGACAGGGTGACGGCCCAGAAACTCATCGTCTTTGGCTTCTTCGGCGATGTACTCGACCGTATTCGAGTCGAGAGCGTGCGCGAGGGACTGTCCAAGGCGATTGCGACGAAGGTGGAGGGTGAGCAGAAGCTCGAGGTTGCCGCCTGATGGATTTTCAAACCGTTGCGACGCTGGATGAGATCGAAGACGGCACCATGAAACAGGTCGTCGTAGCCGGTGATCTCGTAGGTCTCTACCGCGTCGGCGAGGATGTTTACGCGATCAGCGACGTGTGCACCCATGAGGAGGCGTATCTAACCGAGGGTGATTTCGAGCCCGACGAGCTGGAGGTCGAATGCCCCCTCCATGGGTCGCGTTTCAATATCGAGTCGGGGGCCGTGCGGATACTTCCGGCTACCCGACCGGTCCCGACCTACGAGGTGAAGATCGAGGGCAACATGGTGCTGGTAGGCCCTCGCCGAACGAAGCTGAGGAGTTGAGTAGATGAGCGAACCGCTTTTGCAAATCGAGGACCTGCACGTCGAGGTCGAGGGCCGCGAGATCCTCAAGGGTCTCAACCTGACCATCCGAAAGGGGGAGATCCACGCCATCATGGGGCCAAATGGCTCCGGCAAGTCGACGCTTGCTTACGTTGTTACCGGTCGTCCCGGCTACGAGGTGACGCAGGGCAAGGTGCTCTACAAAGGTGAGGACGTGCTCTCGCTGGCCCCCGACGAACGCGCCAAGAAGGGCGTGTTCCTGGCCTTCCAGTATCCGACGGAGGTTCCGGGTGTCTCGGTCGTCAACTTCCTGCGAACGGCTTTCAATGCGGTGCATCCCGATGAGCAAAAGTCTGCGATGCAATTCCGTATGTTCCTCCAGGAAAAGATCGACCTGCTCGAGATCCCGTCCGAGCTAGTCGACCGCTACGTGAACCAGGGATTTTCCGGAGGCGAGAAGAAGCGAAACGAGATCCTTCAGATGGCCGTTCTCAACCCCGAACTCGCGATCATGGACGAGACGGATTCCGGCCTCGACATCGATGCGCTGAAGCACGTCTCGGCGGGGGTCAACAAACTCGCCGGACCCGATGTCGGCATCCTTTTGATCACTCACTATCAGAGACTCCTGAACTACATCCGTCCCGACGTCGTTCATGTGCTCGTAGCGGGGGAGATCGCGAAATCCGGCCGCTTCGAACTCGCCGAACAACTCGAGGCAGAGGGCTATACGGGCTTCGCCAAGGAATTGGGTCTGTCGGAGGAAGCCATTGCCGCTGTCGAGGCTGTCGAGAAGGCTAAAGTCTGAGCGATGGCCCTCGACGTTGAGGTAATCCGCAAAGATTTCCCGATCTTCGAGACGCTGTGGCACGACAAGCGTCTCGTGTACCTGGATTCCGCCGCGACGTCGCAGAAGCCTCGTCAGGTCGTGGACCGGATGGTTCACTTCTACGAGGCGGAGAACGCCAACGTGCACCGTGGGGTCTATCAGTTGAGCGAGGTGGCGACGGACGCGTTCGAAGGGGCACGCCGGGCGTGCGGGCGCTTTATTGGAGCCGGTCCCCGTTCCATAGTTTTTACTCGCGGCACGACGGAGGCGATCAACCTGGTTCGTTACACCTGGGCCCGCGAACACGTCCAGGAGGGGGACGAGGTTCTCGTCACCGAGATGGAGCATCACTCGAATCTGATCCCGTGGCAGCTCCTGACTCAGGAGACCGGAGCGACACTCCGCCACCTTCCGATCGATGACGACGGCAACCTGCGCATGGACCTTCTTGGGGAGTTCATCACCGATCGAACGAAGCTTGTGTGTGTCTCATTGATGTCCAACGTGCTGGGGACGATCAACCCTGTCAGGAAGATCGCCGACGCGGCGCATGCCGTCGATGCGGTGATCCTGGTGGACGCGGCGCAGGCAGCACCGCATTTCACTTTCGACGTAAATGATCTCGGCGCGGATTTCCTTGCCTACTCGGCTCACAAGATGTGTGGACCCACGGGCGCCGGCGTACTTTACGGACGCGAGAGCTTGCTGGAGGAGATGCCGCCCTTCCACGGTGGTGGCGAGATGATCCGCGAGGTATGGGCCGACCGCGCGACGTGGAACGAGATCCCGTACAAGTTCGAGGCGGGGACAATGAACATCGCGCAGGCCGTCGGGATGGGAGCCGCAGTGGAGTATCTGGAGGCGCTTGGGATGGAGGCCGTTCGCGAGCACGAAATGGAACTCACCTCCTACGCAGTCAAGCAGCTGGAAGGCGTCGGCGCCAAGGTCTACGGGCCCTCCGACATGTCGGCGCGAGGTGGCGTCGTATCGTTCAACCTCGACGAGGTCCACCCTCATGACATGGCGACGATCGTCGACCAAGAAGGCGTTTGCATCAGAGCGGGGCACCATTGCGCGCAACCATTAATGCGGCGACTCGGTGTGCCGGCGACGGCCCGGGCCTCTTTTTACGTGTACAACACTCCGGACGACGTCGATGCGCTGCTGGACGCCCTCGAAAAGGCAAAGGGGTGGTTCGGCTGAGTCTTGAGGAGCTTTACAAAGAGGTGATCCTGGATCACTTTCGCACGCCCCGAAACAAGGGGCGTCTCGATCCGCACGACATCGCCCTGGAACGCAACAATCCGCTGTGTGGAGACGAGATCGAGGTGTTCCTGAAATTTGACGGCGACGTAGTCCAAGGTGTCGCCTTCGAAGGCAAGGGTTGTTCCATCTCGCAGGCGAGCACCTCGATGATGACGGAGACCGTTCAGGGAAAAGATGTCAAAGAAGCGATGGCGCTAGTCGAAGCGATCAAACGGATGATGGCCGGTGAGGAGGAGGGCGATCCCGAAGCACTCGGTGACCTCGTGTCTCTGAAGGGAGTCGTCAAGTACCCCGTGCGGATCAAGTGCGCGCTGCTCGGCTGGAACACGCTCCAGGAGGGGCTCGAGAGCGACGCCGCTCCCGGCGCCGCACAAGCCACCTAAAGGCCCCGCCGCCGACTTTTCCCCCGAATGTGACGGTCCCCGCTCCTCCGCGCCTTTGCGCCTGAGCCGTCGCTCCCGGTGGCCGTAGGGAGACACCCGGGCATTTAATACCATTCGCACTTGCCTAAACAGAGAAAAGCTGGTAGCAAGTGGCGATGGCCAACCTGGGAGACGATGCGGCGACCCGCACCGCCAAGGTTCTATCGCTGCCCACGAGGGCGGCGATCCTCTCGTTGCTGCTCAAGGCGGGCCCGAAGACCGTCAAGGAGATCGCCGACCACTTCAAAATCCACCCCAACGTGGCACGCGCCCACCTCGAGTTGATGGTCGAGGCCGGGTTCCTGGCGACCGAGACCCGCCGCCGGGCGAAAGGTCGGCCGGCGAAGGTCTATTTCACGTGGGAGGGCGAGGCCGCCGCGCTCGCCGAGGCCGGTGTGGAGATCGAAGCCGAGCAGAAGGGGGCCGATACCGACGAGCTGGAGGTAGAGCTGCGCATTCTCGAGCGAATGCTGGCGGACGCTACCGGACAACTGACGCGGATTCGTGAAGTCATCACTGAGACAAGAAGAAGAACCGGAAAAGGAGGGAGCGAATGACCGAGTACGCAAATCCCGAGGTGTTGGTGGAAACAGATTGGCTCGAGAAACACGTTAACGATGCCGGCTTGGCGATTCTCGAGGTAGACGAGGACACCGACGCATATGAAAAAGGTCACATCCCTAATGCCATTGCCATCGACTGGGAGACCGAGCTACACGACCTTCCCCGGCGAGAGTTCGTCTCCTCCGAGCAACTCGCCAAGCTTCTCGGCGAGAAAGGTATCTCGTCAGACGACACGATCGTCATCTACAGCGCAAACAACAACTGGTTCGCGGCCTACGCATATTGGTTGTTCAAGTATCGAGGCGTGCCCAATGATCTGAAGCTCCTTAACGGGGGCCGGAAGAAGTGGGAGTTGGAGAGCAGACTTCTCACCTCCGACGTTCCGCAGCGTGACGCGTCAACCTTCAACATCGGTTCCGAGAATCCCGAAATCCGGATCCTTCGAGAGGATGTTCTCCAGCGCGTGCAGTCGGGCGACGCTGCGTGGGTCGACGTCCGGTCGCCGGAGGAATATCGAGGGGAACTGCTGGCACCGCCACACCTGCCCCAGGAGCAGGCGCAGGTGCCCGGGCACATCCCCGGTGCGGCGAACATCACGTGGGCGAAGACGGTCAAGGAGGACGGTTCTTTCAAGTCCACCGACGAACTTCGCCAGCTGTACGAGAGCGAAGGAATTACGCAAGATAAAGACGTGGTCGCCTATTGCCGGATCGGGGAACGCTCGTCTCACTCCTGGTTTGTCCTGACGGAGCTTCTAGGTTTTGAAAAAGTCCGGAACTACGACGGTTCCTGGACGGAGTACGGCAGTCTGGTCGGCGTCCCCATTGAAAAATGAGCGTCGATTGCTCTATTCGTTGCGCATATCGCAACGAGCGGAGCACTCGGCGGAGGGGGCCGGGCTAGTCTCGGCGCATGCGAGTGACGGTCGTTTGCTTCGGGGCACTCCGCGAATTTCTGCCGGCCGGTTCCTCGTCAAACGAGCTTTCTCTAGAGGTGCCTGAGGACACCACCTTGCGGGAGGTGGTGCAGAGACTGGCGGCGCCGACCCACCTGGTGTTCTCAGCCCTGGTGGGCGATGAGCGCGCCGATCTCGACGAAACGCTTCCCGACGGCGCCCGGGTAACCTTGATGCCACCTTTCACCGGTGGCCGAGGAGAGGACTGACCGATGGCTGCAAACGAGGCTAAGAAGACCACGAGAAAGAAGACGACTCGTACCACCCGATCCAAGTCGAAGAAAAACACCCCTCAGACCCTTCAGTCGCTGAACCCGCGTACGGGAGAGGTGGTCCAGGAGTTCCCGGCCGCGTCTCCCGCCGATGTCAAGGACGCCGTGGAGCTCGCACGCAAGGTTGCGCCCGAATGGGGGGCGATACCACCCGAGGGGCGCGCCCGCGTCCTCAAGCAGGTTCGCTACCGCATCTACGACTTGATGGACGAGATCGTCGAAACCGTTTCTCGCGAAACCGGAAAGCCTCGCTCCGAGGCTTTAGCCCACGACGTGGTGCCGGCGATCCTCATGTGTCTTTACTACGAGCGCACGGTGGACAAGGCCCTCGGCCCCCAGAAGATCGGTCGACTGATGGGTCCGCTCGCCGGGGCGTCTTCGCGTCTGGAATGGCGTCCCTTCGGCGTTGTCGGCTGCATCAGTCCCTGGAACTACCCGATCACCAATGCGTTTCTAGCCTTTTCCACCCCGCTGTTTGCCGGCAACGCCATTGTGGTTAAGCCCTCGGAGGTAACGCCCGCTTGCGGCGAGTTGCTTAAGAAAATCTTCGAGCCGCTGCCCGCAGGGATTGCCACGGTGGTGCAGGGAGCGGGAGATGTGGGCGCGGCTTTGGTCGATGCTCCGTGCGACAAGATCTCTTTCGTTGGGTCGCCGGCAACAGGTCGTCGAATCTGCGAGGCCGCGGCCAAACATCTAACGCCGGTAGTGATGGAACTCGGAGGGCAGGACGCGGCCATCGTCTGCGAGGACGCCGACCTCGACATTGCCGCCGCGGGTGTGTTGTGGGGATCTTTTTTCAATTCAGGCCAGACCTGCTGTTCGATCGAGCGAACGTTCGTCGTCGATTCCGTGGCCGACGAGTTCAAGGAAAAACTGCTGGCCAAACTTCCGCAGCTTCGGGTCGGCGGTGAGGGCTCCGAGGTGGGCCCGCTCACCTTCAAACGTCAACTCGAGATCGTGGAGCGGCATGTGGGTGATGCCGTGGGTAAAGGAGCGACGCTCCTGGCCGGGGGTCCCGAGGAGGGCCCCCGGAATTCAAATGGCTCCCTGTGGTTCGCGCCGACGGTGCTCGAGGACGTCACGGAAGAGATGGATGTCGTTCGAGAAGAGACGTTCGGTCCCGTCCTCACCATCACCCGCGTTCAAGACGACGACGAGGCCATCCGACGCGCCAACGAGGAAGGCGTCAATCTCACGGCCTCGATTTGGACAAAGAATCGACAGCGGGCGACCTCCTTGGGTACGAGACTGCGCGCGGGCACGATTGCATCCAACGATCATGGGGTGCAGGTGGGGATGCCGTGGTCGCCGTGGGGAGGCGTCGGTGAATCGGGATTCGGCCGGTTGAACGGAAAACTGGGGCTTCAGGAGTTCTCCGTGCCCACCCACGTCGTCCACAACCTCATGCCGGGACTCAAAAAGTTGTGGTGGTATCCCTACAGCGAGAACACCGACGGGTTCTTCCGTAGTCTCGCGGGGGTGTTGGGTGCGCGGGGAGCAGGCTCAAAGGTAAGCGCACTGAAAGAGATGGCGAAGTACGGGAGCCGGGCTCTTAAGGAGAAATTATAGGAGCCGCGATCCGGGACCGCACGAACTTGTGATCGGAGATGAATTTCCGATCTCCGAATGTTTTGTCGTACCTGGTGTCGTGGCTCGCCTTTTCGACGTCCCCGCCGGTGAAGATGAAATCGATGCGTTTATGGATCTGCGAGGCGATGTCTTCGTCGGACGTGCTGTTCTTCTCAAAGACCGAATCGGTGTAGGACTTTGAGTTGGCGATCGTGTCCCAGAAGGGATTGAGCGCGCAGTTAACCCGCTCCGGCCATTCAACGCACCGCGTCTCATTGAAGTCTCCGCCGATGACGGGGACCGAGCTCGGAAACTCGTTTGCCATGAACTCTGTAAGCTGATTTGTCCACTGATTCCGACGAGTTTTGGCGACATCGAAAGAGGCAAAGGCGTTACGGGTCATGAGGTGGACGCTCATCGCCGCGAACGTTGCCCCCGATTCCCTCTCGCGAACGAGTGCGTAAGCCTGGGCCTTTGACACCGGTCTTACGCCCGCGGGGGGGTCGGATTTCCGTTGAAGGGTGTGGACGTAGCCCCGCTGCGACGTGCCTTTCATGGAACGCTCGTTAATCACGATGGCGGTTTCACGGACGACCAGTGGATTGGCATCGCCGCGTCCCGGATAAAAGCGCGTGGAGTGGACGATAGAGCGAAAGGGCATCCCGAACTCATTGCTCAAGGCCCTTGCCACCGCCCTGGAGCTCTTCTCGAGCACCTCTTGTAAGAGGAGGACATCGGGGGCTCGCTTGAGCTTGTTTCCCAGTCGTTGAGCGAAGTTTCTCATTTCGCGAAGTCGTTGCAGGTCTCGATATCTCGGTTTGATGTCGTCGGGATTGAAAGGGTGAGCCTCCCGGAGATTGGCGGTGATGACCAGGATTGTTCTATCGGGGGTCAGCTCGGTCGCCCCCACGCCGTTTCCTTCCATCACCACTGCTAGGGCGGGGACAAGCAATGCGAGCGCGACCGTGACGGAGCCGAGCCGCCTTCGATTCGCCACCTGTCCCCCTTTCCCGAATATTGAGTGCATTTGAACGGATATCACAGCAACTCTCATTCGGCCAGCGGTCTGCTTTGAATACGTAGGCGCAGTCAGTCGTTATCTACCGGCGACAGCTCCAATTCCCTTGTTTCCAATCCGGCCAGGGCCTTGCCCACGAGGGCCTCGGTATCGAGCTCGACCTCCGCTCGGTCGGCTTGTTCGACCGTAGATCGAGTGGCCGGCGTCCGGGGCTGAAAGAGCACGCAGCAGTCCTGGTATTTGCGGGTGGATATCTCGTAGGTACCGATCTTCCGCGCCGTGTCGACAATCTCTTGTTTGTCCATTCCGATCAACGGCCTCAGGATTCGCATCGAGGGGGTCGCGGCATCTACCGTCGTTAGGTTCTCCATGGTTTGCGACGCGACCTGGCCCAGGGAGTCGCCGGTCACCAGGCCCGCCGCCCCCACTTCGGCGCTCAGCCTTTCGGCAATCCGCCACATGGCACGGCGGTAAAGGATGACTCGTAGTCCGGCCGGGGCGGTCGCCACGATCTCTCTCTGAGCATCTGCGAGTGGCACCAGGTGAACCACGCAGCGGAGTTGATAGTTCGTCAGCACCTCCGCCAGTTCGAGCGTCTGGCGGATAGAGGAGGGGTCCGTGAAGGGCTGACCGTGGAAATGGATCAGCTCGACCTCGGCCCCCCTGCGCATCATGCGCCACGCGGCGACCGGCGAATCGATGCCCCCCGAGATGAGTGCGAGCAGCCGTCCCGAGACCCCCACGGGGAGCCCCCCCGGACCTGAGACACGCCGGCAGAAAACGATCCCCGTTTTGCCGAAAAGCTCGATGTGCACCGTGACATCGGGGTTGCTCAAGTCGACGCGCGCTCCCGTCTCGTCTTTTATGTACTGACCCACGTGAACATTGATGTCGTGTGAGCTCGCCTGGAAGGTTGAGTAACTGCGTCGGGCTCGGATACTGAACGACTCGAAGCTTTCTCGCCGAATGAGTTCGGATGCGGTGCTCGTTATTGCGTCCATGTCGGGTTCCACCGTCCGTCCAGATCCCACGTATGCGACTCCGAAGACTCGAGCGGCGCGAGCCGTTGCTTCTTCAATAGGGGATCCCTCCTGGAACTCGATGAGGACGCGTCCGAACATGTTCCGCGCTCTCTTGTAGCCGGTTCCGCGAAGCGCTCTCTTGAGGTTGCGAACGAGGGCCTCTTCGAAGAACTCCCGATTTCGACCCTTCAGCCCGACCTCGTGGTAGTGCGCGATCAGCGCGTCGCGAGGCAAGGCTTACTCGTTTGCTTCGAAACCCACCGAGAACATCGCCTCGACGTCGTGTCGGGAGAACACCTGAAACGCGACGAGTGTCTGAGTGCGCTGCACCCCAGGGACCTTGGCGATTCCGTTGGTGACCACTCGAGCCAGGTCGTCGTGCTGGCGAACGCGCACCATGACCACGAGGTCGTAGTCCCCCGCGACGGAGTACACCTCACTGACCTCCTGAAGATCTGCAATCGCCTGGGCGGTTTCCGGGATGCTGTGTATGTCGCAGACCGCGAGGACGATGGTGTTGACCATGCTTTCCACTCTAACGGGTGGGCGACCGTGGAATGGTTGCTACAAAACGATCCTCGGTCTCGTAGTCAAACAGGTCTCCGTAGTACTTAGCCGCTTTAGGCAGTGCCTCTTTCCAGTCGGCATCGGCAACGGTGGTGGTAAGCCACCGACAGGTGGTAGCGATCGTTTGCTCCGGGCTTTGGGCCTCAAAGCCCAGTTCTTTCGCCGCCCTTAGGTCCAGCGCCAAGGGTTGTGGCGTCGACCACGGCGTCTCCCCGACACCACCATCCAGCGGTGCATCGATTAAGTATTCCGCCCGCTCGTGCCCCATTTCGCGAGCGATCAGCCATGCGGTTTCGAGGACGGTTCTCGGGTGTTCGTCTCCGACATTCAGAGTTCTTGTTCCCGGCTGTTCGGCCGCTAGTCCGGCTAAAGCGGCAACGTTTATTGAAGAGACCTGATGAAAAACGCTTCGTCCGTGGAAAGCCAACACTATCCATGGTCGGTTATCGAGCGCCCGCTTCACAAAATGCCACTCGCGAGAGGCGAGATCTCCCGGCCCGTAGATGGCTCCAGGGCGGATGACCGTCACGGGACATGTCGACCCCTCAAGAACTATCCGCTCCACGTTCGACTTGGAGGCCGGATAGTTCAACTCATCAACTGGCGCAACGGTGGAATGAGTCTCGGCGATGGGAACCGGCCGATCCCGAGTGGAGTTCAAGATGCTGTCGCCTTTTTCATCGGCATAAACGGCGGCGCTGGAGACGACGATCAAAGTCCCGGTCTGGTCGGACAGGGTCGTAAGTTGCGTCGCTTCCGCTGCCGACATTGCAACGATGTCAAAGATGGCGTCGAATCCCTTGGCGGCGATCTGCCGGAGTCCTTCGGTATCCGCTCGGTCTAGAACGACGTGACGAGCGGAATTCGTGGGCGATGGTCGCCGGCCGCGGCTGATGACCGTCACCTCCCAGCCCTTTTTATCGAGATGCGAAACCAGCGCTTGCCCGATTAAACCGGTACCGCCGATGATCAATGCGGTCTTGGCCACGGTGCAACCCTAGGTGTAGCCCCGCCGCGCTCTCCCAAAAAAAAGAGCCCGCCGGGTTGGCGGGCTCTTTCGCATCGAACGGTTAGATCGTCACCATGTCCCGGAGCTTGCCCGGGGTGCTCGGGTGGCGGAGCTTGGACAGCGCCTTGGCCTCGATCTGACGGATGCGCTCTCGCGTGAGGTTGAACTCCTTGCCGACCTCTTCGAGGGTGCGCGGCTCTCCTGTGACAAGGCCGAACCTAAGCGCCAGAACCTTGCGCTCCCGCTCGGAGAGCGAGCCCAGCATGTCCCAGAGATCCTCCTGTCGCAGCGCGACGGCGGCCGCCTGGAAGGGACCTTCGACATCCTCGTCTTCGATAAAGTCGCCGAGCTCCGCATCTTCATCGCCCACCGGCTCGTGCAGAGATACCGGCTCGGGAAGGACGCGGAAAGCCTCGCGGACCTTGTCTGGGGTCAGGTCGGCCGCCTGGGCGATCTCCTCGATCGTCGGCTCGCGGCCCAGCTTCTCAAGCAGTTCGGACTGGACCTTTCTGACGCGGTAGAGGGTCTCGACCATGTGTACCGGGATACGGATGGTGCGGGCCTTGTCGGCGATGGCTCGAGTGATCGCCTGGCGGATCCACCACGTGGCATACGTCGAGAACTTGAACCCTCTCTGCCAGTCGAACTTCTCGACCGCGCGCATCAGGCCCAGGTTGCCCTCCTGGATCAGGTCGAGCAGCGGAAGCCCCGCGGCCGAGTACTTCTTGGCGATCGAGACCACCAAACGCAGGTTGGACTGGATGAAGCGTCGTTTGCAGGCGCGGCCGTACCGAACTTTGGTTTCGAGGTCTCGGCGCTGCTTGGGCGTGAGTTTCTTGGCCTTGGATAGCTTCTCCCTGGCCTTTTCACCCTCCTCGATCCCCTGGGCCAGCTCGACCTCCTGGATGTCGGTAAGAAGCGGATACTGGCCGATCTCGCGCAGGTACTGCCGCACGAGATCTTCGTGCGCAGCCTCCTCGCGGTTATCGAAGGGACGCGTTGCCTCACTCATCTGCTGCCTCGTCTCTGTGCTCGAGTTTTGCGTTCGATGCCTCACGCCGCCGGGGCGGGTCAAACACCCCGCTTCGTCGGGATTCAAAGGGGTCGACGGCTGACGAGCGGGCGCAGCGGGTCCCTGTAGGACCGGGCATCTTGGCCCTGTTCAAGCCGTGCCGACCTTCCTCCAACTAGACTTCTCCCATGGTAAGGGAATCCCTTCCGCAGGGGAAGAGGGCAATTATTGGCCCTCGTACACAAAAACACTTCGGGCGACCGCGCTATTCCCCCCTTGACCCCACGGTTTCCTGGGGAACTTTGGGACGAGGATGACAAAGGGAATCGGTTTGGAGAGTTCGGGTCCGGTGCTGGTGTCCGCCTGTCTTGCCGGCTGTGCCTGCCGCTACGACGGCTCGGACAACAACAACCAGCACCTCCTCGACCTACTTAGTGGGAACGAAGCGGTGCTGGTCTGTCCCGAGGAGGCCGGCGGCCTCGGCACCCCTAGGCCCCCGGCAGAGATAGTGGGGGGCGACGGCCACGACGTCCTGGAGGGACGGGCAAGGGTGCTGACGGAGGCCGGTCGGGACGTGACCGGCGAATACCTCGAGGGAGCCCGCCGCGCCCTCGAAAGCGCGCGGCGAGCAGGAGCCCGGACCGCGGTCTTGAAGGCCCGAAGTCCTTCCTGTGGAAAGGGCGCCATTTACGACGGGTCGTTTGGGGGACGATTGGCGTCGGGGGACGGGGTTACTGCCGCGCTCCTGCAGGCCCACGGCATCCGCGTCGTCTCCGAGGAGGAGCTGGCGGACCTTTAGCCGGGCCCGTTTGCCGAGTGGTCGATTAGGGCGCCACGCGCATCCAACCCTCAATCACCCACTCACGCGGACCCCATTGCCGAGGGTGGCGCGGTTTTTCCTGATCTACAGGCGCGCGAGCAGGGTCTCGGCGCGCTCGATCTCCCGAGGCGATCTCAGGGTACGGAAAGTGTGCAGACTCTGTGTTGCCTGCTTCTCGGCTCCCTGCTTATCGCCCGAGACGGCCAGGACTTCGCCCAGCAGGAGGCGAGACCACGCGGTCTCCCACGTCGCTCCGAGCCGGGAGAACCCCACCGCCGATCGTTCCAGAGCGGCACGAGCTCGCTCGTTCCGACCTGCGGCCGCGGCCGAACGACCCTCCAGCCGGTCGACAAAGTGAGCCAGAGCGAGGATCCCCCCGCGGTCGGCCTCTTTCCGCGCCCCGGGGATCAGATGCGCCGCCTCGTCCCAGTCGCCCTGGGTGCCCACGGCCTCACACATCGCCTCTAGATGGATGCTGAGGTAGTCGCTAACCTCGAAGCTCAAGACCTCCCGGGCCCTCGCGGGTTCCCCGCGGTGCGTCCACGTTCGAGCGATTGCGGGAAGGTCACCGCCGAGATTCGACTGGATCGGGTGCGCATCGTGGAAACGCTCGCAAACGGATAGGTACCTGCCGACCTCGGCGTCGTTCCCGCGCAGCTGATTGCAAAGCGCCGAGGTTCCGTAGGCGCGGATGACGTACGGCCGGGGGAGCTCGTGGTCGTCCTCGCTTTCAATCTTTTCGATTTCGCTTTGATCGGCGAGAGCGTCATCCCAGTCTCCGGCCAGGAAGCGGGCACACATCCGCCACGACAGCCCATATAGGTAACTGCCGAGGTCTACGCCCTCAGCTCGCTCGATGCACACGGAAGCTTCATGGATCGCCTCTCGATAGCGTCCGACGTGTAGCGCGCACCACGCCGCCATCGCATGTATGTCACACGTTTCGGTGATGTCGTTGAGTCGATCTGCGAGCTCGAGCCTTCTTTTGGTGATGCGATCAACGTCTTTGTAGAGACCGCGCGGGAGATACAGAAAAGCGACGGCGTCGAGCCCCAACGACAGAAGGTCGGGGTCGTCCAGTGACTCGGCGATGTCACAAGCCTGTTGGGCGGCCCGCTTCCCCGCTTCGTCAATCGGCTCATAGCCCATGATCTGCAAAAACGTCTTGCTCGAGAGCAGGATAGAAAGCTCTTTCGTATTGCGATCTCCGTTGGCCTGAAGCCCCTTTGCGATGGTCTGTCTGATCAAACCGACATCGGGAGGTTCACGCATCGAGCCCCACCAGCGCGTGGGGACGATAGCCGCCTTGGCGCACAGACGCGTGGTAGCCACCGGATCGGTTTCTGGGTCGTCGAGAGCCGTGATCGCCTCGCAATAGCAACTCCAGGCACCGTCGCTGTCGAAGGTGACGTAATAGGAATCTCCGAGAGCTTCCAAAGCCTCTATCCTCTCGGCCCCCTCGGACGAAAGCTCGACGGCGCGACGGCCGAACGATTCCGCCTGCTTGAATGCAAATCGCCGGACTGCCGATCGCGACGCCACGAGGCAGTTCCTTCGCGCCCCTCTGCGGAGGGATTCCTGATCTTGTTTCAAATAGGACAAAGCCATCCCATAGTGGTGCGCCAGCAACTCGGCGACTTCATCCGCTCGGTCACCTGCTGTGTGCTCCATCCATTTCGCCACGGTCGCGTGGGCTTGTCCACGCGACTGCCGCGGGAGGCTCTCGTAGGCGACGTCTCTGATAAGAGCGTGCTTGAAGGAGTACTCGATGTCACCGGCGATCGACGTGGCGAGTTGCTCGGCTATGAATTCGCGCCGGCCGAGGCGATCGAGAACGTCCGGGGTCCCGAGCGAGGAATCGAGGTGGGCGAGTGCTCCGGCCCAAAACGTTCGCCCCACTACTGCCGCCAGTTGGAGCGCTTTTCGTTCGGGTGGAGATAACAAGTCGATCCTGGAGGCGATAACAGATTGGACGTTGTCGGGTATCTCCAGATCCGAGATGTTTTGGACCACGATCCAGTGGTCCCCCTCTTGGACGATGTAGCTCTCGTCGATGAGGCGGCGAATTATCTCTTCGAGATAGAACGGGTTCCCCTCAGAGCGCTCCACTATTCGCCTCTGGTCTTCTTCCGGCAGAGCTTCTCGACCAAGAAGGTGAGTGATCAAAGCAGTGCTTTGCTCCGGCTGTAGGCATCCCAACGACAGCGAGGAATGACCCGGGACCGAGGTTCCCCATTCGGGCCGATTGCGGAAGAGGTCGGGCCGGGCAGAACAGACGAAAACGATCGCGCCCTCCGTAAAACGGACGAGGTCGACCAGCACATCCAGCACCGTGGCATCGGCCCAATGGATGTCTTCGATGATCACAACGAGGGGGGATCGCTCCGCGAGCGAGCAGAAGAGAGCTCTCCACACGCGCAGCAGCTCCCGGTGGATCTCACGAGGGTCACGGCCGGCTAGCGGGCTGTTCTCGGATTCGATGCCGAGCGTGAAGGCCAGAACCGCCACCGCGAGCCCGGCTTCCACATCGCCCGGCGAGATCGAGCGCCCTACATAGGAGTCGAGTTTGGCGAGGGCGACGTCGGTCGAGTCCGTTCGCAGGACCCCAGTCTCGTCCTTGAGGATCTCGCCAAAGGGCCACAGCGCCGGCCCTTCCCCGTGTGGCGAGCAGCGACCGCTTAAGAGCTTGACCCGGTCCCCGAAAGAGGACGTGAACTCCTGCAGTAGCCGTGACTTTCCGACGCCTCCATCGCCGATGATCGTGACCTGCTGAGGTTTCCTTTGTAGTGCGGCCTGATCGAGAACGGATTCCAAGCGCGCGACTTCAGCTTCGCGCCCGATCAGGGGAGCCCTTACCTCGAGGGACCCCGGGCGCAGAGAAGCGTGCAGATCGTCGCCCACGACGAAGGCATGCACCGGCTCGGATTTTCCCTTTAGGCGTAAGGTGTCCAGAGGGGTCAAGTCGTATAAGGATCTAATGGCGCGCGCCGTACGTTCGCCGACGACAATCGAGCCGGGGGCGGCTGCTTGTTCCAGACGAGCAGCTACGTTCACGGCGTCTCCCACGACGCGAAGCTCGTCTCCTAACGAGCCGCCGATCGAGACCGTTCCCGTGTTTATGCCGACGCGAATCCGGAGGCGAGTGCTCTCGTCCCGTTCGAGGTTCCACTTCTCGAGCCGCTCGAGCATCCGTCGCGCCGCTCGGACCGCGCGCAGAGGGTCGTCCTCGTGGGCGGTTGGGATGCCGAACTCGGCCATCACCGCATCGCCGATAAAGCGGTCGATGGTTCCGCCCTCCGCCTTGATCTCTTCGGACATGGCGGCAAAGAACTCCGTCATGATCAGACGCGTTTCTTCCGGAACGGTGACCTCAGCCTGGGCGGTCGAACCCACCACGTCGGCGAACAGGACGGTGACCACCTTGAGCATCTCGCCGCCATCCATCTTCGGATCGACCGCGGCTCCGCAGCTCGGACAGAATCGAGCTCCATTCGGCAGGGGAGTGTCGCATCGGGCGCAACCCGCCGCGAGCGCTCGGCCGCACCCCATACAAAAGAGAGCGCTCTCGCCGTTGACGGTGCCGCACCCGTCACATATCCGCCGCATGTGCAATAGAGAATACGGGTTGAACTGCTGCGTGCGTTTAGTCGTCGAGGTAGTCGATCACCCGGTCCATGACCTCGGCCCGCGCCTCGGCTCCCGTAATGCCCTCGTGTAAGAAATCGAGACCTCGACCTGCTCGCCTCCGAAGTCCGATAGGTCGACCCTCCCATTCTTGCCACCCGCCCGAGCTGCCCGAGCTGCGTCAGGCCCCGCGGGGGGCGTTTAGTCGTCGGTCGCGAGGGCAGGATCGTGCCAGGCGGGGGCGAACCTAGAGGTAACCGCCGCCTTGATTGGAGCCCAGTGTCCCGGTTTGTCCGAATTCTGACGCCCCTATTTCTCGTTTTGGGTGTCCTCGTGTCCC
>JALZEI010000240.1 GCA_030862115.1 Actinomycetota bacterium
GACCGACGTCGAGCTCCAGGCTGCCGCTGACGGTCTCAATGGCAGGCCGCGTGAGACCCTTGACTGGGACACACCGGCCGAGAAGCTAGCCGAGCTAGTTGCGTCGACTGGTTGAATCCGCCGCCGCTATTTCAGCAATCGATGGGCGAAGCTAGGCCAGGTTGGCCGAGCGGGGGTAGGCGACCGTCGGGTCGGTCAGAACGTTGACGACGTAGGGCTCGCCTGCATCGAACGCTCGTTTTAGAGCCGGGCCCAATTCGGCCGGGTCCTCGACCAGCTCGCCCCGGCCCCCGAAGGCCTCCATCACCTTGTCGTAGCGCGTCCCATGCTGCAGCTCGGCGGCTACGTCGTAGCCATAGATGGCCTGCATCGGGAACTTCTCGAGGGCCCATATGCCGTTGTTCCCGACCACGCAGACCACCGGAAGATTCAGACGAACCATGGTTTCGAGCTCCATTCCCGAGAAACCGATGGCCCCGTCGCCGAAGAGCGTCACGACCTGCCGGTCGGGGTGCGCCAACCGCGCGGCCATCGCATATCCCGACCCGACACCCAGACAGCCGAAGGGTCCGGGATCGAGCCAGCAACCAGGCGCGTAGGAGGGAACCTCCCGACCCGCGTAGGAGACGAAGTCGCCCCCGTCGCCGATGACGATCGCGTCTCGATCCAGCAAGGGGACGAGCTCGCCGTAGAGCCTCATCGGATGGATGGGTTTGGAATCCAGCTGCAGCTCGGCCTGGGCCTGGGCCGCTTTCTCCTCCTCCACCGCGGTCAAGGTGGCCAGCCACTCCCCGGAGGTCTTGGTGCGTGAGGTTGCCGAC
The DNA here is from genome assembly GCA_030862115.1 of Actinomycetota bacterium. Classification (GTDB taxonomy): domain Bacteria; phylum Actinomycetota; class CADDZG01; order CADDZG01; family WHSQ01; genus JALZEK01. The sequence continues at coordinate 822 of JALZEI010000240.1, forward strand.
GCAATCGCCTCAAACGCCAGCTTCGTCGAGGCCGTCACCGCCGCGGCGAGAGGTACATGGTCGGGCCGGGGGCCGGAGTAGATGTGAACGACCTGCGCCTTGGCGAACTGGCCGAAGCCCAAACGGAAGTCGAGCGGCGTACCGGCCACGATTACGAGATCCGCTTGCTTGAATGCGGCCGAGCGACTGCGAGCGAAGGCAAGTCGGTGGTCGGCGGGCAGGCAGCCCCTCCCCTGGCCGTTCATGAACACGGGCAGCTCGGCTCTCTCCGCCAGATCGCGGAGCGCCTGGTCGCCGCGCTCCAGCCACACACCCGAGCCCGCGACGACGAGCGGACGCTCCGCGGCATCGAGGAGCTTGGCGATCTCCTCGATTTGACCGGTATCCGGTTGGGGTCCCTCAGGCAGCTGCGAACCGTTTTCGAGATCGAAGTCTGTCGTGTTGAACAGGATGTCGAGTGGGAAATCGAGAAATCGAGGTCCCATCGGCGGCGTCAACGCGTCAAGGCCTGCGGTCAGGACCTCTTTAGGGATCGCTGATGTGTCGTAGATCGTGTGGGCCGGGGCCAAAGGGTCCACGAACGGAACGTGGTCGAGCTCCTGGAGCGAGCCCTGCCCCCAGCGATAGGCGGGGGCACGGCCGCCGAGCGCAAGCACCGGCGCACCGTTGAACCCGGCCTGCGCGAGCGGGCTCATGATGTTCGTCACTCCCGGACCGGCGGTTACCGCGCATACGCCGACGGAGCGAGTGAGTCGGGCCATGCCCTCCGCCGCGAACGCCGCGCTCTGCTCGTGACGGGTATCGACGATACGAATGCCGTCCTCTTTGCAGCCGTCGAAGATCGGGAAGATGTGTGCGCCGGACAAGGTGAAGATGTGATCGACGCCCAGCGCCTTCAGCGCGAGCGATACGGCGCGACCACCATGACCCTCGGGCATAGGCAGCAGCCTATCCGCCGATCCGGATCGGGTGTGTTTATACGCAAACCACAGGTACGTCCGGTCCATCTGGTACGTCCGGTCCACGATGGACCGCACGGACCGCGGCTAGCGCAGTAGGCGCGACATGCGGCGGTCGGCCAGGATCTTGCCGTTGGTCTGGCATGCCGGGCAGTAGGTGACCTCGTGCGACTCGTAAGAAACGCGCTTTAACTCCGAACGGCAGCGAGGGCAGGGCTGGCCCCAGCGCTTGTGAATCGCAAAGCGATCCCCGAGCTTCGTGGGTAGCCCGCCGGTTCTTCTCCGCTCGACCTCGAGCGCCTCGTTCAGAACCTTGTGCGTCGCCGCGACGAGCTCGCGCCGGTCCTCCGCGCTCAACGACTTCAAAGACGTGAAGGGCGACAACCGAGCGCGGTGAAGTATGTCGTCGGAGAAGCCTCGCCCGATCCCAGCCACGGTTCGCTGGTCCCTCAAAATGGTGTGGATCCTCCGCCCGTCTTCCGACTCCAGGATCAGTTCCTCGAACTCGTCCGAGAACGGCTCCGGCCCGAGACCTTCGAGCGGTCCGTCATCGCCGGCCGGGACGACCCACCACCCCGCTTTGCGCTCGGTGCCGAACTCCTTCACCAGAACGCTGGGGCGGTCCTGAAAAACGAACCTGACCACACCTTGTTTGGGACGGGTGTGCTTGGGAGGGTCCTCGAGATCGACGCGCCCTCCCTGCGAGAGATGGAACAACACCCTTAGATCGCCAGTCTCGATGATCACGTACTTGCCCCGGCGTCGGATGCCCTCGACGGTTTGACTCTTCAGCGCGTCGGGCGGTGGATCGAACGTCTTCAGTCCCGAGAACTGAATGACGTGGGCGTCCTTCCAGACGGCCCCGCGCAAGACGGAGTCAAGGCGCTCCGACAGCGCCTGCATTTCGGGGAGCTCGGGCATGCCGAAAGCCTATGGGAGCGGCGGCCTAGCAGCTCTCTCAAAACAGCGCCGACACGAGAACCGATAGCGCCTCGGGAACGTCTCTTAGGTGAAGCGTCTAGCGCGGGAGGCTGAAATGCGCCGACTGGGGTGTGTGTCCGTCGTGATCGCAGGGCTAACGCTGGTCCCAATTTCGTCGGCGGCGTCCGGAGGGGGAGGGTGCTACGGGCCGATCAAGGATCGGCGGGCGTCGAGCGTGAAGATGAAGGACTTCTGTTTCGATCCGGCCGTCGTCCGCATCCCCAAAGGCGGCGAGGTCGAGTGGACGAACCTAGACGAGGTGAAGCACAACGTCTATGCCGGTCCGCTGTGGTCCACAAGGGTTCTACGCGCTGGCGATCGGACCACGGTGAGATTCGGCCGAGAGGGCATCTTCAGTTACGTGTGCATCTTCCACTCGGGCATGGCGGGGACGGTCGTGGTCGGCGACGGATACTCGGGCCCGACCATTCGCGGCAACGAAGCAGACATCAAAGTGACCAGCTTCGAACGGAAGAGGCCGCGGCGCGTGTCCGATGCGGACGGCTCCGACTCGACGCCACTTGCAGGGGAGGTCGTGGCGGCCAAAGCTTCGCCGGCGGACGCCGGTGAGCGATCCTCTCTGTGGGGGCCGGC
>JALZEI010000014.1 GCA_030862115.1 Actinomycetota bacterium
CTGGTGAGCGAGGACACGAACGAAGTGTCAGACGTGTACCTGCGGGGGCCGCTCTACTGACTGTGGTCGCGTAATCCCGGATTCCGGGAGCTCACGACCTCCGTGCTATTGCTGGTACTTCTCTCGGATCGCACGGATGTCACCCCAGCCGAGCGAGCGCTCACTGATCTGACAGTCGCCCTCGAGGTACGCGCTCATCGTGAGGTGGTCGTTGATGTCGTTGTTGACATGTCCGAACCCCAGCGTGTGTCCTCGCTCATGGGTCATCACTGCCTCGACGTCCGCCCGGTTGGAGCAGCTGGAGCTGTTGCCTGCGACCGTCCACGTCTCTTCATAGCTGTTGAGCTTGATGTCCGACTCGTACAGCTCGTCCCAGCCCGCCTCCAGCACGTAGTAGGAGCATTCGACGCCGTCCTGGTTCGACGCCAAGTTCCCGAACGAGACGACGTTGTAGCCGTCGTCCCCGAGGCACGAGCTACCGTCGCCGCTGATGTTCGCTCCGAGGTTGGTCGTCCCCTTGTAGCTGAACGAAGCCCACACATCGTCTGAGTAGCCGCAGGCGTTGTTCAGTTGCGCCCAGTTGCGCCCGGCCTCGGCTATCGCCAGCTGCGCCGAGTCGGCGGAGATGTCACTCGTGGGCGTCGAAGACGCGTTGAAGTACCAGGGGTGCGTATTCCGCTCCATGAAGTTCTGCTGGTTCTTCCCATCTTCGTTGCACTGGCCGGAGCCACCTCCGCCACCGCTGTCCGTTGCTACGGCTTCCGGTTCCCAAGGCTTGCCCTGTCCCATACCGAAGACGTGAACGTCGCCGTTGGGCAACGTCTCGATCCTGAGGCCCTCCAGATGGTCGGGGCCGTGTGCATGCACGATGACGCCCCGACCCGCCGGGGGCACACGCGCTCCGACCCCCACGTCCTGGACTACATCCCCCGGGCGAAGATCGGCACGGTGGCTCGCTGGCGTTCCCTCGAATCCACGAGGATTCGGGTTCACCGAACTTGCATTCGGAGCTAGCCCGACGACCGTCGCCACAACCACGCCACCGAAAATGACACCAACCCGCCGCATTTGTTCCCCCCCACCTAGATGTCCCGTCGGAAACGCTAGGTGAGGACAAACTGCGGGTCGATACGTAGTTACACCTACCGTAACGACGGATCTATGATCTAGAGATGTACGGACGGATGACGCGACGTTCCCGCGGACGGATGGTCCTCCTGCTCCTCGGAGCACTGCTCCTTTTCGTTCGTCCCTCGTGGGCAAGCTGCAGCCCTCCCGAGATTCACGTCGACCGAAACGAGGTCGATGCTGGTGGACGCATCGTCGTGTCCGGAGTGGGATGGGCCGACGGCTGCCGAGAGCCAAGGGAAGGCGGGTGTGGCCGCGACGAGCCGCCCGCACCCTCGGCGCTTACCGACATCGAGGTAAGCCTGATCGCGAAGAGCGCGTCGCTGTCTGCCGTTGCCCTGGGTTCGGTCGATGCCGGCGAGGACTACGCCTTCGAGTTCGAGATCGTGGTGCCTGGATCGACACCGCCAGGTCGCTACACGATCGAAGCTCGCTCCGGGAGCCACGTGAACGAGCCGCGCGTTCCGATCGTGGTCACGGACTAGCCTCCCGCGCGCCCGTCAGCTCGTCGTGCAGGCGCTCGGCCAGCAGGCCCGCCAGCGCCCACAGGAAGAAGTAGTCCGGCCTTATCAGCCCGTCCACGTGCCGCCGGGCGTACGTGTAGTCCCACGGCGCCTCGCCCAGCAGACGCCGGAACGCCTTCCCGCTCGCGTACTCGACTCCCAGGAAGCCGAGGCCGTAGACGGTCGCCCTCAGCAGCAGCGGCTTGCCCCGCAGGCGGTCGTGCACCGGCTCGTACAGCGGGAGCAGCAGCGCGTAGACCGTCAGCATCCACGGGCTCGTGCGCACACGCACGCGCCTGCCGCGGCCGAGGTCGTGCAGCGCGCTGAAAGCGACCTCGAACGCGAACCCCGCCGCGGCGTAGGCCGGCAGTCGCAGCACCGGGCGCAACCCTCGCTCGCTCATCGCTGCATTCTCCCGGCGACCCGTGGGTAATGAACCGCCCGACCGTCCACGTCGTCCGAGGAGGCTTGTCATGGTTCGAGCTCCCCGAATACGCGTAATCAGCACGCTGTCGCTCGCGGTCCTCGTCGCCGTCGTCGCGCTCGCGGGCACGTCGTCGGACGGCCTCAGGCCAACGGCGTGTCGTGAGCAGAAGAAGGCGCGAGCGGTGGTGCGCAACGCCGACGGCGAAAGGATCGGCGTCGTCGACTTCTGGAACCACTCGAGCTGCGTCGTCAGAGTGACGGCGAAGCTCGGCAGGTTCAACCTCCAGGGCCGGCAGACCGGCCTGACCGAGGGGTTCCACGGCTTCCACCTGCACACGACCGGGACGTGCGAGCCGGACGCGGAGGATCCGCTCGGCAACCCGTCGCCGTTCTTCACGGCCGGGGGCCACTGGAACCCCGACAGCAGCAACCACGGCACGCACAAGGGCGACCTCCCGCCGCTCATCGCGACCGAAGCGGGACTCGCCCGCGGGAACCTGCTGACCGACAGGTTCCGCATCAAGGAGCTGTTCGACGAGGACCGGACCGCGGTGATCGTGCACGCGGGCTCGGACAACCTGGCGAACATCCCGGCGAAGACGCCGGCCGGCGCGGACCGCTACCACTCGCACCCGACGAACGAGATGGGGGCCGACGAGACGACGCGCTCGACGGGCGACGCCGGAACGCGCTTCGCCTGCGGAGTGGTGAAGAGGATCAGGAAGTAGCGCTGGCGGAGCGGGCCGGCCCTCTTTCGACGCCGGCCCCCCGTCCGCTTCGAACTAGACGCAGTCCCGCGGCGAGCTTGCCGTCGAGCCGTCCACGTACAGCGCGCTCGCGCTGAAGCACAGGTTCACGGACCCCAGCGGGACGTCGGGCCGGCCCGCCGAGACCACCACGTTGCCGGACCCCGCTCTGGGAAAGTCGGCGTACTTCACGCCGTCGACCCAGATCGAGCATTCCGTCAGCGTCG
>JALZEI010000020.1 GCA_030862115.1 Actinomycetota bacterium
GTTATCCGCTGAAGGGTGTGGCGCGCAACTTCTGAGAGACCTAGAGGACGTGCTTTACGTATCGCGTCTTCTTAGGTGCCCCGGGGGCCCAGTCGACGCACGCGACGACGACGTCGCACATCCGGGACTTCCGTTCGACGACCGTTGCCGCGTTCCACGAGTACCGGCGTAGCCCGTCACGGAGCAGGGAGTTCGGGAACGAGACCCGCAGCGTGCGGGCGTTGGGTCGCGAGAGATCGACGGGCGCGAGGCTCTTCCCGGGCTCGACCGTCGTGTCGAACATCCACGCGACGAGCTCTCCCTTCTCGTACTCGACCTGCAGCGTGCGTTCCGGTGACCCGGCCCGCTTTCCGAGGTCGAAGTGAAGGAGCAGGTAAGCGTGCTTTCCGAGCTTGCGCACGGGCCAGGCACGCTGCAGCCTGACGATGTGCACGAGCCGGCGGCTCCTGTGGGCGTGGGAGACGGACCGGATGTCGAGGGGGCCGTGCGCGTCGTTGCCGTCGCGGTAGCGAGTCACGTCCGCCTGCGCGAAGGGAACTACGAGCAGCGACAAGAAGGTGACCGTGGCGACCACGATGAGGAAGCGTCCGTGCATGGGGTCACTGGATCACACACCGCGCCGGACGGAAACCACCTTGGCGAGAAATCAGACCTTTCGGAAGACCGCCACGACCTTGCCGATGATCTCGGTCCCCTGCGGCGCCTCGAAGGGCTGCAGTGCCGGGTTCGCGGGCTCGAACCACACGGCCGAGCCCCGGTGCCTGATCGTCTTCACGGTCGCCTCGGCCTCGTCGCCGAAGTCGCTCGGCATCATCGCCGCGACGATCTCGCCGGAGTGGGCGGTCGGCTGCTGGCGCACGATCACGAAGTCACCGTCGAGGATCCCGACGTCGATCATCGAGTCCCCGTGCACCTCGAGCATGAAGACGTTGCCGTCGCCGACGAGGTCGGCCGGCATCGGGTAGATCTCGTCCACGTGCTCTTCGGCGAGGATCGGCGTGCCGGCGGCGATCCGGCCGAGAAGCGGCACCGAGCGAGCCGGCCGGCGCTCGGCGGCCAGGCCGGTCTCGGGGTCGTAGAGGAGCTCGATCGCCCGGGGCTTCGTCGGGTCGATCCGGAGGTAGCCCTTGCGCTGGAGCGCCTGCATGTGGGAGTGGACCGTGGAGCTGGATGCGAGCCCGAGGGCTTCGCAGATCTCACGGACGGACGGGGGATAGCCCCGGTCGGCGACGGTCTCGGCGATGAACTCGAGCGTCTGGCGCTGGCGGTCCGTCAGTCCCTCGACCATCGTTGCCCTCCTGAATAGTGGGCGCCCGGCGGCGCCCGAACGGGTGTTCGGTAGAACATATGCCCCCGGGGCGCCCGATGCAAGAACGTACGTTCGGTCTTTTCGCTTGCGCCCGAACGCATGTTCGCCTACCATAGCGAACGCACGTTCGCATGTCGCCCGAAAAGTGTCACACCCTCTCGCTAGCGTCGTCACCAGCTAGGGAGACCGAGGAGGAGCCACAGTGGCCGTTCGCAGTGAAGACCTCGCCTACGCCGGCAGCGACGCCGTCGTCTACCGCTTCCCGGCGGTGGCGGCGAGGCACCGAGCTCACCGGCGGATGATGGCCCGCCGTCGCAGGACGCTGGCCCTCCTGGCGGTGATCGTCGTCGCCACGCTCGCCGGGGGCGGGGTGGCCGAGACCGCACCGGGCTCCCCGGGAAGGCGGGCGGTCGTCGTCCAGCCCGGAGACACCTTGTGGGGGATAGCGGCGGAGCACGCGGCCCCCGGCACGGACGTGCGTGCCTACGTCGACGCGCTGATCGAGCTCAACCGGCTCGAGGGCCCTCTCCAGGCCGGGACGCGCCTGCGGCTGGCGAAATAGGCACTTTTTCTTCCCGACTTCTCTTGACTCCCCGGCGCCTCCTGCGCGTGTAATTACAACCCTGTGTTGCCCCTATATATTGTGGTGACGCAGTGGAGGCGCCCCCACATGTAGGGGGCATGGCAAAATTGGAAGAGGTCCGGCGAAGGCGCCGGACCCACTTCGGAAGGGGGCTGTCGGCGTGGCAGGAGCGACCACCAGGACCGGTGCCGCGACGGGTGTCAGGGAAGGCCTCGGCATCCGCCGCTACTTCACCACCGACGGCGTACACCCCTACGACGAGGTCGAATGGGAGCTGCGGGACGCCGTCATCCAGAACTACCGGACGGGTGAGGTCGCGTTCGAGCAGAAGGACATCGAGTTCCCGAAGGCGTGGTCGCAGAACGCTACGAACATCGTCGCCCAGAAGTACTTCCGCGGCGCCCTCGACACCCCGCGGCGCGAGCGCTCGGTCAAGCAGATGATCGACCGAGTCGTCGGCCGCTACGAGGAGGAGGGCCTCTCCCGCGGCTACTTCACCGACGCCGCCGAGGCGAAGACGTTCGCCGACGAGCTCACGCACCTCCTCGTGACCCAGAAGGCGGCGTTCAACTCGCCGGTGTGGTTCAACGTCGGCTGGCGGCCCAAGGGCGAGGAGCAGGTCAGCGCCTGCCAGCCCTACGGCGCTCTCGTCAGCACGCCGGATGGTCTCGTCCCCATCGGCAGGCTCGTCGAGGAGAACGCCGTGGGTACGAAGGTCTTCGACGCCCACGGGCTCACGAAGATCGTCGCCGTCAAGGCCAACGGCGTCAAAGACGTCTTCCGTGTCCATCTTCGCTCCGGGTACACGCTCGACGTGACCTCGGACCACCTCGTCTGGAAGGCAGAAGGCGACGGCGGCGGTCGCTTCGTCCCCGCGGACGAGCTGCGGGTCGGCGACAAGCTGGAATGGCATCGCCGCGGCGCGTTCGGAGGCGGCGAGATCCGGCGACTCGACATCGCCGAGGCAGCCCTCGCCGGCTGGCTGCAGTCCGACGGTTTCGTCGGCCGGTACGACGGGACGAACAAGTCGCTCACCATCGAGGCGATGACGGTGAACGACGACGAGAGGTCGTGGGTCCTGGCCGCCATCGACTCGGTCTTTCCGGACGTCCACCGCCACGAGAGGCGAGTGGAGACCCAGGACCCGGCTCTCGACTGCCGGCGGACGCGTCTCTACGGGAACGTGCTCGACGCCTTCGTCGAGAAGTGGGGCCTCAGGGCACGCCGGCTCGAGATGGAGGTCCCGGGTCACCTCTTCTCGGCGCCGCTCCCGGTGGTGGCCGCGTACCTGAGGAGCATCTTCCAGGCCGAGGGGTCCGTATCGATCCGCGAACGCTCGGCGCGCGTGGCGGTCGACATGATCTCCGAGAAGCTGATCAGAGGCCTGCAACAGCTGCTGCTTCGCTTCGGGATCTTCGCCCGCGTCACCTTCAAGAACGACGCGAGAAGCGACCGCAAGGGTTGCTGGTCGTTGGGTATCCAGAACCTCGGTGACCGCGCGACGTTCGCAGCGGAGATCGGATTCGTCGACGCGCGCAAGACGGCGAAGCTCGACGCCAGCTTGCAGATCGAGGGACGCGCCTCGAAGACGACGAAAGTGCTCGAGATCGGCGGCATCGAGCCCCTCGGGCCGACGGAGGTCTACGACATCCAGACGGAGAGCGGCGAGTACCTGAGCCACAACCTGCGCGTCCACAACTGTTTCATCCTCGCCGTCGAGGACCAGATGAAGTCGATCCTCAACTGGTACGTCGAGGAGGGCACGATCTTCAAGGGCGGCTCCGGCTCCGGCATCAACCTGTCGACGATCCGCTCCTCGAAGGAGCGCCTGCGCTCGGGCGGGACCGCTTCCGGCCCCGTGTCGTTCATGCGCGGCGCGGACGCGTCCGCCGGGACGATCAAGTCGGGCGGCGCCACCAGGCGCGCGGCGAAGATGGTCGTGCTGAACGTCGACCACCCCGACATCAAGGAGTTCATCTGGTGCAAGGCGCTCGAGGAGCGCAAGGCACGGGCGCTCCGTGAGGCAGGGTTCGACATGGACCTCGACGGGAGCGACGGCCACTCGATCCAGTACCAGAACGCCAACAACTCGGTGCGGGTGACGGACGAGTTCATGAACGCGGCGATCAAGGACGAGGACTGGGAGCTCAAGGCGGTCACGACCGGCGAGACGATCGAGAAGCTCAAGGCGAAGGACCTGTTGCGCCAGATCTCCGAGGCCGCGTGGCAGTGCGCCGACCCCGGCGTCCAGTACGACTCCACGATCAACGACTGGCACACCTGTCCGAGCTCGGGACGGATCAACGCGTCGAACCCGTGCTCGGAGTACGTGCACGTCGACAACTCGTCGTGCAACCTCGCCTCGCTGAACCTCATGAAGTTCGTCGACGAGGACGACAACTTCGACGTCGAAGGCTTCAAGCACGCGGTCCAGATCGTGTTCGTCGCGCAGGAGATCTCCGTGGGCTTCGCCTCCTACCCCACGCCGAAGATCGCGGAGAACTCGTACCGTTTCCGCCAGCTCGGCCAGGGCTACGCGAACCTCGGCGCGCTCCTGATGAGCCAGGGCCTCGCTTACGACTCCGACGACGGCCGCGCCTGGGCCGCGGCGATCACCGCGCTGATGACGGGTCACTGCTATGCGACGTCGGCGCGGCTCGCGCAGCGCGTGGGACCGTTCGGGGCGTTCCCCGAGAACCGCGAGCCGATGCTCCGCGTCATGAACAAGCACCGGGCGGCCGCGTACGAGATCCCCGAGGGCCTTGCGCCGGCGCCTCTGCTCGAGGCCGCCCGCTCGTCCTGGGACGAGGCGGTGGCGCTCGGCGACGACAACGGCTACCGCAACGCCCAGGCGACGGTGCTCGCGCCGACGGGGACGATCGGGCTGATGATGGACTGCGACACGACCGGGATCGAGCCCGACCTCGCGCTGAAGAAGATGAAGAAGCTCGTCGGCGGCGGGACGATGTCGATCGTCAACCAGACGGTCCCGCGGGCGCTTCGCAAGCTGGGCTACGGCGAGTCGCAGATCGCCGAGATCGTCGCCTACATCGACGAGAACTCACATGTCGTCGGCGCGCCGCACCTCCGTGAGGAGCACATGTCCGTCTTCGACACCGCGATGGGCGAGCGCTCGATCCACTACATGGGGCACATCCGGATGATGGCGGCGGCCCAGCCGTTCCTCAGCGGCGCGATCTCGAAGACCGTGAACATGCCCGAGGACGTGACGGTCGAGGACATCGAGCAGGCGTACCTCGAAGGGTGGCGGCGGGGGCTGAAGGCGCTCGCGATCTACCGGGACAACTGCAAGACCGCGCAGCCGCTGTCGGTGAGCAAGAAGGCTCCGGAGGCGCAGAACGCAGCGGCGCCGGAGGTGCTCGCCACGGACCTGCCGGAGCCCGTGCGGCGCCGGCTGCCCCGGGCGCGGCGCTCGATCACGTTCAAGTTCCGGGTCGCCGACACGGAGGGTTACCTCACGGCCGGAGAGTTCCCCGACCGGCGTGTCGGCGAGATCTTCCTCAGGGTGGCGAAGCAGGGATCCACGCTCTCCGGGATCATGGACGCCTTCGCCATCTCGATCTCGATGGGCCTCCAGTACGGCGTGCCGCTGTCGGCCTACGTGAAGCAGTTCGCGAACACCCGCTTCGAGCCGTCGGGGATGACGGACGATCCCGAGTTCCGCATCGCGACGTCGATCCTCGACTACGTCTTCAAGCGGCTGGCGGTCGAGTACCTCTCGGTCGAGGAGCGCCACGCGCTGGGGATCAGAACCTCCGGCGAGCGCCAGTCCGAGATCGAGGCGAAGCTCGACCCAACGGTTGCCGAGCCGACGGGGACCGGAAACGGCAACGGGAACGGGAACGGCAAGACGGCCGAGCCCGAGGGCGTGATCGTGCTCGGATCGGTCGTGACTGCGAACGCCGGCTCCCTTCCGTTCTGCGGGACGTGCGGCGTGCAGATGAACCCGGCCGGTTCCTGCTTCGCCTGCCCGTCCTGCGGTTCGACGAGCGGATGCTCGTGAGGGGGCCGCGATGGCAGACCTGAAGCACTGCAGCGAGTGCGGGGCGGAGCTGAGGCTCCGTCCCGCCTCCTGCCCACTCTGCGGCAGGGAGACGGCATTCGTCCCGAAGGAGCGCATCCACATCGACCTCGACGACTACCAGACCAACGTGCGGTCGCTGCGGGAGGAGCTGCACCGGATCCGGCGGGAAGACGCGGAGGCGGTCTGACGGATACTGGCGGCATGAGAAGACTTGCCGCAGTCGCCGCCGCCGCCCTCTCGATGACGGTGCTGGCCGCAGCCCCGACGGCTGCGACCCTCGACCGGTTCGAGCTCTACTCGAAGCCCACGAACCGTCCGGGCGCCCCGGTCATCTTCGTGCTGCAGAACAACACGTCGGACCCCCAGCGTTTCGACTCGCCCTGGACGATCACGCGCGCGAAGACCCGCGAGGTCGTCGCGCAATACCACTGGGCCCGCGCGGAACGGCGGCTGTCGCCGGGTGAGACCGCGATCTGGGAATGGGACCAGCGCAAGGGTGCCCGCAGCAGCGATCCCTCGCCACCCGAAGAGGCAGACCGCGCGGGGCCGGGCGGCTACATCCTCACGATCGAGACTCCGCACGAGACGCTGACACGGCGGTTCCAGATCGGACGGTTCTTCACGCTCGGGTTCGAGGGCCGCGACGCTTCGTTCGTCGTCTTCGTCAACGAGCGCAAGCCGATCAAGCTGATGAAGGCGGAGGCCGAGGCCGAGGACAAGACGCTGATCGTGTCCGGGAAGGTGCGCGGCGAGCAGCGCTACAACCGCGACTGGTCGTACTCGATGGGGCCGGGCTCGATCGTCCTCGGCGAGGTGTTCGTCGAGGTCTGCGACGGGAGCCCCGGCTACGTCGAGCGTCACAAGAAGGAGTGGCTCGGCAAGCGATGGTGCCCGTGGTCGTCGTACGTCGCGGCGATCGGGCGCTGAGATGCGCTGCCCCTACTGCGCGGTCGAGGAGGACAAGGTAGTCGACTCCCGCCTCGCAGAGGAGGGGCGGGTGATCCGCCGCCGGCGGGAGTGTCTCGGCTGCGGCCGCCGTTACACGACGTTCGAGCGCGCGGAGGAGGTGCCGCTGCTAGTCGTCAAGCGCAACGGGGGCGAGGAGCCGTTCGACCGCTCCAAGGTCGTCGAGGGCATCAAGCGCGCGTGCAAGAACCGCCCCGTGACGGCCGCGGAGGTCGAGGAGCTCGTGGACGACGTCGAGGAGTCGATGAGGGCGAGCGGCGAGCGGCCGGTGCCGACCTCCGTGATCGGCCGCGAGGTCCTCGAGCGGCTGCGCAACCTCGACGAGGTCGCCTATCTCCGCTTCGCGTCGGTCTACAAGGACTTCCAGGAGCTCACGGACTTCGAGCGCGAGCTCGGCCGGCTGCTGAAGAAGTCGCCGCCCAAGGCTCCCGAGGGCTGATGAGGGTCCGTGTCCGGAGGCTCGACCGGGACCTGCCGATGCCCGGATACGCGCGGCGCGGCGACGCGGGGATGGACCTCTACGCCGCGGAGCCGGCGGTGCTGAAGCCCGGCGAACGGGCGGCAGTCCGCACCGGCCTTGCGGTCGAGATCCCCCGCGGGTACGCGGGGTTCGTGCACGCGCGCTCGGGCCGCGCGCTCCGCGAGGGCCTCGCGCTCGTCAACGCGCCCGGCCTGATCGACTCCGGATACCGCGGCGAGATCAAGGTGATCGTGGTGAACCTGGACCCGTACGAGCCCGTCCACGTCGAGCGGGGCGACAAGATCGCGCAGCTCGTCGTCCAGCCGGTGGCCGAGGTCGAGCTGGAAGAGGTCGGCGACCTGGAGACGACCGAACGCGGCGCCGGGGGCTTCGGGAGCACCGGCAGGTAGGCGGCGGGGGTCTCTTCGACCTCGTGGACCCCCTACGCGGCGTGGGCCCGAGGGCCTCCTGGCCGGACCCCGGCTGCGTATAATCGGGCCGTTGCGGGCGTGGCTCAGTGGTAGAGCATCACCTTGCCAAGGTGAGGGTCGCCAGTTCGAATCTGGTCGCCCGCTCTGAGAAAACCCCCTGGTAGCAGGGGGTTTTTTCGTTTCCCGGAGGTCGAACGTCTGTTCAAGCTGACCACGTCCGGCCATGTTCCGGCCATATGGGGGCGTGTGAGAGTTCGGCACCTCTGTCTCTTTCTTGGTCTCGGGGTCTTTGGCGCACTCCGCGACCCGGCCGTGACACTAGCTCCGGTCTGTGTCCCACCAATATTCGACATTCGCGATTACTCGGGAGCTGCAATGGAGGTGCTCGAGCGGATTCTCGAACGGATCATGCGCCTGTGGGAGTGGCGTTTGGTCGAAGCGGCGACTCTCGAGCCAGCGGCCCGTCGTAAGGAGCTAGGAGCGTTTGGATGGTGGTTCGCTGCTGAAGCTTTCCCGGAGGATTGGGCGATCGCGCAGCTGGAACGGGCATTGACGGAGGGTGGCGGAGCCGACGCCGATCATCTCGTGGCGGAGCGCATCCGTACCGTCTCCGAGAGATACCCGCGCGAGGCGGTGGTCTGTATGAGACTGATGGCGGCAGGCGACGATGAGGGGTGGGGCATCATCGGGTGGCGCGACGAAGCGCGCTCCGCGATCACTACCGCGATGGCGAGCGGAAACGCCGACGCCCGGGCCGCAGCGGAGGCTTTGGTGAACTACCTCGGGACTCGCGGGCATCTTGAGTTCCGCGATCTCCTTCCGCACCCGCCAGTCTGACGGTCCGAGATGGCCGCGCGGCGTGATTGTGTACGTGGAGGCGAGTCTGAGGGGCTCCTCCTACTCTTGTCGTTCGGCCCTGCGGCCGGGCGCCGCCACCTCAATTTGTCAGGTGCCGGAATGGCGGCCACCCCTAGCCGCGCGGTACATCGTTTCGAGGCCGTCCCGAAGACGCTCACCGAAACTCGGGAACGTCACGAGCGGCACGAGATAACGCTTCTTCTGCTCGTCGGTCCCGGAGAGCAACAGCCCCGTGGGCCCCTCGGGGCTGTACGTCGTGAACCCGGCGAGCCGGCATCCCGTAAGCGGGGCCGCCTGGCGCAAGAGCACTATCCCGAGCTGCGGAAGGCCGCTTCCCCCGACGTCCTCGGGGAAGTCGGCCGCATAGAAGCCGAGCTCGGCGGCGCGCCGGCGCACCCTGTCGATCAGCTCGACCGGGATGTCGTCCTCCTGAGGTCGAGCTCCGCGGCTTCGAGCGGCTTCAGCTCACGGTCGACGAAGTCGGTGAGGTTGCGCTGGAGCTCCGCGTACTCGGGAGGGATCGAGAAGTCCACTAGAGCCTGCTGGGCCGGCCGCAGAACAGATTGCGGGCGGACAGGTGGGGTCATCCCGAGGAACGATATCAATGCATGATCGTCTGCGGGTTCTTCCACGCGGCGGCTATCTGCGACTTCAAGGGTTCTGGAAAGGGGATCACGGACGGGCTGGGAGGCCACGTCGGCTTCACACCTAGACGGGCTCGCAGCAGGTGGCGCGCTATCGCCTCGAGCTGATGGAACGCGTTCTGCGTCCACGGAAGCTCCTCGCCAGCATGAACGATCTTGCTCCTGACGCCGTACAGCTTGCCGATGTTGAGCTCGGGCGGCACTTCCTCGCCGGAATCGAGGAGCGCGTTCTCGACCCGCCGCGCCACTGTTTTCCCGCGAACATCGGACACAAGCGCCTCGAGCGCGATCCAAAGGAAGACGACAGCGTCCGCAGTCGGACCCGCTTGAATTCCCCGAAGGAACCACTTTGCTGCCGTTGCCGCCGTCCTGTCTTCGGATAGGTCGACGCTCTCCAGCGATCGCGCTGCCTGCGCGTCCTGTTCGAAGAAGGCCGCCGGGAAGAACGTCCTAACACCCAGGTTGTAGTCCAGACCGGCCCGTACCGAGCCTCCCTCGCTAAGCACGAGGGCGTCCTCGAAGACCTCCCTCTGAACGAATCTTCCGTCGAACAACGTGGCCAAGACTCCGGCGGCAGCGAGGGCTTCCTGCCGCCAGCCTCGTAGGTCTTCGTGGGGCTGTTCGCCAAACGTGTCCTCTATCTCGAAGACCGAGAGGGGCAGTCCGTCACCAACGACTAGCTTCATGTCCACGCGTTTGCGCCATACCAAGGTGAGACCCGGCTGCTGGACGACCGACGTCGTCTGCGTGCGTACGGGGCCCTCGGTCTGGGAGACGCGCACTCTCCCGATCGTGAGCTGGACGAAGAAAGGGCCTAAGGACGCAGGCGCAGCGTAATTAGGCTGCATGGACTGGAAGCCGATGCGGTAGAGGCTGCCAGAGCCCGCGAGCTTTGGTCCATCGTGTCGGCTCGCGTACAGGTCCACCTTCCTCGGATCGTCCGACAACTCTTCCATTCGGTCCACGAATCCCACGTCCCCAACCCCCTAAGACATCGCTCGGGGTATTCGCCCCGGCAGCAAGGGGAGCAACCAACGCTCGCCGCATAGGTCGACCTTGGGCGCCACCGACTCGGGGGTGGTGATTTCGCTATCCGCGGACCACGACGCGTGCACGACCCAACCTCCGTCCTCGGCTAGGTCGTCGACCGATCGAAGCTTCTTGGTGGCATGGGGCGGAAGTGTCGGAGACCGCCTCAGGCGCTGTGCGACTCCGGGGCCTCCCTGTCGCTCCGGAGGCCCTGACATGCTCAGGAGCCGGACCTCGACCCGATCCCGGTCTTTGCGCCGGGCGAAGAGCCTCTCGGCGAGAGCCGCATACTCTGATGCGATGTACCTACGGTCCTCGACTGTGCACCAGTCGACTGATCCGTGGAGTTTCAGGAGGACGAAGTCGGTCTTGCTGCCTCGCGTGAGCTTCACGGGCACGCCGGTGGCTTTCGCAGAGGGTTCGACCACAAGGTCCCAGTTCGACGTGATCGCAATATTCCCAGGCTGCACTACTTCGTCAAGAAACGAGTTGCTCGCCGTCCGGATGGCTTCCGAGTTGCGGGTGCGGTCGACCAACATATGGGCTATTGCGAATTTCCGCTGGCGGTAGAGTTCTGGTGCGTCAGTAAAACCTCCCCGGAACCCGCTTCCTACGTCGATATAGGTGCTGAGGGTCGAGAAGAAGTCGACCACGTCAGGACGGAACCCCTCATGGACGGCGTCCGGATAGAAGTACTTGAAGACGGTGTGGAGACGTTGCGGGAGGTTCTCTGTTTGCAGCCACTGCTTCTCTCCTGAGAAGCGGATGACCTCCTCGATCGGAGATGGCGTATTCGGCAATCCCAACGCGCAGGACACGCCGACGCCGAGGAAGTAGACGTTTCTCGTCCTTGTTGGAGTGGGAGGCGGCATCTATCGGACGCCGCGCAGCAGCGGCCGGCCGGCGAGCCGACGGTGCGTTCGAATAAACCTTGGGCGGACGAACCGGGCATGGACAATGGCCGTCGGAGCAGGAAGGAGAAGGTAGGACAACCATAGGAGTCGGCGGGGGTCGTCTTCGTCGCGGACGTCAGGAGCGGACGAGACGGCCTCAATCATCCAGATGACGATGGACGCAGTCACGCGATTGTGGGAGAGGCAACGCTCCCGACGCTGTCAATGTCCAGGTCCTTTCGTCCAATGCCCTGGGCGCATCGTACCCGTCGACTTCGCGCGGATCGCAAATCAATGTGCGAAAAATGACCCGCGATCTCGGATGTGCTTCGAATTCCTCTACCTGAAGACCTGGGCCACATTTGGGCCACATCACTCCTGATTTTGGGTGTATCTCTATGGCATTTGCTGACAGCGAAAATGGTTACCTACCTTCGAGAACGCCGAATCGATGCACGTCAGAGAAGCGGTTCGAGGTCTTTGCCAAGGTGAGGGTCGCCAGCTCGAATCTGGTCGCCCGCTCTGGGAAAACCCCCTGGTAGCAGGGGGTTGTTTCGTTTCCCGAACGTCGAACGTCTGTTCAAGGTTGCCCTCGTCCGGCCATGTCCCGGGCATTTCTGGCTGTGCGACCTTCGTTCCACCTGCTGTGCTGCTTCGTGGACGCGCGAACCAGCGCCTACGGAGGGGCCGCGCCACTCATGGCCCGCCCGACTGATTCTCGACCCTCTGTCGACCGGCATCCGATGCGGCATAAAGAAGCGCTGGGTGGACAGTGGCCAAGTACGCGCGGCGTACTCAATCGGCGAGGACATCACGGCTTAGCCTCGCGGCTTCGGCCTCCTCGCCGGTCACGCGGCACCACAGGAGGATGTCGTAGATGCGAAGACGGGTTAGCAAGACGCCGTCCCTAGTGCTGGCAAGGGTGGCGAACCAGACCTCGAGATCCTCGAATAGAGGCGCCTGGTCAGGCTTCGTCAGGTCGTCGTAGATCGCCAGCCACAGGTTGTCACCGAGCCTCGTCATCGTCTGCCGGTCGAGAAGCGGGAACAAGCGCGGCCACGCGTGATGAAGGATCTTGTGTGTCTTCGTGACCCCGCAGCCCGGGACCGATTCGATCAGGTACCAGGCCCGGTGCAGCAGCCACGCCGCCGAACCTTCGGGAGACTCCTCCAGTTCCTCGCGCGGCGGCGTCCAGAACGCGACATCGGCGGGGACCTGTTGGATGACCTCGTTGACGACCGGCGCCACCGCTAACAAGTTCGAGACGATCTCGACGCCATAGCCTTGCGTGACGTTGAGCAGCACCGGCGCCACGATGTCGACGATGTCGATCCCCTCACCCGGCCCCCGCTGACAGTCATAACTCCGGTACCCAAACCGCGCCCGCCGCCACGCCGGCAACGGCTCCCCATACGCCGACACCGGCGAATCCGGCTCGGTCGTCTCCTCCCCAAAGCAATACCCAGCGATCACGGCCCTCGCGTCATCGAGCGAGAACGACTCCCCCGCCAGGACCAGTTTGCCCACTACTTTCACCCGGCCTCCGCCTCTCCCCATGCGAGCGCGATTCTGGAGCGCAGCCAACTGATTCCTTTCCGGAGAAGAGAAGCTAATCGCTGGCGCGCTATCCCCAGATCGCGGTCGCTCCGATTGAGATTGCGACAAAGGTGACGGCTGAGACCTCGAGCAGCAACGCCGACTGGAGCGCCGCCGCCTTTCTCGCGTTCTGTGACCGAACGGTCTGCAGCATCTTGATCCGAACCTCCGCCGCTCGATGTTCTCCTGTCGATTCCGGCGCAGCACGGTATCGCTCATCCAACAAGCGAGAGAGGTGATCAATGTCAGGCAGCTCGTACGTTCGCACCACATTGGTAGCGATCGCGGTTCCTGCAGCAGCCACGAACAAGACCAAGGCGAATAGCAGGAAGCCGACGGCTGCAGCGGGGGGTTGAACCTCTTCGTCGGCGCGAACCAACGCGGCCAAAGAAACCAAGACGGCCACCAGAGTTCCGGCGGTAGTGATAACCGCCACGCCTCGCTGCTCAAGGGACTGTTTAGCGGCGCGCTCGTACTCGAGTTGGTCTGTGATCAGGCTCGAATAATGTCCACCTGCGGTGGGTTCGCTCACACCCTTTCCAGCCAACGAGCTGCGTCAACGCGCACATTGGAAGTGCGGCCTCTACCGGTCATCCTCAGGCAAGTCTGGCCAGACCACCACCCCGAGATGGCCGAGCTCACGCTGAGACAGCTTCGCGCTTACCGTCTCAATTGGGCCAGGGTCGGAGTTGCTCGGGTCCCCAAAGTCGTCCTCTGGAGACGAAGCCGTCTCGCTCGGTTGTGGATCATCTGCGTGCACAGTCGAACCTCCTCTCGATGCCAACCCAAAGGGTACCGATTGGATGGCGTCGCGAGGGGGATTCTGCACGGCTTTCCGGCGAGCCACGTCTCGTCCACCAGGAATTTCGCGTTACCCCCTTGAGTGCCTCAACTGTGATGGCCGGGGACCCAAGTTCGGCAGGGCGCTGAAGGAGGTCTCGATGGGCCTGTGACTGTAATCTGATTGCCAACGTGGCCGAGAGGTGGAAATGCGGCCTTCGGGAGGAGAGCCATGGCATCACCACAATTTCCACGGAACCCAAATACACAGAGCGTCCGCTGGTTTCTCGACCTGAACTCAGCTGGCCGGCTCGACCTTGACCCTCCCTACCAGCGCAGAAGCGTCTGGAACATGGAGTTCCGGCGCTTCTTTATTGACTCGGTCCTGCGAAACTATCCGACCCAATCGATCTTCCTCGAGTACGACATCGATCCTGATATCTCCACGGTCTATCGAGTGTTGGACGGCAAACAGCGCCTCACCACGATCCTGATGTTCACGACTGACGAATTCCAGACGTCAGATTCGGTGATGGACCTCAATCTCGCGAACCTCTATTACTCGGACCTTCCTCGGGATTGGAAAACGCGGCTCTTGAGCTACATCTTCACAGTAGAGAACGTTAACGACGCTACCCCTGCTGAGTTGAACCAAGCGTTCGATCGCCTCAACCGCAATGTCTTGCGTTTGAACAAACAGGAACTCCGACACGCGAAGTTTGGAGGGGAATTCATCACAAAAATGGAGCACATCGCCCAGCACGATGTGTGGGAGCAGGTTGGGCTCGTCACTCCAGCTCGTCGCAGAAGAATGCTCGATGTCGAATACGTCTCGGAGCTCTACGTGATCGGTCTCCGCGGAATCCAAGACGGAAAGAACTATCTGGATGACGTATTCGCCGATTACGACGGCGAGATCGAAAACGAGGCGCGGGCGGAGAAATACTTCAAGAGAACGCGAGACTTCATCCAGAAGCTGGATGGCGAGATGCCTCTTCCGGGAACGAGATATAGCAACGTCGCTGACTTCTATAGCCTCTGGGCCGCCGTCGGCGACCTCCTGGACTCGGGCGAAGTTCTTGATGCCGGAGAGGCCGCGGACTCGCTTCGCGAGTTCGAAGCAGAACTCCTCGAGCAGGAAACCCAGAGGGCACAGACCTATCTCCTAGCCGCTCGACAGGGGTCGAACAAGAAGCCAAACCGTGAACGACGGACGGCGATCCTGAAAGACATCCTCACCGCCGACGCTTAGACCTTCCATCGCATGAATCTTCCCGTGGCTCTCCGCGAGGCAATGGCTGCCATCGCGCCTCGATTGCAGAACTTGGAGAGCTATCTTGAATCGAGACTGCGGATCGACCTACAACCGTTGAACCCTGTGGCAATAGAGACGCGGTGTAAGGGTATTGAGAGCGTTCTACAGAAGCTTCAAACCGGACGGTTCGGCACCCTGCTGGAACTGCACGACCTTGTCGGGGCAAAGGCCGTGATGCTGCGAAAATCGCACATCCCTGTCGCGATCGAGCGGATCGAGGCCGGAACACTCGTCCTTGTTGAGTCCAACTTGGCGGAATCCCTCGATCCCCGGCTCTTCGCCTATCACCAGCCCCATCTGATCGTTCGACTCCCGGACGACTACGTCGAGCGAAATCCTGAGTTCAAGGGTCTCCGAGCGGAGGTGCAGGTCACGACAGCCCTCCAGCACGCCCTGGACATGTCGACCCACGACTTCGACTACAAGGGAAAGTCATTCTCCTGGGGAAATTTCCGCATAGTTGCCCAGCTCCGGGGAAGCCTCGACCTGATCGACGACATCCTCGATGACATCGAAGCATCAAAAAGCGCGAGGAGGATTTCAGCCGCCTGCGCCGCCAGACCTGGTGGCTTCACAACGCGTTCTGGATGCCCTCGGAGAAGTCTTCGATCCCGACGACCTCCCCGAGGACCAGCGTCGGTTGGCTCTTACAGTTCAGGGAGCTGATCGAGAAGGCCGATGTCACGCCGGCCGCCCTGAGAGAGATGGCTGTGAAACACGATGACCTGGTCAAGGCTCTCAGCCTTACGCCCCATGACGTCGTCTTGGGAATGCTGATGCGGGAATGTCCCGACAACCTCCTGAATAACTACACGCGTCAGCTTTTCGTCTCAGACGAGTTGATGACCCTGTGCGCTGAAACCCGCGCGATCCCTGAAGAGCGGCGCGTACAAATCTTGCCTTCCGAGCCGCCGGCTCCGACTGGATAGCGGAACCAGCCGAGGGATCGCCACACCAACAGTTACCTTTCCTGCACGGATCCACCCATCGCATACGCTGTTCTAATGGCGGAGCAGGAGTTCGATCCGGAGCGGGGACGCGCGGCGGCCGAGAAGCTGAGGGCGCTGGGCGTCCGGGGCGTTCTGCTTCAGGCGGGGGAGCAGGGGCGGATCACGCAGGTCGTCTGCAAGATGCCGGAGTGCTACTGCCCGAAGGAGCTCGGCGGCGCCTGCTATTTCGAACCTCGAGGAACCCCGCAGACCGATTGGATGCCGACGCCGGACCACTACCCCACCCTGAAGATGAACGGCGGCCACCTCACCGTCGACAACGTCCGCCTGGCCCACCGCCTCTGCAACCGGATCGATTACTCCAAACAGATCGGCCGCCCCCACGCCAAAGACCTAGCCCGAGTCAAAGCCGCCCGCGACGGCGCGCGGGAACGGCGAGGCGCCGGGACCTGCTGACGCTCGGTCGAATCCTAGGAGTGCCCAGCGCCTGACGCCTCGCCGACGGTCGGAGATCCGTCGTACAGCGATGGAGACCTCCGACAGCGAGATAATGGGGTAGTGAAGAAAGAGGCGCGCCTGCTCAAGGCGAGGGCGGTAGATTCACTGCTCCTGGCGATCGAGCAGTTCAACCGCCCGTGGGATCGAGGGCGCCTCGAGAGCGTCCTGATGCTCCTGGATCACTCCTTCGAGATGTTGCTGAAGGCGGGGCTGATCCACAAGGGCGCCTGCATACGGGAGAGGCGGGCGAAGCAGACGCTCGGATTCGACGCCTGCGTTCGCAAGGCCCTCAGCGACTCCAGCGTCCGGTTTCTCACAGATGAGCAGGCGATCACATTGCAGATGATCAACGCGCAGCGGGATGCTGCACAGCACTACCTCCTGGAAATGTCGGAGGAGCAGCTGTACATGCACACTCAGGCGGGCGTGACCCTCTTCGCCGACGTCCTGAAGAAGTTGTTCGGCCTTAGGCTCCAGGACTTCCTGCCGGAGCGGGTCATGCCGGTGTCGACGAGACCGCCACGCGACCTCGCGACCCTGATGGACGACGAGGTTCGAACGATTAGTGCACTCATCAAGCCGGGCAGCCGGAAGCGCGTTGAAGCGCGAAGTCGGGCGCGTTCGCTCGCGATCATGGAGGGCGCCGTCACGGGTGAGCGTGTGCAGCCCGGAAAGGGCGAGTTGGACAAGATCCTGAAGAAGGTTGGGTAAAAGCACGCATGGACGGAGATATTCCCCGGAGTGTCCCAGCTGCGCCTGTCCACCGACGGCGAGGGGGTCCCGTTCAACCTGCGGATCGTCAAGGGCGAGGGCGTTCCGATCGCGCTGGTGCCGGAGGGTACGCCGGGAGCAACGGTCGTCGCCGTCAGACGCGTCGACGAGCTCGGCTTCTACAACATCGGCCACACCCAGCTGGCGCACAAGGTGGGGATCACAGAACCAAAGCTGCGAGCAGTGCTGTGGCATTTGGGAATGGAGGACGACTCTGAGTACGTCAAGGTGATCAAGCTGGGGAGCCAGCGGTGGAAGCGCTACAGCCGGAAGGCTTTAGAGCGGCTCCGTGAAGAAGTCCCGAAGTTGGATCTGCAGGAGATCTGGGAGGAGTACATGGGGAAGGGGGTCAAGAAAGCCGGCTGAGCGGGCAGGGGCGTGAATAACCGGAGTGGGGAGAATGAAACAGTCATGAGCGTGGACTGGTCGCCACCTCTGGATGAGATTGCTGCGACGCTGATTAGCGTCGCAGCGTCGGGTGGGATCATGACGATTTGGTTGCAAAGGTCGCTTTTCGGCGAGCCAATCCGGTGGCCGGCGCGTGGCTTCACGGAAACCGAAGAACTCCAAGTCATCGGGTGGGAACGAGACCGGATCATGAGCGCGGCCAAAGGTCTCGCCGGTAGCGCGAGCGCTTTCTTGGCAGCGCTCGCGATTGCGCTTCTGAAGGACGAAGTCAAGGTTTCCCTCAGTGCCTGGACGTTGATCGGTCTCGTAGCCGGATTGGCAGGGTGTCTCCTTCTTGCTGGTCGACTTGCGACGGCGTCACGTGAGCTAGTCGAGGCTGAGATCCAATGACTCCGTCAGAGCTCGTGTTGGCGATCCTCGGCGGGTTTGGGTACGCGATCCTGGGAGCGGCCGTCGTCTTGAAATTCAAGCGCACGAAGCCCACTGAAAAACACAGGTATCGCCCCTTCGACGACTTGAGGTAGGACTCTAGCGGCTTGCTTTGAAGTCTCGAGCGCTCGCTGGACCAATCCCGAGTGCGACCGTGAAATCCGGCTGCACGCTGAACGCATTCGCTATCTTGGCCTGACACGGAGAAGGACACAGGGGAGCCGGAATCGGCCGCTCCGGGGTCGAGAGGCTCCAGCGCGACCCCGCCACCTTCGCTGAAATCCGCCCCAACGAACACTTGTTCGATTAGCCTCGCGCGCGTTTAGCGAGTCTCGGCCCCTGCTCGCCCCGAGGGACCGCTGCCGGAGCCACCTCCGGCGTTAGGAGTACACGATTATGCGACGGCTCCAGATACCGACCGGCCCCATTGAGCGCTCCGCGCTTCGCGCCCCGGTCGCAGACCGCGACTTGAAAGCCGGCGAGAGCAGAGTTCCATCACGTTCGGAAGGAGGTGCTCGTTGAAGAGCACCCTGACCTTCGACCACTGTTCCGTCGCGGTTTCGCAAGAGCAGCGCGAGATTTTCGAGTCAGATGTGCAACTGATCTTCGCCGTGCTCGATGACCTGAGAGATGAGCGGGGGATTCCCGGCTACCGGGCAACCGTCGTTTTGTGCGACGACTTGGCAGCAGAGGTTAGCCAGCGAGACTCACGACTCGCGGCGCTGCAAGCCGAGGCAGGCTCCGATGTCCAGCAATTCACGGTCGAGCGGATCGGCGGTGTCGTGACCGGAAAGAACCTCCCCCTATCCGAGGACTGCTCAGAAATTGCTCTCGTTTTCGACTCGAGGTTCTGGCAGGGCCCCGTAGACGACACACTCGCCAGGGCACGGGGGATCGGAGTCATAGCGCACGAGCTAGCTCACCCGCTCATCAGCAGGTCGCTACATCGGGCTGGGCTGCTAGATATGACGTGGCGCGTCCCCTACACGCGAGAGCAGATCGTTGAGTTCGTCAGCGTCACCCTCTTCGAGGAGTACCAGGCCGACGTGGTCAGCGATGTGACCCTGGGAGCGATCGCAAAAGTCGAAACTGAGACGGGCGAACGTGGCGCCACTATCTGGGATGTTTATGGCCAGGATATGGAGGCAGCTCTTGTCGAAGTACTGGCCGAGACATACCCAGCGTGGCCTAACCGCGTCCACCGCTACAGAGTCGGCGAGGAGGATCTTGGCGCCATGTTCCGGAACACGAACCAGGACATCCTCGGCACTCTGATGTGCATGATCCACGCGGAAACCGCGTCGCGGAGAAGCCGAGATGAAGATCTTCTGGCGTCGAGGCCACTGCGAGATATCGCTGGAGCTCGCCTTTACCTCGAGGACGAGTGGCCGGGCTTCTATCAAGCCTTGCGAGAGTCGCCAATCCTTCCGACTCCTGAGGAGATGCCAGCGGCGATCCGAGCGGCAATTTCTGCTGGCGATGCGCTGATGACGTCAATATGGAAACAGCTCGGGCTTGAAGCCGAAACAGTCGACGATGGCTCCGTCTATGTATACGTCGATTGAGCCCGAATGGCTGCAGGAGGTTGGATGATCCGCGCAACCACCTCCCAGCGACTCCGCCGGCCTGATCAACTGGCGCACCGCGAGCTGGCGCGCCTCACGACGAACACCTTCAACCGGAGCCAGTCTTGGTATCGCCTAGGGGTCGCAGAACGTCGAGACCGCCACGCCCGGGCATCGGTGGTCGCATGGATGTAGGGCGCTTAGAGACGCGTCTGACCCAGTCACTGATCCCGTCTCGGGTCGACGTCGTTCGCGCGAAACGTCTGATTCTCGAAGTAGTGGCGACTGGAGCCCTCGCGTCCAGAGAAGCGCTCCAAGGCGTTCTGGCCGCCGCCGAGAATGCCACCTCGCATTCGGAGGAGCCCATTGAAATCATTGACCCGCACGCACCAGAGACCTCTGCCACGGGCGACCACCCGCACGTTCGCTACCTCCAACTTCGTATCGCCGGAGTCGAAGCGGTGGCCGAGCTAGCCGCGAAAGGTCTGATCGTCCCGATGGACGGAGAGATCCGGCAGTCGGGCGAGTTTCCGTTTCGATACAGGTTGCAACAAGGGTCGCAGACAACGACCGGGACAGTACGGACCGCCGTACGCGTGCCGGCTCTAGCCGGTGCCTACCGATTGCCGCACAACCTGCTGAATGATCCGCCTTGGTTCCTCGACGTTGACCTGTTCCTCGATGACCTTACAGATCTTGAGCTATCCGACCAGCTCGTGCAGATCCTGCGCGAAGCCTTTCAGGCATTCAGACACGGACTGTTCCTCGCCTGCGCGGGCCTCCTCGGGGCCGTGAGCGAAGGTGCGTGGTACGCCGTTGCGGAAGGACTCGCCGGCGAAAAGGGGGCTCTAAGGAAGGCCCTCGACGGGGACAGGACGGCTCATGTGCAGAAGCTACTGGCCGATGAGTTCCGCCAGTCGCCGCGGGCGGGAACAACGCCTGACGACCTTCTTTCTCACGCGTCGCTCCTCCGCGACATCCGCAACTTCGGAGTTCACCCGCGCGGGAACCCCGTCGAAGACCTGAGCGACTACCTAACCGAAGAAGCCTGCGCGCTGTTGATTCTCAACACGCACCGCTACCTTCAGAAGCTGGCCGCCGCCTCTGCCCGCCTCGATCCCGAGGACACTGGTCGGCCACTTGTCGAGGAGCCTAGCGACGGCGGGTGATTGCGGTCATAAGCTCGAATGATGGCCGTTCCTAACCTCGCGGTACATCTTCTCGAGTCCATCACGGAGGCGCTCGTCGAGGCTCGGGAGCAAGTGGCCGTAGCGATCGAACGTGACGCGAATAGTCGAGTGACCCAAGCGCTCCTGGATTTCCTTCGGATGGGCGCCGTTTGCGATCAGCAGCGCTGCGCACGTGTGGCGAAGATCGTGGAACCTGAGGCCTCGCGGGAGCTTTGCCCGAGCGACAGCCGGGATGAAGTCGCGGCGATAGAAGTTCCTACGCAACGGATGCCCTTTGGCGGACGTGAAGACGTATCCCTTCGACGGATACAACGCTAGGTGCTCCGACAGCATCTTGCGGAGGAAGGGCGGGAGAGCGACGGTCCGGGTGGCACCCGTCTTGGTCGGGCCCTCCTTGAGGTGGCCGTTCACCTCGGCGACGGCCTCGGTGACTCGGATCGTGCCCTTAACCAGGTCGAGGTTGCGAACCTTGAGCGCGGCCAACTCGCCCCACCTCAGCCCCGTGTATGCGGCAGTGAAGATCAAGACTCGGTATCGCTCCGGGACTTCTTCGGCTAGCGCCTGAACGGCGACAGGATCGAGGAAGAGCATCTCGCGCTGGACTTCGTCCTTGGGGAGGCTAATCCCGAGGCAAGGACTCCTTGGGATGAGGCCATCGATAGCGGCCTGTTTCAAGATCCGAGAGAGGCTTGAGTAAACGGCGCGCACGGTTCCGGGGGCAAGGCCGTGATCACTGAGAGCAACGACCCAATTTCGGATGTCAGACGGCCGGATGTCGCCAAGAGCGTAGTCGCCGAAAGCTGGCACCACGTAGTTGCGCGCGTGACCTTCGACCTTGAGCCGCGTGGAGGGCCGCCAATGCATCGAGCTTCGCAGGTAGCCGTCGATGAAGTCGCGCAGCGGCGTGGCCGCTAGCGCGGGGTCCACCCACGACCCTCGTGCGATATCGGATTCGACGTGGTTCGAGAAGTCAACGGCCTCTCGCCTGGTCTTGAAGGTGCTCGACCGAAGGTGCCCGTCGGGGCCGTAGTAGCGGACTTGGTACCCGCCCCCGTCTTCTTTTGATCTTTTCCTGATGGAAGCCACAGATCACCTCCCCCTTTCGTGTACCACGCGGGTACGACCACCTTCGGTGGTGAACCTCACTTCTTCTTGCCGGTGCGGGCTGGAGTATTGAATGAGAACCTCTCCCGGCCTCGCCGGATTGTTCCGGCGCCTCGACCGGTCGACCCGCGCTCAGCGGGATTCCGAAGGCCCTCCTGTCGTTTTGAAGGAGCCTGCGGCGGCGCGCCGTCGGCGATGAAACTGAGGAGAGCGTTGCGGTCGAACCGCAGCGCGCCGCCGACTTTCGTAAACGGGATCTGCTTCTTCGAAGTCAGGTGGTAGAGCTGCGCCACGGAGACTCGCAGCAGCGCGGCTGCCTCCACCGGGAGCAGCACCCGCTGGCTGTCGTCGGGCGATTGTGGCAGTCCTTGCACCCGAGGGTCCCTAGCGGTCTTCTTCGCAGCCATGAGCCACCTCCGATCGCATTGCCGGTCGACCGGGGGCCAGCAGGGCCTTGCACCCGCCCAGCAAGGGGAGACGAACGTCTCTCTCGCAGAGACGCGAGTACCGGAGCGCAGCGAGGAACGGAGCGCCCTTGCGGGCGGGGGCGGGCCTGCTACATCGACGAAGAGCGGCAGCGGTCGGTGGTGGTGAGGTGCGAGAAGAACTGAGGCGACTCTCGGGGCCCGGGACGCCATGAGCCTCGAACGACGGCTGCTCGTCCTACGCCGCGTTCACTCGCCCCGCTCGGCGGCCACCGCTTTCCTTGTAGCGCCGTCCGCTCCTTCGTCAACCGCACGCTGCGCGCTCATGAGTGCTCGCTTGCCTTCGGCATCGGTTGACGCAGTCGCTTAGGCCGGCGCTGTGCCTCCGGCTCGGAAAGCCGCCGAGCAAGGAGGTGCGACGTGAACCAGCGAGCCGTGGTGCTCGTAGCCGACTACCTGTCTGCGCGCCCCAGGGGCCGGATCGTGGGCCTGAGGACCCGCGAGGGCGATTACCTGATGGAGATCAGAGACGTCAGGGACGGTCGCGTTCAGCTCATTCGGTCCGTAGACGACCTCGAGATCTGGATCAAGTCGTTTGACGAGGGCCGGTGCCCGCAGCCGGTGGGAGCGATCTGCGGCGTGTGCGACCGGGTCCACACGGATCGTGGCGTCGACGGAGAGCTGTTCTCGAACTGCGTCGGCTGTCAGGTGGAGTTGATCGAGGTCGCCGTGGAGCTCGAGTCCGAGCGGGGGTGG
Organism: Actinomycetota bacterium; assembly: GCA_030862115.1. Classification (GTDB taxonomy): domain Bacteria; phylum Actinomycetota; class CADDZG01; order CADDZG01; family WHSQ01; genus JALZEK01. The sequence goes on from JALZEI010000020.1 coordinate 23,006, forward strand.
TGGCAGTGAAGGATGCCCTTCGCCAGGCTCACGAGAGGCTCGAAGCCGCCGTTGCCGAGATCGTCTCTGGTGACGACTGGCAGCGGATGTTGCAGGTCGCGTCGAAGTTCCACCGCTACAGTTTCAACAACCAGCTGCTCATCCTCTGCCAGCGTCCCGACGCGACGCGGGTGGCCGGCTACCGCAAGTGGCAGGAGTTCGGACGGCACGTCCGCAAGGGCGAGAAGGGGATCGCGATCCTGGCGCCGTGCAAGTACCGGACGAAGATCGAAGACGACTCCGGCGAGGAGACGACCGTCCAGTCGATCCGAGGCTTTCGCGTCGCCTACGTGTTCGACGTCTCACAGACCAAGGGTGAGCCCCTCCCCGAGGTCGACTCGCTGCGTCCCAAGCTCCTGGAAGGCGAGGCGCCGGAGGGGATCTGGGACCGGCTCGTCGAGCTCGCGATGTCTGAGGGGTTCGACGTCGTCAGGCATCGCCGCAACGCCGAGAACGGTTACTGCGACTTCGGTGCCCGCGAGATCGGGGTGCGCCCCGACGTGACGCCGGCGCAAGCCGTCAAGACGCTGGTGCACGAGCTTGGGCACGGCCTGCTGCACCGCGACGACACGTTCCGCAGCCGCGAGGTCAAAGAGGTCGAGGTGGAGTCGGTCGCGTACGTCGTCTGCGACGCGCTTGGTCTCGACACCGGCGACTACAGCTTCTCCTACGTCGCGAGATGGTCGAACGGCGACACCGAACTCCTCAGGACTGCGGCCGAGCGAGTGATCGAGTGCTCGCGGCGCATCCTCAAGGGGCTCGAGCCGGCCGACGAGTCGGCGGCGGCATGACCCGTCACTTCAGCCCCTGTCGGGCGACGCCTCGCCGTTCTTCCTCGCCCACGCTGGCCCCGCCGCTTGGTGGTCAACCGCACGCTGCGCGCTCATGAGTGCTCGCTTGCCTTCGGCATCGGTTGACCCCCGGCGCTGGGGCGGGACCTGTTCGCGCAGGCGTCAGAACGGCCACGGCGCCAGACGCGCCCGGACAAGGAGGTGCTTCGTGAACCAGGTCATCCTCGTCGGCAATATCACCGACGATCCCGAGCTCCGCTACACCCCCGGCGGGACCGCCGTCGCCAACTTCACGTTGGCGGTGTCGCGGCGGGTGCCGAAGGACGGCGGCTGGGAGGACGTCAACGACGGCTTCTTCCGCTGCGTGGCGTGGCGTCACAACGCCGAGAACGCGGCGCAGTCGCTCGTCAAAGGGACGAGGCTGTTGGTCGCCGGCAAGCTGACCCAGCGGTCCTACGAAGACGAGGGCGGCAACAAGCGCTCGGTGATCGAGGTCGTCGTTTCCCACCTCGGCCCCGACCTGCAGTTCGCCACGGCCGACGTCGAGAAGGTGACGCAGTCGGACCAGGCTGCGTAAGCCCGCAGCGTCCAAGACGCCTCCGGGATCACCCGGAGGCGTCGTCGCGCGGTCTGACAGCTGGCCTTCTAGGGGATACGACTACGTCCAGATGTCGTCTCGGCGGCGAGGCGCTGACCGGAGGCCGGACCGGTGAGATCGAGTTCCGTCTCGAATCGCCTCCGTGGAACTATGGCGTCTCCTCAGGCGTCGGGTTCGGCGGCAGGCCCGGCCCCTGGCTTTCCAGCCACCGATTCAGAACCACTGCGTACGCTTGTTGTCCACGTGTGGTCGGGTGGAAGGAGCGATCAGCCCGCTTGGGCCAGCATCGGTACGCTCCCGCCACGACCCCGCACTGGCGGTCGACGCTCGGCCCATTTACCCAGTCCTTCTTGACCCCGCAGATTTCGTGATCTGTGAAGTGACGCGTGACGTCGACATAGTGGACGCCAACCGCGGCCGCGACTTCGCCCATCACCTCGTGAAGGTCCTCCTGGGACTCCCGGAAGAAGAGTGATTCGCCGGCCTTGTAAGGCGAGAGCATGAAACAGCTCCGCTCTGCTTCCGTGTCCGGGAAAAGGAACGGATAGTTGAGAACGACGATCGTCGCGTTCCGATTGGCATCTTTGACCGCCTGGTAGGTGTCCGTAAGGTTGTACTTCAGGTCGAAGACGCTGTCCGAATCAGACCCTCGCATGTACTCGATCCGCTTCGGAAGCCACTCCCTGAGTGTTAGACCATCCTTGTATGGCTTGTTGAGGCAGGTGTACTTCGCGCAGTGGGACAGGATGTCCGCGAATGCCGCGTCGTTGCCCCCAATCGTGATCGTGACGAGGTTGACATCGTTGCCCACGGAACCGTGCCTAAGCTGTGGCTCGCCGCCGTGCTGTCCTTCGCCCGACGCCACGATGTTCTCCATTACCGCCCCGCTGCACGCGGGGAAGTTCCACGTGATGCCCCAGCCGTCGTCGTCTCGCAGATTGAACAAGGAGTCCGGGTATCCCGGAGGTTGGACGAGAGTCGAATACGCTTTCTTGGAACGATGACATCGGCCACTGCCCGGGAAGAAGGGGTCCGCGCCCTCACCCGCTGAATAGGAGTCGCCGAGTGCTACGTACTCTAGTGAACCGCACCTTCCGGAGTTCATTATTTGGATCACCTGCCCGCTCGCGGTGGAGCTTGCGAGGAGCTTGCGGCCGGGCGGGTCCTCGAGTATCCAATAGGTCCAGTCTTCCTCCTCGTATTCATTCCTGGCGTTGGGGTAGAGGGCATTCATCGTGCGCTCGCTGTCTCCGACCGCGAGTCCCTTGACGGTCCTCCACTGGATTTCCTCATGCTGAACGGTCGTGGACGTGGTGGCCCGATGGGCCACGTACCAGACCTCCTTGGTGTCCGCGTCGTAGAAGACGAACATGCCTTGTTCGGACCAGTTGGCGTATCCGCTGCCCCCGCAGTCGGCACCAGCCTCTGCGATGGAGCTCGGAGTCCCAAACTGTGATTCCAGTGTTTGCAAGCTCGTCTGACCAAGAATTATTGGGCCGGATCTGACCCCGGTGACGATCTGTCCGTCGGATGCCGCTGTAGCTACAGGCGAGCTCAGAAGAGCGACCGTTCCCGCCGCTGCGATCACCGCGCAGGGTGCTCGAAACCTCCACCTGGCAGACATCGTCAACCCCCCCACCGCTCGATCGTCCTATCGCAGCCTAGTGGAGCGAGGACGGCAATGACATAGCCCACTTAAAGGGTTGCGTTCTCCGCATCTGGAGCGTCTCGCCCCAACCTGACGATTGTCATCACCTGCCGCTCACCAGCGGCCGGCGTCCTGCTCTACACGGTGGCGCTCTCGGATCGGCGGCGTAGCGGTTCGTCTAGCGCCGTCAGCTCCGGCGTCAAGGGCGCGCTGCGCTCCTCGCTTCGCTGCGGTGCTCGGCGTCTCCTGCGGAGATGGCCCGCCACCCTTGACCCCCTCGCTCGGCCGGCGCTGCGGAGCAGACGAACGCCGTCGACCCGAAGGAGGGCCCATGCCGCTGATCGACAAGGACGCCGCTCGCATCGCCGCTGCGCTCGACGACTACGAGAACGTCTCGCTCAAAGAGGTCCGCCCGCGAAGCGGCGGCTTCTTCGAGGTCGTCGTCACCGACCACCGCTTCGACGTCGACTACGCGCTGGCCTCCCACTGCGACTACTGGGACTTCGTCGGGTCGGTCGTCAGCAACGTTCCTTACCCGAGCGTGCCGCTGGCGAGGGAGGTGGCGTGATGGGGGTCGAGCGCTTCGCGGTGACTACGAACGTCTACGTCGACGCGTCGGATCCCGACGAGGCGGCGCTCCTGGTCGAGCGCCACATGGCCGGAGCGTTCGACTCCGAGGTGGTGCACATCGCGTCGCATGGCTCCCATTGTGGGCGGTCTGCTGCCGACGTCGCCCTGAGGTTGGTCGGCGACGACGAGGAGGCGGCACACGACGTCCGCCTCGCTCTGGAGCGTCGCTTTCACTGGTCGCTCGCCTACGCCGACGAAGCCGAGCTCCGCTATCGCTTCGCGAGCTTTCACGGCTACGACGAGGCAGAGGCGGTTCCCGACGAGCTGTGGGCGAAGGTGTGGCCGGCCCTGCGCGAGACGGACTTCTGGCTCGACGCGGAGTGGGTCGACGACTTCGTGGGTGACCGCATCGACTGGTGGCTCGCTGCCGAGGAACAGCGGGCGTTCGACGAGCGCCTTCGCGACGAGGTCGCCGCGTGGGAGGACGTGTAGTGGACGGGCATGTCGGCACGACAGCCCCGATGAGTCGGCGGTCGCCGTCTCCACTAGCGCCGCGCGCTCGGACGTCAAGGCGGCTGCGGTGCTCACTTCGCTCCGCTCCTCGCCGCCCTGTCGGGTCCCCTTGACGTACCTCGCTGGCGCGGCGCTGCGGCGGGCGGAGACGACCGCCGACTAGGGGAGGCTCCGATGCCGAGACGCTGCGCCACGCTCGACCACTGCCCCGGCTGCCATGCCGGCTCGGACATGGCCTGTCCCACTTCGCACCCGCTCGAAGAGCTCCTCGATGAGCTCGCCGACGCGGGCTTCGAGGCGCACTTCGACGACGTCGACGCCGCGATGGCACGCAGCCCGTTCTCCGTGTGCACGAACTGCACGTCTCGCGGCCGCTTCACCTACACGGGGATGAAGAGCTACACGTCGTACCGCGCCTTCTGGAGCTGCCGCCACTGCGGCCACTGGATGGAGGTGTAGGCGGTGGAGCCCGCTCGCTACTGCACCTGGTGTCGGGAGCCGCTGCCGGCGCTTGCCGACGACGCTAGCTACGTCGACGAGCTCAACCACACGATGCACGACCCCTGCCGGGACGAGCAGGACTCGTTCTTCGCCAACCGCGACACGCTGTGGGCTTCGATCGCGGCGGGGACTGCCGACCCCATCCCGGCGGCTGTACGCGAGGCGTACCTCGCGGGCGTGCTCCACGCAGGACTCGTGCGCCGCTGTCCCTGTCTCTACGATCCCGACCACGGCTTTGGTGGCTACGACAGCCACAGCTGGGATCGCGCCGACGGTCGCGACCACGACGAGCGCAACGCGATCCCCGGATGCCCCCTGTGCTCGGGCACCGGACGGCACGACCGCCAGCCGGAGCTGCTCGCCATCCACGACGACACCGCCGCGGCTCGCTGGATCAAGGACAAGATCCTGCTCGGCGCCGGCCCGCTGCGGGCGCACGAGGGCTGGTACTACTCGACCCTGGAACGTTTCGACGGGCGCCGGGCCGACGGCGTGGTGCTCTACAACGTGGACCTCATGCAAGGCGGCGTCGTCGCGTGGAGGGACGTCGCGGAGGTCTTCCGCCCGCGCGTGCAGCAGAGCTTCTTCTGAGGCCGCCCCGTCTGCCCCCTTCGCGCGCCCCTTCTCGACGGCAATGCGGCCTGTCGCGCCGGCGGCTGCGGCGTCAAGGCGCCTGCGGTGCTCACTGCGTTCCGCTCCTCGGCGCCCTGCGGGTCCCCTTGACGCCCCTCGCCTCGCCGGCGCACGGGCGGTTCCATGCCGTCGAGACTTGTGGACGTACGCAGGTGATGGGTGAGGATCGGGTTGCGTCGGGTCTGCGCGTAGTCGTCTGCGGGAGTCGCACCTGGAAGGACTGGGCGACGCTTCGGGCCGCGCTCGCGATCCTGCCCGTGGGCACGCAGATCGTTCATGGTGACGCACGGGGCGCAGATCGCATGGCCGGTCACGTCGCCGCGAGCTTGGGGCACTTCGTCGCGCGCATGCCGGCGCAGTGGGAGCGCTACGGACGGTCGGCCGGCATGCGGCGCAACGAGCAGATGCTGGGATGCGTCAAGCCCGACCTCGTGATCGCCTTCTGGGACGGTTCTAGCCGCGGGACGAAGGACACGATCGCTCGCGCGCAGGCCGCCGGCATCCGCGTCTCGCTCTTCATCCAGCGTCGCTCGTGAGCAAACGTCGGACCTTCGAGCCGCTGGAGCAGGAGACGACCAGCCATATCTAGGTGAGCTGACCTGGTGCGGGCACGTGTGGCCCGTGAGCGCGACTCCGCCGCAACGAATGCGAGTGGTCGATCCCGGCGGCCCCCCACCATGGCGACGGCCATCGCCTCACCTCAAAGCAGTGACGCCCGCCGTCCCTCCAGGATAACGAGCGGCTCGCTCTCCTCCTCGCTGCGCTCGTCGCGGCGCTCGAAACCCCGCTCGTTGGCGTCGGGCCGTCGTCAGGCGTCACTAGGAGGTGAGGCACCGTGTGGCTCGTCAGGTGGTTCGGCCGCGAGGATCCCGGCCCGCGTCGCCGCTGGCTCGAGTCGGAGTGCGCAACGTTCCCGTCCGCGAGCGGTCTGGCCAAGCGGCTGGCGCTGGGGGACGCGACGCGCATCAGCATCAAGCGGATTGCCGAAGGCGCTGGTCGCGTGCCGGCTCCGGCTGTGGTCGACGTCGCCCCGCGCGTTCCCGACCATTCCGCCGGCGTCGTCGTCGAGGCCAAGGACGGCGTGTGCCGTCAAGAGCTGTTGCCGGGGTGGTGTTCGCTGTGCGGGTGACGGCACTCGACGAAGGTGCGCTGCGACCGACCGTGCCTTCCCGCCTCCGGTCGACGGCGGCCTTCTTGTAGCACCGGACGCTGTGGCGTCAAGGGCGCTCCGTTCCTCCGGCTTCGCCTCCGGTACTCGCGTCACTTCGTGATGGCTTCGCCACCCTTGACCCCTGCGCTTTTCCCGGTGCCGCCCAGGCGACGAAAGCCGTCGACCTACAGGGAGGCAGACGTGGAAGACAGCATCGGCTACGACTCGCTGTTCTCGCCCGAGCAGTGGGACGCGATAGAGCGCGCCGACTGGAGCGCGTTCCCGGCCGACGAGGAGTTCGGTCCGGGAGCGCGCCGGCACGTCGCGAGGGTCTTCGGTCCTCCCGGGCAGCACCGAGGCGACGAAGAGCGCTTCGACGTCGAGTGCGACTCATGCGGCCATGTCGGCGCCGGAGGCGACGAGCAGGAAGCCGATGCGATCGCGCTGCTGCACGAGACGTTCGGTGCGGTTCTCGTCCCGGCCCCGGAGGTGCAGTGATGGCGGCCGGCGCGGGCCCGGACCTCGGCGACCTTGTGGTGGTCCTGCTGGCAGGGACCCTTGCGGGTCTACGTGACCGCCTCGCGGCCGACGGTTTCGAAACCGCAGGCGAACTCGCCGGAGAGCTGGCGGCGCGCTGCGATGACTACGTCGAGGAGGTGGCGACGTGATCGAGGTCGACCGCAAGACCATCAGGGTCCTGCTCGCGTGCCTGGAGCTCGAGGTGAAGGAGCTCGCCGAGCACATGGGTTACGACGCGGGCTACGTTGCCAACGTCATCAACGGTTTCACCGAGGCGCGCCCGGCGTTCCGGCGCGCCTTCGGTGAGACGATCGGGTCGCTGGTGCTCGGCACCTATCACGCGCTCACGGTCGAGCGCTATCCCGCTGCACCACTTGTCGAACTCATCCTCCGACGTGCGGCCGAGGCGCGGTCCAAGCGGGACTTCTACCGCGACCTCGGCGTCAGTGGCGACTACCTCAAGACCCGAGACTTCGTCGACGGGGTCTTCGTCGACCGCGTGTGCTGCGCCCTGGGGGTCCACCCCACCGCCGTCTACGGGACGGACTACGTGCTCATGGAGGCGTCGTGACGGCGGCGCGCGTCGCGGCGCTCGCCTACGCGCAGCGGGGCTGGCGAGTCTTTCCGCTCCACGGGATCGTCAACGGCGCGTGCACCTGCGGGCACGCCTGCGCCAGTCCCGGCAAGCACCCGCTCGTTCGGCGCGGCCTCTACGACGCCACCACCGACCCCGCGCTCGTCTCGGCGTGGTGGCGCGCCTGGCGTCGCGCCAACGTCGGCGTCGCGACCGGCGCGGAGTCGGGGATCGCGGTCGTAGACGTCGACCTGCCGACCGCGCTCGCGTCGCTCGACGAGCTCGTCGAAGCTGGCATCGGCCGCACCCTCACGGCCCTGACCGGCGGCGGCGGCATCCACTTCTTCTATTCCTGCGCCGACGGCGAGCTCGGCAACAGCGCCGGTCGGCTGCCAGGCTTCGAGGTCGACCTTCCCGGCGTCGACCTCCGCTCCAACGGCGGCTACGTCGTGGCGCCCCCGAGCGTCCATCGCTCCGGTGCCCGCTATCTCTGGTTCGACGAGACCGCGGATCTCGCCCCCGCGCCGTCGTGGCTACGGCGCCCGCGTCGGGGGCTCGTGACGCCTTACGCCGCGGCGCCGGCAGGGCTGACGGGCGACGCCACGCGCTACGGCGACGCCGTCCTGCGCCAGGAGCTGCGCGAGCTGCGTGCGGCCGCGGTGGGTAGTCGGAATCACCGGCTCAACCGGGCTGCCTTCGCGGTCGCCCAGGTGGTGGCCGGCGGCGAGCTGCGGGAATCCGCGGCTCGCGCATCGCTGCTGCAGGCGGCGCTTCAGGTGGGCCTCGATGAAGGCGAGGCGCGACAGACGATCGAAAGCGCGTTTTCGGCCGGGATCCGTCTGCCCCGGTGCGCACCCCACCGGCTGCGGAGCCCCTCCCGCTAGGAGCCAGCGAGCGCAGGAGCTCGTTTCTCCACCATCGCGATGGCCCACAGCAGCGAGGGTCCGGCGTCGAACACCCGGACCTCGGTGACGCTGCGGGACTCGCCCCCGGCGGCGTACGTCCGGTGCCTCAGCTCGCCGGTCACGAGGACCCGCGGACCCTTCGACAGCGATCTCGCCAGGTTCTCCGCGATATCGCCCCACGCGACGCAGTCGAAGAACCCGGCGTCGCTTCGCGATCCGCCCGCCTCATCGACCGCGACTCTCAGGTTCAACACCGCTCGGCCGCCGTCGGTCCGACCGAGCTCGGGGTCTCTCACGAGGTTGCCCACAAGGGTGACCGAATTTCCCGCCATCTATCCTCCCGTTGCGTCGTCGCAGTTCCTGTATGTATTGAGGCGCCCGAGACAGGCGAACGGAATGACGCCAACCTGAAATCAGCCTTATTTCAGGTCGAAGGGCCCCGCAGTGGGGCCGTGGGCGCGAACGCGGGGATCTTTGAACAGGCGACGGGTATGCGGAGGAGCCGTTCGTGAACCGAGGGAAGGATTCGGGCGACGGAGGTGACTGCCGTGGGAGGAGTCCCGCCCGGAGCACGCTCGGACCTGGGGGGACGATCACACCGCAGCCTTACCGCGCGTCGCCCTGAGGTTTTCCGGCTGAGATGCTGCCGAATCCAACGCTTCTCGATCGACCGCAACCTGGTCATCACCGCAGAACTTGACGATCTGACCCGCGCACCTCGTCCTCAGGATCGAAACTCTCGCCCGATCTCGCCATCGGTCCGCCGAAGCTCCGAGTCCTCGCCCCGCGAGGCAGCCGATCGACGAAGCACAGACTTGCACCCTCGGTGCGTGAGGCTGATTTTCAGGTTGCGAACATTCAAATTTCAGCCGCGCGCGTGACGTGATGGACGCGTGCTCAACATCGGCAAGCTGCGGGCCGGCGGCGAGAACTACTACCTGAACTCCGTCGCCAAGGGGGTCGAGGACTACTACCTCGGCTCGGGAGAGGCGCCTGGCTACTGGCTCGCCTCGGGGGCACAAGATCTCGAGCTGTCGGGCGTCGTCACAGAGCAGGCGCTGCGCAACGTCCTTTCCGGGTCGCATCCGGCTTCGGGGACAGAGCTCGCGGCGCCTCGGCGGGGTGAGCGAGTCCCTGGCTTCGACCTGACCTTCCGTGCCCCGAAGTCAGTCGCCCTGCTGCACGCCCTCGGACCGAAGGAGGCCTCGAACGAGGTCGTGAGCGCGCACGACGCGGCGGTGGCGGCGTCCCTCGGCTACCTCGAGCGGGTCGCCTCGGGGGCCCGACGCGGCAAGGGCGGCAAGGTGTCGATCGACAGCAAGGGCTTCATCGGCGCGGCCTTTCGCCATCGGACCTCGAGGGCGGGAGATCCGCTGCTGCACACCCACGTCTTGGTCCCGAACCTCGTCCAGGGGGTCGACGGCAAGTGGGGAGCCGTTGACGCCCGCCACCTCTACCTGCACGCCAAGACCGCCGGCTACCTCTACCAGGCGCACCTGCGAGCGGAGCTCACCCGCCGGCTCGGCGTCGCGTGGGGCCCGGTGAGGAACGGCGCCGCCGACTTACAGGAAATCCCCCGCGACGTGGTCCGCGCCTTCTCGCGACGCCGGGCCGAGATCGAACGAGCCAGCGGTGGGGAGGACGCGGCGGGCGGGCGGCGCGGGCAGGTGGCCGCGCTCGTCACCCGCAAGGCCAAGGACTACGAGGTGTCGCCCGAGGCGCTCGAGCCCGAGTGGCGGGAGCGCGCCGAGCGCCTCGGCCTCGAACGCGACGATCTCGACGCTGTCCTCGGCGTCATGACCTACCAGGAGCTCGACGACGAGGGACAGGGCGAGGTGGCGCGACGACTCGCCTCGCCCGCGGGGCTCACCGCCCAGAACAGCACGTTTTCCCGGCGAGAAGCGATCCAGGGCTATTGCGCTGAGCTGAGAGACGGCGCGGCGGTGCCAGACGTCGAGGCAATGGCCGATCGATTCCTCGAACACGACGAGATCGTCGCGGTCGGCGATCCCAACGCCACAAGGTTTCGTCTCTCCGACAGCCCCATAGCCGCGGGCACCCACGAGGCCCGTTACACGACGGAGGAGATGCTGGCGACGGAACGGCGCGTCGTCGAACACGTGCTGGCGCGACAGCGGGTCGGCGTGGCGACTGTCGCCCCGGCGTCGCTCCATACGGCGCTTCGAGATCATCCGACCCTCTACCCGGATCAGGTCGCGACGGTCGAGCGCGTCACCACCTCCGGAGCCGGCGTCGACGTCGTCGTCGGGAGGGCGGGGACCGGCAAGACGTTCGCGCTCGACGCCGCGCGCCAGGCGTGGGAGGGGGACGGCTATCGAGTGATCGGCTGTGCGCTGGCGGCCCGGGCCGCTCAGGAGCTGGAGGCCGGCTCGGGGATCCCGAGCACCACGCTCGCCAAGCTCCTGAACGAGCTCGAGGCCAAGGACTGGGGCGGCCTCGGCCGCGACACCGTCGTGGTCGTCGACGAGGCCGGCATGGTGGGGACCCGCGACCTGGGACGTCTGCTCGAGCATGCGGAACTCGCGGACGCCAAGGTGGTGTTGGTGGGCGACGACGCGCAGCTTCCCGAGATCGCGGCGGGCGGCGCGTTTCGTGCGATCAAGAACCGCCTCGGACCCATGGAGCTGACCGACGTGAGGCGTCAGCCAGACGAGTGGGAGAGGTTGGCGCTCGAGCTCATGAGACAGGGGCGCGCCGCCGAGGCGGTGGCGGCCTACGAGCACCACAGCCGTGTCTTCGCGGCGCGCTCTTCAGACGAGACGCGCGAACGTCTAGTGTCGGAATGGTGGGACAGCTTCAACCAGGGCGAGGCGGCGGTGATGATCGCGGCACGCCGCAGCGACGTCATCGCGCTGAACGCCCACGCGCGCGAGCTGATGGCGGGGGCCGGGCGACTGGGCAAGGCGGTCGAGGTCGCCGGCGGCAGCTTCGCGGTCGGAGATCTCGTCATGGCCACTCGCAACTACCGGGGGATCGGCGTCGTGAACGGGATGCGCGCGACCGTGGTCGCGGTCGACTCACCCTCGCGCTCTCTCACCGTCGAGACGCCCGACGGCGCACGGCTTGTGCTGCCGGCGGACTACCTCGAGGAGGGCCACCTCACCCACGCCTACGCCATCACCGGCCACAAGAGCCAGGGCATGACCTGCGACAAGAGCTTCGTGCTCGCAGACGAGACGCTCTACAAGGAGTGGGGCTACGTCGCGATGTCACGCGGCAGGATCGACAACCGCATGTACGTGGTCGCGGGCATCGACCTGGACCGTGAGGACACAGGTGGTCAAGTGATCAGGCCCAGTGACCCCCTCCCGGCGCTGACGCGCTCGCTCGGTCGCAGTCGCGCCAAGGAGCTCGCGCTCGACGTCGGCCGCGAGGATCACGCGCCGAGCCTCGATGCCTCGGAGGAGGCCCCGACCCATGAGCAGCCTCCAGAGGTGCTGGAAGTCGCCGCCCCACACGAGCTCGACGACGGGCTTGAGCTCTAGCTAGCTAGACCAGGCGCTCGCAGGACGTGGCGCGACCTCGACCACCGTCCTGACGGCAGGTGTCGCGGTCCGGTCCGCCCATCAGGGCGTCGTCACCAGGCCCGCCGGAGACGAGGTCTTCCCCGCTGCCTCCGGCGACTCCGTCGCGGTGCTCGCCCCCGTAGAGACGGTCAGAGTGCGTGCCACCGCGTACGGAGTCGGCTCCAGTGGATCCCATCACCAGGTCCGCCCCCGCGTCGCCGTAGCCGCGATCGTCTCCCGAACCGAGCCGCACGGCGTCCCGGCCCGGGCCGCCCCGCAGGATGTCGTCGCCGTCGACGCCTGCAACGACGTCGTCTCCCGCGGCTCCGTAGGCGCGGTCGTTGCCTAAGCCGCCGTTGATCCTGTCTGACCCCGTGCCCCCCCAGAGCACGTCGTCACCGCCGCGGGCGGTCACTTCGTCGTCGCCCCCGCCGCCCACCAACACGTTGGGCCCGCCGTCGCCGTCGATGCGATCGTCGTGGCGCGACCCAACGACGCGCTCGACCATCGACAGGTCGTGCGCACTCGCATCGGCGCCGCCCCACGAGGCGGTTCCCACCGCGAGGTTCACCTGCACGCCGATCCCGAGGCGCGCGTAGCTGACGGTGTCGCCGCGGCGGTCCGTTCCCCCGGTCATGACGTCTGCGCCCAGACTCGCCACCAGGGTGTCGTCGCCGCCATTAGCGATCAGGAGGTTGGCGGCGGCGTCTCCCGCGAGCTCGTCGTCGAACTCGGATCCGTAGACGGCTTCCACGTCGGCTAGGCCCTCGTAGCCCACGAAGGTGTCTGACCCATGGCCACCGCTCGCCGAGCGAGAGCGCAGGTCGACCGTGACGCCAGCGGGTGCGAGGTCGTAGTGAGCCGCATCCACGCCGCCTCGACCTGACATGAGGTCGTCGCCGAACCCTCCTGCGAGGTTGTCGTCGCCAGCGCCCCCGATGAGCTTGTCGTCGCCGTCGGCGCCATAGAGGAAGTCGTCGCCGAGATCGCCGCGCACGCTCGAGTCCGAACCAGGGCCTGCCTGCAACTGGTCGAGCCCGCGGCCCCCGGAAATGGAGTCGTCGCCGGCACCAGCGCAGATCTTGTCGTCGCCGCCCCGGCCGTTGATCATGTCGTCGCCGCCGAGTCCGATGATGACGTCGGGTCCCGAAGTGCCGTTGATCGTGTCGGCGCCTGAGGTGCCGAGCAGGCTCGGGTCCGTGACTTCCTCGCCGAAGCACGTCGGTGCCGCCAGCGCCGGGGAGGGGGGAATGACTCCGGCGAACAGAGCCGCCAAGACGGCCCCGCTCGCAGCCGCGCGCAGTCTCACAGCGACCTCACGTAGCCAACCACGCTGGCGCTCCAGCCCTCCTGCGAGGCTTCGGCCTTGCTCGTCGTGTAGAAGAAGTCGCCCGCGTTGTTCGCCGTGTACCAGAGCGGGACCGTGACCGATGCCGGGTCGGTCTTCGGCGATGCTCCGATGAAGATGAAGGCGCTCCCGTAGTTGAGGGCGATCGCCTTCGTGCCCTTCTCGGGCGCGACGTAGACGCGTCCGATCGCGCCCCCGACGTAGCCTTTCGCCTCGTGCTGGGTCACGGCACCCGAGTCCGTGGTCACGAAGTGGTCGCCGTTGTCGGCGTTGTGGAGGTGGTAGAGGTAACGCGTCGGAGGCGGAGGAAGCGCAACCGGCTGGCGCTTCGCGGGGGGCTTTTCTTGCCGGGGGGCGCTCGTCGCGGGCGGAGGGGCTGGCTGTGGGGCACCGCCAGACACAGGAGGCGCCACCGCCACGACGGCGGGAGTGTTCCGATCGGACGCGCGGCCGCGCTGCCGCCGCGACCGTGGTGGCTGCTGTGACTTTCCATCTGAAGGTTTGCCGCGATTGACCTCGGGAGGCGACGTCGGAGGCTTCGGCGCGGTCTCCAAGGGACCGCTCGTCTTCGGGCCGTCGTCGCGGGTGAGGAAGCCGCCGGCGAACCCGATCGCACCAAGGGCAACCACGGCGATCGCTGCGGCGGTCCACCACCGTAGGCTTCTGCCCAGCACGAGGATCGCGCCACCGGGTCGGGCGTCTGACGGAACCCTCGCGGCAAGCTCGCGCGGATCTGATTTCAGGTCCGAGGCAGGCTTGAGCGAAACGACCGCCCCTGGGTCGAGAGCTCCGCGCTCGCCTGCTGGTTCGAGCTCACTCGCGGCGCCGTCCGTGCGCCGCGCGGGCGTCTCCGGAGAGGGGTCTCCTTGTTGCACGGCAGCTCTCGTCGGGCTGACAATCTCGCGGCGTCTGTCGACCACCTGGACGTCGACCGCTTCGGTGTCGATGAGGTATCCGAGTCCCTTGCGGGTGACGACGATCCTGGGCTCGGCGCCGTTGTCTCCGAGCCGTCCCCTCAGTCTCCACACCAAGGCGTGGAGGTCGTCGCGCGTCATGCCCGGCTCGTCCCGCCACACCGCTGCGATCAGCTCCGACGCGTCCAGCGCGCTCCCTGCTATGGCGGCGAGCTCGTCCAGGAGCGAGAACAGCTTGGGAGACAGCGCGACCCGCCTGCCGTCCACGACCACCGACGCCGACGCCCGTTCTATGACTAGGGGGATGCGGTCCCGCCCGCCCGAGTTTGCTTCCATTACCTAGGTCGTGGTTCTCCAAGATTCTGGCAACTCCTTCGCCCGTGCCGGGCCGAGTCGCGACCCTGAAATCAGGCTGAAATGGCGGTGATTTCAGGTTCCGAACATTCCCGATAGGCCCGGTCTGTGCCTTGATGGGCGGGTAGCGAGCGGCGTATTGACGAAGGAGGACGGACCCGCAAATGCACGACCCTTCGAGCCTCGAGAGGATGGCCATCCGTCGTGTCCGGGAGAGCTTCGGCGCCCTGGTCGATACCGTCGCGTCCGGGCGCCGCATCCTCGTCTGCCGGCGAAGCATGGCGATGGCGGTGCTGCTGCCAAAGGACGACTATGCGACCCTCGCCGAATTGGATCAGCGAGACCAGCAGGTAGCCGCCGTCCTGAGGGGACGTGGGATCGTCGTCGATCCATGGACTACCCCAAACTTGGTCGAGGCGCTCGCAAGGGTCGGGGCGCGGCCTTGAAGAGCCCTGAGACGGCGTCGCGGTTCGATTGGGAGCCGGCGCCGGACGAGCGTCCGGTGACTGTCATGGTCGAGACCATGCCCCATGACGATCATGCCGCGGCGCCGCGTCGAGATCTCGTGGGCGACGATCGAGTCCCGGCACTTACTGCTGCCAGCCAGCACCAATCGCGGCGGTCCCGCCGGTTGGAACCTTCCGAAGACCACCTGGTGGCCGTGCCAGGTAGGAGTGCCATCACCGTAGTCGTCGTGGCCGGGCTGTGCGCCTTCTGCGTCGGCTGGTCCTCGGGCACGACCGCGGGGGCGGTGCAGAGCGCCGGCAGTGAGCCGGACGCCGCGGTGACTCACTCTCGAGTTGGCATCTCCTTTAGCACGGCAGCGAAACACAGGGAGGTCTTGCGGTGAAACTGCTCCTGGCGATCCAACCCACCGTGAAGCTCGATCCCGATCCGGGCAAGTTTCCTGGAGGCGGGATTGTGCAGGATTTCGCCGACGGCATAGCCGGCGTCGGTCTAACCGCGGTAGTGGCGATTTTCGCGTTCGGCGCGGTCATGTGGGCGTTGAGTCCACGCGGGGGCAACGTGGGATTCACTTCGGAGGGAAAGTCGAGGGTGTTGGCTGCGGCCGTCGCCGCCCTGCTGATAGCCGGCGCCCCTGCCTTCATCAACTTCTTCATCGGACTCGCCCAAGACATCTAGGAGCAAACATCGATGCCAATCAACGACTCCGCACCGAACGAGCGGCACAGACGACGTGTCTTTGTAGCCGGGGCCATCCTTGGCGGCTTACTCATCGCGTTCCTGGGCGGCCGCGCCAGCGCGCCGGAGGCAGTGATTCCCCCTCAAGTAGAGCCACGTCCCTCCATTCCGACAGGTCCGGCTTCGCCAACCGGCAACGTTGGTTCCGGTTCTCAGCCGACCAAAGTAGGGGCAGTCATGGAAGCCACTCGATTCGCGCGTGCCATGGGATCCGTTACGGCAGGCGATGAGGATTATGTGCATGCAATGGAGGCGATCGCGGCGCCATCATGGCGTAGCGAGGCGCGGCGTCTAGCAATGAACGGCCTTGAGTTCGTGAGGGACCGCTATGGCGCCCAAGGGTCGACGAACTTCGTGCCGGTCCGGTATCGAGTCGCTGAGTTTACTGGCGGACGCGCCACCGTCCATGTCTGGGGCGTCATCCTTTCAGAAGACTCCGCTGCCGGAATAACCAACACGTGGGGAGTCGGAACCATCGATTTGATCTATCTACGCCGCGAGTGGCGTATGAGTGGCGGCGAATCTAGCCCCGGTCCGACACCAAGGGTGCTCGAGTCGACTGATTCCGCTCCCGTGTCTGTCCTTGATGGATTCAGCGAGTACCGGTTTGGGCCTCAGCCGTAGCGTGATCATCGCGCTCGTCGCTGGCGTCCTATTTCCGGCGACGGCGCCAAGTGCTGCGCTTGCGGCGCCTGGCAAGTGCGAAACACTGCCAGTCCTCGATCTCGCTTGTGAGGTGGGCAAGACCGCGCTCGGCGCTGCCGGCACGGCCGCGACCGCGCCGTTTCGGGCGGCCGCAGGTGGCGCCATGGACATAGTCGCCGCTTGGGTTGCCGACTCCGCGCAGTGGCTTCTCGCCAAGGTTGTCGGATTCATCGACAGCTCGACATCACCTGACCTAGACGCGGAATGGTTCCGCCAGCGCTACGACCTCATCGCCGGGATCGCGCTTTTCGTGCTGCTGCCGATTCTCATCGCAGCCACGATCCGCGCCCTCCTCGCCCAAGACGTGCGCCAGCTCGTCAGGTGCTATTTCCTCTATCTCCCTGGCGCCATCGCGGGGATGTTCGTCGCCATCCAGTTGACGCAGACGTTGCTCGTGCTGACCGATCACCTCAGCGCGGCGGTGAGCGGGAACGTCGCCGACGACACCGGCACGATCTTTCGCGGCGTCGGTAGAACGGTATCGCTCGTTTCTGCGGACGACGCCCCGGCGCCCTCGTTTGCGATCTTCATCGCAGCACTGCTTCTCATCGTGGGGGCGTTCTTCGTGTGGTTGGAGCTCCTCGTGCGGTCGGCTGCAGTCACGGTCGCGGTGTTCTTCTTGCCGCTGATCTTCGCCGGAGCGGTGTGGCCCACGGCCGGCGGCCGCATCGCGCGACGGGTGATCGAGACGCTGTTCGCGCTGATCGTGTCCAAGTTCGTCATCGTGGGCGTCATCAGCCTCGCCACGGCCGCGATGGCCGATCCTGGCAGCGGGGGCTTTGGGACCGTCATGGGCGCAGTCGCGCTCGTAGCGATGGCTGCCTTCGCGCCGTTCGCGATCCTCAAGCTGATCCCGGTGATGGAGTCGAGCGCAGTCCATCACGCGGAGGCCATGCGTTACCGGCACCAGAGCCAGCTCTACCATCGCAGCAGCACGCACCATGTGGTGGCGATCATGCGCTCGAGGCTCGAGCGCGGTCGCGCGACGGGAGGCGGCGGGTCGCTCGTGCGTCGTCCCGCCGCGGCGGCGGCTGGCACCGCGAGCAGCGCGGGTGCAGCGGCGTCTGCGGTCCGGAGGGTCGCGGGAGCAACCGCTGCCAAGACCGACCGCGCCGCTGATCAACCGACGGCCCAGACTCAGCGTCCTCCGTCCGATCACTCGCCGTTGTCGCCGCCACCGCAGGGCATCAAGAAGCCCCGGAAGGAGTAGGTCGTGGCCGACGTCCCCAAGTACCGGTTCGGACCGCTGGAGAAGCGAGGCATCTTGGCGGGCCTTGGTGCGAGCCAGCTCGCAGTCGTCTCGCTCGGGGCCGTCTGCGCGCTCGTGGCGCTGCGCGCGTTGCCGTCGGGAGCGGGACTCGGCGCGGGCATTGCGATCCTTTCGGCCAGCGCAGCCGTCGCGATCGTGCACGTCAAAGGCACGCCGCTCATTGAGTGGACGTCGGTGGTCGCAGCGTGGAGCTGGCAACGACTGCGGGGCACTCGTCGCTTCGCGTCACGCACCGACACCAAAGGGACCTACGCTCCCGACCCACAGCCGGACTTCCCCTCGCCTCTCGAGGGTGCGCAGATCCTGTCGCACGCCCTTCCAGGCAGCGGAGAGGCAATTGGCGTGCTGAAGCATCCCGCCAGGTCGACCTACACCGCGGTGGTCAAGCTGCGAGGGCGATCGTTCTCGCTGCTCGATCCCCAGGACAAGGCGCGCACGCTCGCCGCGTGGGGTTCGATCCTGTCGAGCTTCGCGCGCGAAGCGGGGGTGGTTCATCGCCTTCAGTGGATCGAAAGGACCGCGCCCGACCCATCCGACGAGGTCGCGCTGCACCTGCGCGACAAGGCAGCGCTTCCCCTCGACTCGCCGATCGTGCGCTCCTACCTCGAGGTCTTGGACGACGCCGGCCCTGTGTCGCAGACACACGAAGTCTTGCTGGCGCTGCAGCTCGACGCGCGCCGGATCGCGCGAGCCGTCAAGGCCGCGGGGGGCGGCGATCACGGCGCCTGCGAGATACTGCGCCGCGAGCTCAAGTCGCTGACCGAAAGCCTCGTCAACGCCGATGTCACGGTGGAAGGCGTGCTGACGCCGCGGCTGCTGGCGGCGGCGCTGCGCACCGGCTACGACCCCGCCTCACGCGCACACTTGGCGCGTCTCGAAGCACGCTCCCCGGACCGTGCCGGGAGCGCGCCGGTCGCCGCGGGACCGATGACCACAGAGACGACGTGGCGCTCGTATCACGCCGACGGCGCCTATCACGCCACCTATTGGATATCGGAGTGGCCGCGCGTCGACGTCGAGCCCGACTTCCTCGCGGCGCTGCTGCTGCGAACGGAGTGCACCCGGACCGTAGCCGTCACCATGGAGCCGGTCCCACCGCTGCGAGCCATTCGAGCGGTCGAGGCGGCGCGGACGTCGATGGCGGCCGACGAGGACCTGCGGGGCCGGGCGGGATTTCTCTCCACGGTCCGGCGAAGACGCGAGGACGACGCGCTCGCCCAGCACGAGCGAGAGCTGGCCAACGGCCACGCCCTGTTCAAGTACGCCGGACACATCACCGTGACCGGGACATCGCTCGAGCGCCTGGAAGCCGCCTGCGGCGAGATCGAAGAAGCCGCGGGGCGTTGTCTGCTCGACGTCCGCCGGCTCGACGGTCGTCACCACCTTGTGTTCGCCTGCACGCTGCCGACGTGTCTGGGGCTCAAG
>JALZEI010000021.1 GCA_030862115.1 Actinomycetota bacterium
CCGACGCCGCGCAGCGTTTGAAAGAAGGAGTGCCCGACGCCCGGGTCGAGGGCTTAGAGAACGGCGACGCGACCGCGTCGACCGATCTCGTCGTCGTAACCGTGCCGTTCTCGGGCCAGGCCATGATCTACAAGGCCATCGCGCCTCACGTGCGCGACGACGCCGTCGTGGTCGACTGCACGGTGCCGGTGGCCGCGTCCGTGGGGGGCAAGGTCTCGCACACGCTGGGGGTGTGGGAGGGCTCGGCCGCGCAGCAGGCGCAATCTTTCCTCGAGGGCGGAACCCTGGTGGCGGCCTTTCACAGCCTGGCCGCGGTCGTGCTCAACGATCTAAGCGTTGCGGTGGAAGGTGACGTCCTCGTCTGCGGGAGCCCCAAGGCCGCCAAGGAGCGCGTGCGTCCGCTCGTCGAGGCCATCCCGAACCTTCGTTACGTCGACGCCGGCCCCCTCGAAAACGCCCGCATAGTCGAACCCATCACCGCGCTGTTGATCGGCATCAACCGCCGCTACAAAGTCCACGGCTCCGGCATTCGAATCACCGGCATATAGCGCCGAGTGAGTGATTAGGACGCGTATGCGATACCTAATCGCTTACTCGACGGGTGGGGTGTCAGCGGATTAACGCGATTGGGGCGCCGGCTTGAACCGACTGGCCGGCCTCTACCTTTAGCTCCTCGACCGTGCCGGGGGCGGTGGCGAGGATGGAGTTCTCCATCTTCATCGCCTCGAGCACGCACACGGCCTCGCCGGCCTCCACCTTCTGGCCTTTCGACACGAGGACTTTGACGATCGTGCCCTGCATGGGGGCCGAGAGGATCTCCGTCCCCCCTCCGCCGATCTGGCCGGCCGCCTTCGGCGCCTTTGGTTTGCGCGGCCTGGTCGCGGTCTCGAGCCGCTCGCGGGCCGTGACCTCGAAACGCTTGCCGTCGACCTCGACGGCCAACCGTCGCATGGCCACCTCCGGCTCTCCGGCCTTCGGTGTCGAAACGACCGGCTCCTTTAGCACCGAGAGATCGAGCTCGCGTTCGACGGTGCCGGTGTGATAGTCGCCGGTCACGAAACGCTCGTCGGCCAGCATGAGCCGATGGAAGGGAATCGTCGTCTTGATTCCGCCGATCTCGTACTCGTCGAGCGCGCGAAGCATTCGCCGTCGGGCTTCGTCTCGATCGCGCCCGTAGGTAATCGCCTTTGCCACCAGTGGGTCGTAGGCCTGGGAGATGACCGAGCCGGCCGCCGCGCCGGAATCGACCCGCACACCCGGCCCCCCCGGCTCCCGGTAGTCCGTAATGGTTCCGGGACCCGGCAGGAAGTTCTTGGCGGGGTTCTCGGCGTTGACACGGCACTCGATGGCATGCCCGCGCAGCTCTATGTCGTCTTGGGAGAAACCCAGCGGTTCGTTTGCGGCGATCAAGAGCTGAGCTACGACCAGGTCTATTCTGGTGACCAACTCCGTTATCGGGTGCTCGACCTGAAGACGGGTGTTCATCTCCAGGAAGTAGAAGGTCTTGCCGTCGGAGTCGAGCAGGAACTCGCATGTTCCGGCGTTGCGGTAACCAACCTGTTTGGACACCTTGGCGGCAGCATCCATGATCGCCTCGCGCACCGCCGAATCGAGCGCCGGCGACGGCGACTCCTCGACGAGCTTCTGGTGGCGGCGCTGCAGCGAACAGTCCCGCTCCGGAAACGACAGCACGGCCCCCGATGCGTCGCCGAGAACCTGAATCTCGATGTGACGAGGCCGCTCCAGGTACCGCTCGAGGTAGACGTCGGGAGAGGAGAAGTACGCCTGCGCCTCACGGGCCGCTCCCGTCAAGCCGTCCTCGATGTCGTCTTCCGTGGCGACGACCCGGAATCCTTTGCCGCCGCCTCCGGCCGAGGCCTTGATGGCGAGAGGAAGGCCGTGCTCGGATGCGAACGCCTTTACCTCGTCGACTGTAGTCACGGGCTCCTTGGTGCCCGGGACGGTGGCAACTCCGGCCTCGGTCGCGGCCCGGCGCGCCGCGGTCTTTTCGCCCATGGAATCGATGGCCTCGGCGGCCGGTCCCACCCATACCAGGCCGGCCTCGACTACGGCGCGGGCGAAGTCACCGTTCTCCGCGAGAAACCCGTAACCGGGATGCACCGCCTCGGCGCCGGATCTCCGCGAGGCCTCGAGAATGTTGCCGATATTGAGATACGACTCCGCGGCCGGTCCCGGACCGATGTTGATGGCCTCGTCCGCCACGCGAACGTGCTGCGCGTCCGCGTCGAGCTCCGAGTAGACGGCGACCGATGCGATATCGAGATCCCGGCAGGCGCGCATGACCCGTACGGCGATCTCGCCTCTGTTGGCCACCAGCAGTTTCTTGAACACGGCTCCGTATCCTACGTTCGAGATGGTCGGAGACCTCAGCCGTGAGCTCATCGAATCATCGGTGCGCGGCCGTTTCGGCCGCCCTGTCCGCCTCTACCACTCAACGGATTCGACTAACGAGCGTGCTCTCGAATGGCTTGGAGAGGGTGCGCCCGAGGGGGCGCTGGTCGTCGCCGACTACCAGAGCGCGGGCCGCGGCCGGCGGGGACGACAATGGGTCGCCTCTCCGGGAGAGGGTCTGTTGTTCTCGCTCATCTTGTATCCACGCGGTGCCGCTCTTGAGCTACTGACTACCTCGATCGGGGTCGCCGTGTCGGAGATCGTCGAGGCGACCTACAACCTCGCCGCGCGCATCAAATGGCCGAACGACGTGACGGTCAACTCCAAAAAGCTCGCCGGGATACTCGTCGAAAGCCGGTCGAGCGGAGGTAACCCCCAGGGGTGCGTGGCGGGTATCGGCGTGAACGTGTCGACCGGCGCAGACGGGTTCGCGGACGAACTTGAAACGAGTGCGACCAGCATTCGGCTCGAACTCAAAGGCGCCGATAGAAAGACGCTTTCTCGAGCGACTTTGCTCTCCGGCTTCTTATTGCGGTTCGAGGAGATCTACAGGTCTCTCGAGTCCCACGAGGGTCGCGGCGATGTATTAGCGCGCGCGGCCGCTAGATCGGATGTGCTCGGACACGAGGTCGTCGTTCGTCTCGCCGATGGATCTCGCACGACCGGACTGGCGACCGGCCTCGGCCCCCTCGGTGAACTGCGGTTGCGAACCGATGCCGGCGAACAGAGTCTTCGCGCCGGCGAGGTCGAGCGTCTCCGAGAAGCCGATGGGTGACCCCTGGCGACCGACCAAGCGTGATCTCGAGGCCGCTCGCGACAAACGGGTCAACGACGTGATCGCTCCCGGCCTGCAGGTTCTTTTCTGCGGTATCAACCCCGGTCTTTACTCGGGGGCCGTCGGCCATCACTTCGCCCGGCCGGGCAACCGTTTTTGGCCCGCCCTTCACGCGTCCGGCTTCACCCCCGAGCTTCTCGGACCCTTCCGCGAGCGCGAGCTCCTGAGCTTCGGCTTGGGGATCACCAACCTCGTGAACCGAACGACCGCGCGCGCGGACGAGTTGACCGACGATGAGCTTCGCTCCGGCGGTGCGCGTCTACGTCGCAAGGTGAGGCGCAATCGCCCCACCTTCGTAGCGGTGTTGGGATTGAGCGCGTATCGCATTGCGTTCGGTCGTCCCGGCGGGGGCGTCGGCCTCCAGGAGGAGGCGATGGGGGACACGAGGGTCTGGTTACTGCCGAATCCCAGCGGCCTGAACGCCCACTACCAGCTGCCGGATCTGGCGGCCGCCTTCGCCGCTCTACGGCGTGCCGCCGCCCCCGCCGCAAGCCCACGTCCACCGTCTCCCTAGACCGATCACGCATAAACTCACCTGGACAGGCTTTAACCACGGGGGTGTGGGGGGTAGTTCGGCTCGGCGAACGTCCCCCACGAAGGCGGCGGCCACAGAATCCTTGGCCGGAGACTGTGGACGGAGCCCCGGCATCGCAGGAGGCGATGCCGGAATATGGGGGTGTGGGGGGTAGTTCGGCTCGGCGAACGTCCCCCACGAATAGATAGGGAGGTTCTTTTGCAATTGACGCAGATCAGCCACCTCGCCTGAGTGGCCGACCAGGTGGAGAAGCTGCGGGTCGCGCAGCTACACAGACGACGAGGCACCCGACGCCGGTGGCGACGCAAGGCCTTAGCGGCGCCATCCGGCGGCGCGGAAGCGTGGGGCGTCTTCGACGCCGGATCGGTGACGTCGCGGACGGGACCGTGACCGGCACTCCTCGCAGCGATGCGATAGCCGAGGCGACCGAACGCGTCCGCGGCGGCGGAGCCCCGAAGTACCACGAGAAACTGGCCCAGCAGGGAAAGCTGTTCGTCCGCGAGCGGCTCGAGCTCCTGCTGGATTCGGCCGACGAGTTCGTCGAAGAGGGGTTGCTCGTCAACGCTCTCGCCGGAGACCTTCCCGCGGACGGAGTCGTAACGGGGGTGGGGACCATCGACGGCCGGCCGGTCGCGGTGATGGCCAACGATTCGACGGTGAAGGCGGGCTCGTGGGGGGCCCGTACCGTCGAAAAGATCATTCGGATCATCGAGCTCGCTCGCAAACACGAACACCCCATCATTTACCTGGTCGACTCGGCCGGAGCGCGCATCACCGATCAGGTCGATCTCTTTCCGGGACGCCGGGGGGCCGGCAAGATCTTTTACAACCAGGTACAGGCATCCGGACGCGTACCCCAAATCTGTTGTCTGTTCGGTCCCTCCGCGGCCGGCGGAGCGTACATCCCCGCCTTCTGCGACATCGTTCTCATGGTTGATGGGAACGCATCGATGTATCTCGGGTCACCGCGGATGGCGGAAGAGGTGATCGGCGAAAAGGTCTCACTCGAGGAGATGGGTGGTGCGCGAATGCATTGCGAGGTTTCCGGGCTAGGAGACCTCCTTGTTCCCGACGACAAGGCAGCAATCGCGGCCGCCCGCGGGTACCTCTCTTACTTCCCGCGCAGCTACAAGCACTCCGCTCCGGAAACCGAAGGCAGACGGCCGGCTTATACGGGGTCGCTGGCAGCGATCGTCCCCGACGACGAAAGCCAGGCGTTCGACATGTACGCGTTCGTCTCGGGCATCGTCGACGAGGAGTCCTTTTTCGAGATCAAACCGGATTTCGCGAAGGAACTGATCACCGGCCTCGCTCGTATCGGCGGGCGTTCGGTAGGCATCCTGGCCAACCAACCGGCGGAGAAGGGCGGCGTTCTCTTCGTAGACTCGGCCGACAAGGCCGCTCGGTTCATCTGGTTGTGCGACGCCTTCAACATCCCCCTCGTGTTTCTCTCCGACGTACCAGGTTTCATGATCGGTGCCTCGGTGGAACGTCAGGGCATCATCCGGCACGGCGCCAAGATGATCACCGCGGTCTCGGAGGCCACCGTTCCTAAGTTCTGCGTAGTGGTGCGCAAGGCATACGGCGCCGGGCTTTACGCCATGGCGGGTCCGGGGTTCGAGCCCGACGCAACGATCGCATTGCCCACGGCTCGCATCGCGGTGATGGGTCCGGAGCCGGCCGTGAACGCCGTGTACTTCAACAAGATCCAGGAGATAGAAGACCCGAAGGAGAGGGAGCGGTTCGTCGCCACGAAGCGAGCGGAGTTCGAAGAGGACATCGATATCGTCCATCTCGCATCCGAGAACGTCGTGGACGCCGTCGTCCAGCCCGACGACCTGCGCGCCGAGTTGATCCGCCGCCTTGGATGGGCCGAGTCGAAGGACCGTCATTTCTCGGAGCGCCGCCACGGGGTTCCTCCCGTTTGAGCGCCCCCAACTTCGTCGACCTGGAGAGGCGGGACCGGGTCGCGATCGTTACCCTCGACCGCGCCGACTCACTGAATGCGATCTCGACACAAACGGCCCGCGAGCTGGCGGACGCCTGCGAGGAGATCACGGCCGAAAAAGACGTATGGGCGGTCGTCCTTAGGGGGAACGGCGACAAGGCGTTCTGCGTGGGGGCCGATCTCAAGGAACGCGGTTCGTTTACGCAAGAGGACTACTTCGAGAACCGAACGCACATGCGGCGGATGTTTGGAGCGCTGCGGGCCCTTCCCCAGCCCTCGGTTGCGGCCGTTTTCGGATTCGCGCTGGGCGGGGGATGCGAGCTGGCTCTTTCGTGCGATCTCATCGTGGCCGCGGAGGGCACCCAGCTGGGACTGCCGGAGACGAGAGTGGGGCTGCTTCCGGCCGGGGGCGGCACGCAGCTGTTGTCGCGACGCGCCGGGCTCGCGCGCGCTAAAGAGATCATCCTTACGGCTCGCCGTTTCGACGCCCAGGAGGGCCGGAACATCGGAGTGGTCTCGAAGGTGGTTGCGCACGACGAGCTTGACGACGCCGCGCTCCAGCTCGCGCGCGACATCTGCAAGGGCTCACCGGTCGCGGTGCGAGAGGCGAAGCGCTCGCTCGACGCCTCTTTAGGCTATCCGCTGGACGAGGCGATGGAGATAGAAAACGAGTCCTGGCGTCGAGTGATCACGAGCGAGGACCGTTCCGAGGGAATTGCCGCCTTCAACGAGAAGCGCGAACCGAAGTGGAGAAACCGGTGACGCACCCAACGTCCGTGCGAGTGCGCGAGGTCGGCCCTCGGGACGGGATCCAAAGCGAAAAGGCCACCGTCGCCACGGCCGACAAGATCAAATTGATCCACGCCTTGCAGGACAGCGGACTGCGGTTTATCGAGGCGGTCTCGTTCGTGTCGCCCAAGGCCGTTCCGCAGATGGCGGACGCGGCCGAGGTGTGGGCCGGCGTGCAGCGTCGCGACGGCGTCTTTTACTCGGCGCTGGTTCCCAACTCCAAGGGGGCCGAGCTTGCCGTCGACGCCGGACTCGACGGACTGCAGGTGTTCATCGCGGCTACCGACTCCTACAACTTGAAGAACGTTCGTAAGACCGTCGAGGACTCACTCGACGATGTCGCCGCCGTTGTCCTGGTTGCCCAGGGCGCCCGCTTACCGGTTGAGGGAACGATCTCAACGGCCTTCGGCGACCCTTACGAGGGCGACGTCGAGCCCAAGCGGGTGCTCGACGTATCCCTGAGGATGTGGGACCTCGGCATCACGGCCATCTCCTACGGCGACACGACCGGCATGGCCACGCCGGTCCGCGTGCGGGCGCTGATGGAGACCGTGCGCGAGGGTCTTCCGAGTCTCGACATGAACATGCACTTTCACGACACGCGAGGGACGGCGCTGGCCAACGTGCTCCAAGCGCTCGAGCTGGGCATTGACTACTTCGACGCCTCCGTCGGCGGCATGGGCGGCAGTCCTTTCGCGCAGGGAGCAACGGGGAACCTGGTAACGGAGGATCTAATTCACATGCTGCACGACATGGACATCGAGACGGGCGTCGACCTCGACGCGCTGCTGAAGGCCGCGGAACTGGCACAAGCGATCCTGCCCGGCGATCTTCCGAGCAAAGTTCTACGCGCCGGCCCCCGCTACGCGGTGCCCGGCTCGGGTGAGGAGCCCGACTGATGTTCGACAAGATCCTTGTCGCCAACCGCGGCGAGATCGCGGTGCGGATTATGAGGACTTGCACCGAGCTCGACGTGGCCACGGTCGCGGTGTACTCGGACGTGGACTCGCGAGCGCGACACCGGCGGTCGGCGACAGAGGCCGTTCATCTTTCCGGGGTAGCACCGGCAGATACGTATCTCAACGCGGGGGCGGTGATCGACGCCGCTCGCTCCACCGGCGCGCAGGCTATCCACCCCGGCTACGGGTTTCTGTCGGAGAACGCCGACTTCGCCGAGGCGGTGGCGGAGGCGGGACTCGTGTGGATCGGCCCCCCTCCGGATGCGACGCGCTCGATCGGGGACAAAGTCAAGGCGAGAAACATCGCGGTGGCGACCGGCGTTCCGGTGGTTCCCGGCTTGCTCGAACCCGTCGCCGGAGCGGAGCCCGTACGAGCTTTTGGCGACGAGCACGGCTATCCGGTCGCAATAAAAGCTGCCGGAGGTGGAGGCGGTCGTGGACTGAAGGTGGCGCACTCCGCCGACGAGGTCGACGAAGCCCTCGACAGCGCGCGTCGCGAAGCGCGCGCGTACTTCTCTTCCGAAGACGTATATGTCGAGCGTTACCTCGATGCGCCCAAGCATCTAGAGGTCCAAATCCTGTCTCCGAATCCCGACGAGGCTCTGTGGCTCGGGGTGCGCGACTGCTCGTTGCAGCGCCGGCATCAGAAGTTGATAGAGGAGACGCCGCCGGGCCGGTGGGCGGAGAGGTCGTCGGAGATGGGCGAGGCCGCGGTCGCGCTGGCCAAGGCATGCGGCTACGTAAACGCGGGCACGGTCGAGATGCTCGTGGACGACGAAGGTCGTTACTACTTTCTCGAGGTCAACGCCCGTCTGCAGGTGGAGCACACCGTGACCGAGGAGGTACTCGGGATCGACCTCGTCGCCTGTCAGCTTCGGATCGAGGCCGGCGACGAGCTGGGATTCTCACAGGCCGACCTGCAGCCGCAAGGTCATTCGATCGAGTGCCGGATCAACGCGGAGGACCCCGCGCGAGGATTCATCCCGAGTCCCGGGGTGCTCGATACCTTCACTCCTCCTTCGGGACCGGGAGTGCGTACCGACGCCGGATACGAGATGGGCGACGAGGTTCCGGAGGCTTACGACTCGTTGATAGCCAAGGTGATCGTGCGCGGGACCACGCGCGAGGACGCGCGCCGCCGAATGATACGGGCGCTGCAGGAGATGCGGGTCGAGGGCGTGGCCACGACGATACCGGCTCACCTGGCCCTGCTCGAGGAGGCCAGCTTCACGGCCGGCACCCACACGACACGGACGGTCGAGGACTCCGGTGTGCTGGACGCTCTCGTCGCCTCGAGCGAGGAGTCGGACGACGCTGATGTGCTGCTCGTCGGGGGGCGTCCGGTCAAGCTGTGGCACCCGTCCATGTCGGGATCGGCCGCCCACGCGGTCCACGGTGCCGCTCACACCGCGGGAGAGGTGATCGCGCCCATGCAGGGCACGATCCTCAAGGTCCTCGTCTCGCCCAATCAGGACGTTGAAGCGGGTGACGAGCTGATGGTTCTGGAAGCGATGAAGATGGAGACAACGATCGCCGCGCCGCGAGCCGGTCGCGTTGCAACGATCGGAGCGGAGGCCGGCGACACCGTTCAAGCGGGACAGCTGCTGATCTCACTCGAATGAGCCTCACCTTGGGCGCGCTGGTTCTCGGCCAGCTCGCGGTCGTCGCCGTTGTGGGTATGACGGTCGGGGACTGGATCGTCGGCACACTCGAGCGCCGAGGCGCGGTAACCGAAAAGGAATTGGGCCCTCCCGAGCGCGCGCTTCTCGCCCTTCTCGGGATCGTCGCGGTCTCGGCTGCTGGCATGGCGGTTCACATCGCGACCATGGGTGCGGTCTTCGAAAACTCCTTCGTCGTTCCGGTTGGTGCCGCCGTGCTTGTTGTGTTTCGGTGGCGACGGGTCGCCTGGCGCAGGTTTGTCCCCTCGCGCGCGGCGCTCTTGTTCGGAGTCGCCGTAGCGGCTCTCTGGCTCGCGCCGGTCCTCGCCACGGGGACCGCGGCAAAGTCAGGCGACATCCCCTGGCACATGGGGTGGACCGAACAGATTCTCGGCGGCGACGTGGTACCGACGGGGCCGGCCCCGGCGGAGCTCGCCGAGAACAGCTACCCCTGGGGTTTTCATTCCTTGCTTGCCACGGTCACGAGGCTCGTGCCGGGAGGCGACGTCTCCGCGGCGCTCATCACCCTCGACATCGTGTTCGTTGCGGCGCTCCCCCTGGCCGCCGCGTGCCTGGTCCGACGAGTCAAGAGGCACGCCGGGATGGGGGCCGCCGCGGCCGTGAGTCTCATCGGTGGGTTCGGCTGGGTTCTGGGCCGCGGCTCCCGCTTCATCACGAGCCCTTCGAATGCGGAGTACGGCGCGGACCTCGTAATCGCGTCGCCGAACGCGGTCTACAGCCTCTTTCCTCCTCCCCTTCCGCGCGAGTTCGGCATGGTACTGCTGGCGTGCGCCGGCATGTTCTTGCTTTTAGAAAAAGGTGGACGAGACGCGCGCATCGCCGGAGGGGTCGCGCTGGGGTTGACCGGATTGATGAGCGTTCCCGCCTTTGCGGCCGGACTCGGATGGGCGATCGTCTCGACTTTCTGGGTGGATCGAGGTCGGCGTCTCCGAGCGCTGGCTCAAGTACTGGTTCCGGCCGGCGCGCTGTTCGCGGTGTGGACGACACCCGTCGTGATAAACGCCGTCATGCACGGCGGCCTGGTCAACGTGTCGCCGCAGCTGGGACGCGAATGGGGGGTGGTGAGCGCGCTCGGGGCGTGGGGCCTGCTCGTGCCGGCCGCCGTCGCCGGCGCGTGGTTGGCCGGGCGAGGCCCGGCGGGGCGGCGGCTCCTCTGGCTTCTCTCGGTGGTGGTCGTGATGTTGTCTCTCTCGCTTCTCCGGGGTGTGCTCGATTGGGCCCTGGCCGGAAACGCGACGGTTCTTCACCAGGGCCGCGTGTGGCCCATCGCGCATCTGGTTGCCGCGGTGCTCGGCGGACTGGCGATCACCGATCTCTGGGCGAACGCGGGCCGCGTGGTGCGCGCCTCGCTGTGCGTCGCGGCCGCGGTGGGGGCCGTGTCGCCGTTACTGGCGAGCGTCTCGCTCGAGGGGACGATCGCCCGCGGTAGCGGAGGTTTCGAATACGCGCAGACCGGCCTCGAGGAGGGATCCTTCGTGAGACGCGTCGCCGACAGGCTCGGGCCGGAGGACGTGGTTCTGGTGACGAGCGCCGATCCGGATCGCGACCGGGCGGCGGTGCGTGACCTGTCCTTCCATCTCTTCTCGTTTTCGGGTGCGCGGCTGGCCGCCTACGACGATCCTCGCCTCGAGTCCAACGATCTCCGCATTCGCTACGTCGACCTGGCGGCGGCCTGGGATGAGCGCATCGCGCGGCCCGGCTTCGCCGAAACCTTCCGTCTCGTTCCCCGCGGCGACCGTTTTCCCGGGATCCTCGACCAGGGATGGTTCGCCGGCCGGGAGTGGGCTCTCCTCCGGGGTCAGGGGGAATAACAAACAGCCGGGCGCGTTAGGCGCGGTATGGGCGACATCCGCTTCATCGATTCTCTGCTCGGCTCTTCGCAGGAACCCACTTCCGGGCCAGAGCCCGACGAGGCCGAGGCACTGGACGCGTATTCGTCGATGGTCACCGGCATCGCCCGTTCGCTTGCGCCCGCGGTTGCAAACCTCCGCGTGTGGCGGCGGATAGATCAGCGACGACGGATGGAGGGTGGTGGGAGTGGGGTGGTCATCACCCCAGACGGCTTCATGCTTACCTCCGCCCATGTGGTCGAGGGATCGGACCGCGGCATTGCCTCGTTCGTGGACGGGCGCGAGGCCGATCTCGAGATCGTGGGGACGGACCCGCTGTCGGATCTGGCGGTCGTGCGCGCCACGGGGGCCGATTTCTCTCCCGCTCAACTCGGGGACGCGGCACAGCTACGGGTCGGTCAGCTCGTGGTCGCTATGGGCAATCCCCTGGGATTCTCGGGCTCGGTCACGGCCGGCGTCGTCAGCGCTCTCGGCAGATCGTTCGCAACTCGCTCGGGCAGCGTGTCGCGTTTCGTGGAGAACGTCATTCAGACCGATGCCGCGCTGCACCCCGGGAACTCCGGCGGTGCGCTGGCCGACGGCAAGGGACGAGTGGTCGGGATAAACACCGCCGTCGTCGGTCCGGGACTGGGCCAGGGACTGGGCCTGGCGGTCCCCATTAACGAGGCAACCCGCAAGATCGTGGCGTCGCTGATGCGAGAGGGCCGCGTGGCGCGCGCCTACCTCGGCATTGTCGGAGGCTCGAGACCTCTTCCGCCGCGACTGGCGCAAAGCAGCGGCCGCAGGACCGGCGTCGAGGTGGTGGACGTAATGCGCGAGAGCCCCGCCGCCCGCGCCGGCATCCGATCGGAGGACATCATCTTGCAGATCGGCAATGCGCCCATCGGAGGAATGGACGACCTGCAAAGGGTCATGGACGCCGCCGCGCTGGGCGGCGAGCTGCCGGTAGATGTCTACAGAAACGGAGCCATGCTCACGCTGTCGGTGGCCCCAGAAGAACTACGCGGTTAAGGCTTTTACTCGGTTATCTCAACCGGGACCAGGAATCGCTCGGCGCGACCCCTCAGGTCGAGGGCGGCGAGGTAGTTGCCGGGGACGAGCGGCTCTCCCTGGGGAGTGGTCGCCTGAAAGGTGGGACCCGAGAAGCGATCCTTGAAGCCCGGTTCCATTCGGAACGGCCCTCCGCAGTCGGTGATGATCGCGCCCCATAACTCCGCGTCGGGTTCGTCGGCGGGAATCAGACCGAATTGTCCGGAGCCGAGGTAGCACTCGCGATCGACCACAGCATCGCCGGAGCGGTTCTCGACCGCCAGCTCCGATTGAAGGTTGGCGCCGGCTGCGACGGACTCCGTGCTGAGGACAAGTTCGATAGTCAGGCCTTCCAGTGCGCCCGAACCCTTTGAGTCCCCATCGCCGCTCGGCGATGGGTTCGCGGGGGCCGCGTAGCCGGGCAGGCTCGGCGACGGGCGCGGGATGTCGGTCTCGCCGTCGGCGCTTCCACACGCGCTCGCGAGAGCCGCCGCAATCACCAGGAGCGTCCACCGCTTGTACACGCTCGATTTGACGACAGGCGCGCCGCGAAGGTTCCAGCAGCCGCCCCATGGCGGTGACGTTGGCGCTATTACGCCAATAAGGCTCGGGCGATCACCATCCGCTGGATCTCCGACGTGCCCTCGAAGATCGTGTAGATCTTCGAATCCCGGTACCACTTCTCGACAGGGAAGTCCTTGATGTAGCCGTAGCCACCCAGGATCTGCACGGCCTGTTCGGAGGCCCACACTGCCGTTTCACTGGCCTTCATCTTCGACATCGACCCCTCCGCCTTGGTGAACGGCTGGCCGCTGGCGGCGAGCCATGCGGCCTTGTAGACGAGCAGGCGCGAGCACTCGATTTCGGTCGCCATCTCCGCCAGCTTGTTCTGGATCGACTGGTGCTCGGCGATCGAGACGCCGAAGGCCTTGCGTTCCTTGGCGTACTGGGTTGCGAACTCGAGCGCGGCCCGGGCGATGCCGACTGCCTGGATCGCGACGAGCGGCCGGGTGACCTCGAAAGTACGCAGCGCCGCGGACGAGCGACCGCTCGACTCACCTTTGCGCGCGCGATCGAGTTTGCTTTCGAGCTTGTCCATGCCGCCGAGTACGCGGTCGACCGGGATGCGGCAGTCCTCGAGGATCACCTCGGAGGTATCCGAGGCGCGAATACCGAGCTTCTTCTCTTTCTTTCCCGGTCGAATGCCGGGGTCGTCCTTGCTGATAACGAAAGAAGCCTGACCGCGGTGGCCGAGCTCGGCGTCGACTGTTGCAACGACTACGAACACATCTGCGATGCCACCGTTGGTGATGAAGACCTTAGTGCCGTTGAGCACCCACTCGTCGCCCTCGCGCACGGCTTTCGTTCTCAAGGAGCGAACGTCGGAACCGGCCTGCGGCTCGGTGACGGCAAAAGCCCCGACCTTTGGGTCCTCGGGCGTGCCGAACATCTTCGGGGCCCACTCGAACAACTGTTCCTGGGTCCCGACCGCGGCGAGGGCCGACAGGGGAAGTCCCGTTCCCATGATGGCGAGACCGATGCCGGCACATCCCCAGAAAAGTTCCTCGGAGACGATGGGGAGCGTGAGACCGGTCGGGTCCTGCTGCGATTGCAGGTAGATGTCGATACCGTAGAGCCCTGCCTCGGCGGCCTTCTTCAAGACCGGCCACGGGAATTCCTCGGATTCGTCGTACTCGGAGGCGACGGGGCGAATCTCTTTTTCGGCGAACTCGTGCGCCCATTTCTTGAGCTCGACGTGTTCCTCGGTGAGCATGAACTCCACGCTGCTGCGCTCCTTTC
>JALZEI010000158.1 GCA_030862115.1 Actinomycetota bacterium
GCCACTTCGCATCGGATCTGACCGGTCGCAACCTTCCGGCCATGGGCCAGCGGCTGCGCTTGAAGAAGGGCTTCGATATCTCCGGCTATCCGCGTCAGGTGCGCGTGATCCTCGTGGCCCTCAAGCGTTACGGAATGATCGTCGCCGACAACGGCTCCGACTGGTACATAAGCGGAGCTCCCTCGTCGGGATGGGACAACGATGCCCTCCACGAACTACACGACATCGAGGGCCGGCATTTCGAGGTCGTCGACGCAAGCTCCCTCCGCCCCGAGTAGACGGCGTCGTCAGACCGAGCGTTGAATGTTTTTAGCGCGAGTCGTCGATGATCGAATCGATGGGGCGCGGCGTCATGATCGGATCGGCCTGGCGGTGGACGATCTTCCAACCGTCGTCCTCGCGGCGATAGATCATCGTCACGCGCAGCGTGATAGGGCGGAGTTCGTCGCTCTCACCCAATTTGGCATTGACTCTTTCGATGTGGAACACGTAACCCAAGTCTGATGTGACGTACCTCGCCATCTCCTCAAACTCAATCGTTCCGTCCCTTAAGAAAGCGACCGCTCGATCGGTGGCCTCTTCAACCGCTCTGCGACCGCGCACCGGAGGCCCTAAAGGATTTGCCAGTACAACATCATCACCTCGAGAGAAGAGCGCTTTCATTCCGCTTGAGTCCCCCCGGGCAAACGCAGCCAAGCCTCGCTCGGTTTCTTCGACAACAGCGTCGAAATCTGCTGAGCGAGGCGTGATCATCCGCGGAAGATAGCATCAATGGTCGCTATCAAAGGTCAGGGTGAGGAGGCCGGATCGTGACCAAAGATGAGTCGAGAGCCGACAAGGACGACGCCGCCAACGAGGGCGCCGAGCAGGAAGAGTCCAATATCGACGTCGACGAGCAGTCGCCGGGAGCCGACGGTTCCGACGGCGGCACCCCCGGGGGCATCACGAGCGACGAGGGGGAGCCGGCCGCGAAGGCTCAGGCACAGGAACGAGAGAAGGACGACGAAGGCTCGGAAGAGGACGACGAAGACGACGAAGAGGTCCAGACCGGCACGACCCAGGAGCCGAACCTCGAGGACCGCGGCGTCGACGAGGAGTCGAAGTGTCCCGAGTGCGGCGAGCCGATCGAGAACGTCAGGATGACCTGCCCGAACTGCGGTCACGAATACAAAGACGACGATTACACCGACGAGGAGGCCGGAACCGACTTCCGCGCGGGGGCGGGGATGGACGAAGAGGGCAAGGAGAAAGACGTGTCGGGCGACGCCGATGCCGACGACGAGAAGGGCGATGGTGATGGTGACGGTGACGGTGGCGACGAGGACGACGACACCGACACCTCGACCTCCGACGAAGAGTGACTTATAACGCCGAATGCTCCGCTGATTGCGCTATGCGCAACGAAATAGAGCAGTCGGCGGGTTAGTCGGATTCGAGGTTGGAGAAGTCCGACATGATCGGCTGTCCCGGGAACTTGCTCCTGTTGAAGCCGTTTGGATACCTCACGACCTCGCCCATCACAAGCACGTACTCGATACCTTCCGAATAACGGGAGGGATCGGTAACCGTCGCCTTATCGCGTACGGTCGCGGGGTCGAACACCGTGATGTCCGCATCGGCACCGATTTGCAAGCGACCCTTTTTGCGAAGCGCGGGGGCTTGCTCTTCGAGAAGTGTGGCGGGTTGAATCGTCATCTTCGAAAGCGCATCCATCAGCGAGATCACGTGTTCCTCTCGCACGTACTTACCGAGCACGCGGGCGAAGGTTCCCGCCGCCCTCGGATGGTTGTTGTCTCCCTCCTCAAGGATCGCGTCGCTACCGATCATCACGAACGGCGAGCGCAGAGCGTTGCGTACGTCCTCCTCGGGGATGGCGTACGCGGCGGTAAGGGTGGGTATCGAATCGTTTCGGTAGGCCTCGAAGGTGGCCTCGGTTAGGCGCTCACCACCCTCCCCCGGTACCACGAGGTCGTCGTAATCGATGTGAAAACGCTCCTGCCACCCAGGGGCAAAGCGCTCCGATTCCAGGTATGTAGCCCAGAAGTCATAGGGATAGGTGTCCGTCGTTATTTCGAGACCGTCCGCGCGCGCCTGCTCGAGCATGTCGAGCGATTCCGGCATGGTGAACGTGCCGCCGGTGCTGTTTATGTGCAAGAGGTGAACGGCCGCGCCGGTTTCGCGGGCGAGTCGAATGACCTCCTCGAGCGTATCGAAATTCGTCCCGGGTTCGACGTCGTCGGAGTAGCGCCCGTGGATAAAAACGGGAACGTTGTAGCGGGCCGCTACCTCGGACACCGCCTTCATCTCCTCGTAGGTGATGCCGGGCGCATACTCGGGTGAGAACTCAACGCCGATAAAGCCACCCTGCAACGCCTCTTCCGCCATATCGACGAGGACGTCGATCTGGGCGGGCGTCGCCTCATCGCCGACTCCGAGCGCCACGCCGTCGGGAAGCTGTCGGGCCCAGTTGCCGTCGAAGGCTCCGCCGAAGTGCGTCGGAACTCCGCCTTCCCACTGCGAGTACCACTGCTCCGCGTTCCCATTAGTCCCATGCATGCCGAGATTGGTAGTGACGCCGTCGCCGACCTTGTACCAAATGCCGTAGGGGTTCGGGTCGTAGGACTCGATGTCGATGAATCCGGGGGCGACGACTTTTCCCCGGGCGTCGATGACCTTCTTGCCCTGAAGCGGTTTGTCGGTGATGGCGGTGATCTGCCCGTCGTCGATCCCCACGTTGGCGGCCCGGTCGAACTCCGACTCGGGATCCATCACCCGGCCCCCGGCAATCACCACGTCGTACTGGTGCCCCGGTTCCGGTGTGGGAAGCGGCGAGGAGGAGGCCTCGATGACGGGTGGAACGAGCGGGCCGCTGTCGGCCGCCGGCACGGACCGGTGGAGATCGGGCGATCCGCTGAAGATATTGGGTTCAATAACGGTCGCGGCCAGGGCGGCGAACGCCGTCGCCATAGCGAGCTCTACGAACCAGATTCGTGCCGCCACGCCCATCGGCGCCGACCGGGAGGTAATAGCCATCGACCCATCCGATGCTATCCCCCGCCCACCTCGGGATCGCGGACCCAGGCGGCTTTTAGGTGGAGCGGGGGCCGGGTCGACGTAGCTTTAATCTGAGGCTACAGGCCCCATCGTCTAGCCAGGTTAGGACGCTGCCCTTTCAAGGCGGTAACACGGGTTCGAATCCCGTTGGGGCCACTTCTATCCAGCGTCCTAACCCAAGGACATGCCCTTCCAGACGGGAGTCTCGGGTTCGAATCCCGTTGGGGCCACAACTCGCTGCGCGGCTCCTTCCTGGTTGTCCGCATCTGAGCCTATTTAGGCCCTTCCCCTTGACCCGCGGCTCCTCGTCCCGTTTAGTCGGACCATGATTAAAACTTCGCTCCCCCTCGGCTCCTATGTTTCCCCCACGCCACTTCGTCGCGCTGCCCTCGTGGCGACGCTGGTCACGCTTCATCTGGTTCTGGTCGCTCCTGGAGCTCGAGCTGACGACGCCACCTGCTCGATCAACAACACGACCCATGTAGCGTCCGTGGCTCTGGTCGACACGGCGAACGGCTTGAGGATCCAACGTGTGGGCGATGAGGTCGTGTTCGGAACGCCCGGGTTCGGCGGCACTCCCTGTGGCACCGTCACGACCGTCGATAGGTACGAAATCGACGCGCAGGGCACAAGTTTCGTGATATTCGACCTGGACGGCGGGCCCTTCGCCCCGGGTTTTACAGACGAAAACAACGGATCGAGCGAAATCGAATTCACCATCTCGGACGTCAATGATCCTTTCGACGTTAGCGTGTACGGGACGTTCAACGCCGACGGCTTTGCGGCCGGCCAGCGTCTCATCCAGGATGGGCTCGCTTTCGTGACCGGGGCCGAGTTGAACCTGAATGCGCTCGCAGATGGATCGACTCGCGACGCCGATGTCACCGTTCGTGCCCTTCCTGAGTACGTCTTCTTCAACGCCGGTTCGGGTGACGACACCATTAGTGGACAGGGGATAGGCGGCGGGTTTTCTTCGGGCCAGGCGGGCCCGGCAACGTACGCGCTCAGCGTATGGGACGATTATGGAGCCGACACAGTTATCGGGGGTTACGGCGACGACTTCTTCCAGCCGGACGTGAACGGTCATATTTCTGACGGAGACATCTTCCAAGGGGGCGAGGGCGAGGACACCGTCGACTTGAGCTTCAAGTTCGCCGGAGGTTCGGTGACGCTCGACGACGTCGCAAACGACGGCGTCAGTTGTCCCGGCCTCGACTGCGAGAATGACCAGATGGGCTCCGACATCGAGCGCGTCGTTGGATCGGGAGAGGACGACCGTATCGTGGGCGCTTCCGGGCGACAGACACTGGAAGGTGGCGGCGGCAACAACGTCCTCATCGGGGGATCCGGCGCCGACAGGCTCATAGGCGCCGAGAACGGGTCCGATGAATTCCGCGGCGGAAAGGGTTTAGACGTCGTCGATTACGACTCGCACGATGGCGGGATTGAGGTGACGCTCGACGGTGACGCGAACGACGGTCTGCCGGGCGAATTGGACGATGTCGGCCCCGACGTCGAGGCAGTTGTGGGGACGCGCGGCAATGACCGCATCGTCGGCAATGGAAAAGCAAACAATCTGAGCGGAAACATAGGCGACGACATCCTGGTGGGCGGCGTCGGCAACGACCGTTTGGATTCGTTCGAGTTCGGCGGGCGGGCCGAGGGATCCGACGTTTTCAGGGGTGGCTCCGGGAGCGACACGGTGTTTGCCTACGGTCCCGGCCCCCTCGATCTTTCGATCGACGGAGTAGCGAACGATCAGATCGTGGGCAATCCGGGGTACGGCATCGACAACATCCGACTCGATGTGGAGAACATTGTCGGCCATGGGGACAACGACACGATCAAGGGCGACGGCGACGGCAACAGACTCGTGGGCAGTTACGGGAACGACACACTGGTTGGCCTCGGCGGAAACGACGTCCTTCTTCCGGGAGCCGGCACGGACGCACTCAAAGGTGGTGCCGGCGCCGACACCGGTTCGTACACGGACTCCCTCGCGGCAATAACGGCGTCGCTCGCCGCAGGAGTGGCGACGGGAGACGGCCAGGACGCACTCACTGCCATCGAGCGCTTAACGGGATCGCCCGAGATCGACGAGCTGCGCGGTTCCGGCGTCCGTAACATCCTCTCGGGCGGTGGCGGTGGCGACAGGCTTTTCGGCCTCGCGAGGGACGACACGTTGTTGGGCGGCCCGGGCGGCGACACGCTGAACGGAGGCGCCGGGACCGACACCTGTAAACAAGGTCCCGGATCCGGCTCCCAGTCGAACTGCGAGAACTGATCCCTGCATTTTAGAATCGCGATCCCTGCGACGGGCGACGGGGGCCTCGACCTAGCGCTCGATGCGTTCTCAGCCGTCGGCCGAGAGGACATCGTCGAAGCACGCCATCGCGTGGTGCACTTATCGACCGTCCGGGACGGTCAGATCGAAAGGCTGCGCAAGCTCTGCCTCATCGGGTCCATCCAACTGTCCTGGTTGCACGCCGGTGCAGCCAAGAACCTGATCCGCTGGGTCGGACTCGACCGCGTTGAGCTCACCAGGCGGCCGGCGTGACCTCATCGTCGCGGGCATTCCCATCACGTTGCAGCAGCGATCGACCGTGGGCGATTGTCAGAAATCGGGGCATCGATCGGGGCCATCGCGGAAGGCGTAACGCGCATCTCCCCGGAGGGGGAGCTTCCGCCGCGATGGATGAGTCGCAACGCTTGTGGGTTCAAGAGCCCTCAGATCGCTGACGATTGACGCGGCCTTTGCCCAAGCCAGGGAGGAATCGCTAGGCAGCATCGAGGCCGGCTAGGTTGCCGACCTGGTCAGTGGCCCCTGCACATGAGCTCCAGCCATACTCGTCCCCTGGCACTAGCGAGGGGTCTCTTATCGACCGAACGGAAAAACGAAAACGACCTATTTACCGTGGTAGATGGCCCTAAGGTGGGCTCTGAAGCGCGGGTTCCATAGGCGTCCAGTTAGGGCCACTTCTATCCAGCGTCCTAACCCAAGGACATGCCCTTCCAGACGGGAGTCTCGGGTTCGAATCCCGTTGGGGCCACTTCTATCCAGCCTCCTAACCCAACGACACGCCCTTCCAGACGGGAGTCTCGGGTTCGAATCCCGTTGGGGCCACGCTGCGCGTCGGCGAGGGTAGTCACGCCCCGATAGCCCAAAGCCCATTGTTCCGCCGAGGGGTGGCGTGCTTTACTCATCGGGCATAGGGGGGCCAGGACAGGCGCCTAACAGATCGGAGGGGGAGCATCCGTGATCTCTGGCCAGGCTGCCCGGTTGCGGCGACGTGTCCTCGCGGCTGTCGCCGCCTTCGCCGTGACCGGCTTGCCGCACGCGTCCGCGGTGCCGGTCGTCACGCCGGAGGAAGCGTGGACGCGCCAGTTCGGAACCGCCTCCCGTGACAGCGCCTCCGCCATAGCGGCGACGCCGGCTGGCATCTACGTCGCCGGCGCTACCTTCGGCGCGCTACCCGGAGAGTCACGCTCGGGGCGCGACGACGCGTTCGTGCGCAAATACGGCGTCGACGGCAACATCGTGTGGACGCACCAGTTCGGAAGCCGGTCCTACGACTACGCCGAGGCCGTGGGGGCGACGGCGGCGGGCATCTACGTTGCCGGCTACACCAACGGCGCGCTACACGGTGAGTCAAGCGCGGGGGGCAGCGACGCGTTCGTGCGCAAGTACGACACCAACGGCGACGTCGTGTGGACGCGCCAGTTCGGAAGCGCCTCCCATGACTCGGCCCTCGCAGTAGCGGCGACGCCGGCGGGCATCTACGTCGCCGGCTTAACCTCCGATGACGCGTTCGTGCGCAAGTACGACACCAACGGCGACGTCGTGTGGACGCGCCAGTTCGGAAGTGCCTCCCATGACTCGGCCAAGGCGGTAGCGGCGACGCCGGCGGGCATCTACGTCGCCGGCCGCACCGACGGCGCACTACCCGGGCAGTCAAGCGCGGGCAACAGCGACGCGTTCGTGCGCAAATACGGGGCCGACGGCAACCTCGTGTGGACGCGCCAGTTCGGGAGCGCCTCCCCTGACTTGGCCCTCGCAGTAGCGGATGCGCCTGCGGGCATCTATGTCGCCGGCGAAACCTTGGGCGCGCTACCCGGGCAGTCAAGCGCGGGCTACGACGATGCGTTCGTGCGCAAATACGACACCGACGGCAACGTCGCGTGGACGCGCCAGTTCGGAGGCACGCCCCAGTCCGGAGTGTCCCAGGACTCCGCCAAGGCGGTAGCGGCGGCGCCTGCAGGCATCTACGTCGCCGGCTACACCTCCGGCGTGCTATCCGGGCAGTCAAGCGGGGGCAGCGAAGATGCGTTCGTGCGCAGATACGACGCCGACGGCAACATCGTGTGGACGCACCAGTTCGGAGGCACGTCCTATGACTTCGCCGAGGCCGTAGGGGCCACGTCTACGGGCATCTACGTCGCCGGCTACACCGCCGGCGGGCTAGCCGGGGCAACCGCCGGGGGCACCGAGGCGTTCGTGCGCAGATACGTCTCGTACCGGCCCGACGCGCAGATCTCGCTCAGGGCGTCGTCCGGCTACGCCGGCAACGACATCTACAACTCGACCGGCGCCTCGCAGACAAAGAGCGCCGAGGTCCGCCGCGGCAACAAGAAGACCTTCTTCGTGCGGGCGCACAACGACGGCGACGAGCGTGACTCGTTCAGGGTCGACGGTTGCAGGTCGTCGAACGGCTTCAAGGTCACCTACCTCAAGGGCATGACCGGCACAACCGCCGTCACCCGCGCCGTCGTCGACGGCACCTACAAGCTGTCCAAGGTGGCGGCGGGTAAATCCACGGCGCTGCGGGCGGTGATCGAGGTCACGAGCAATGCCACCGTGGGTTCGATCAAGACATGCGCGATCTCCATCACCTCGGCCAACCGCACGATCCTGAAAGACGTCGTGAAGGCGAAGGTGGAGGCGAGGCGCTGAGGTCGGTCACGTCTCTTTCTACCGAATTTCACCGGACCACTCGGTACAGCACGCACTAAGCGCGACCGTGCCCCACGATCGGTCTTGGCGCTAAGCACTCTGACCTATAGTCGGCGCCTCAGTTTGGTGACATGCTCGTGGAGAGCTTCCAGATTCTGCTGGAATTTCGGGTTTGAATAGTGTCCCCCTAGCTCCACTTTCCTCTCTTCAAACCAGACGCTGGCCATTTTGGAGGGAGGCTGATGATGCAAGACGAGCGGTTTCAGGCGATTCTTCTCCCGGGCGGTGTTATGCCCGCCGAGCTCGCGTATCCCGATCTCGTACGAGCGCTTGGACCCGACGTGGACGCCCGGTTCAAAGAACACGAGTTGTATGCATCCACTGAGCCGCCGACGGGCTGGGGGCTGGAGACCGAAGTCGAGGCGATCCGGAGCTTCGCCGACAAGGCGGGCTTCGAACGGTTCCACCTCGTCGGGTACTCGGGCGGCGGCGCGATCGCAATCGCGTTCTGCGCCACTTATCCCGAGCGACTAGCGAGCCTCGCTCTCAACGAGCCCGCCTGGACGGGTAACGAGGACCTGTCGGAGGACGAGCGAGAACTCTGGCGCGAATTCGACCGGATCATGGCGCTGCCGCCGGAGGAGATGATGGCCGAGTTTGTGCGCGTCCAACTTGCGCCCGGGGTCGAGCCTCCGCCACGCCCCGACGGACCCCCGCCTCCGTGGATGGCGACACGTCCGGCCGGCTTGAACGCGTTCACGCGAGCGTTCAAAACCTTTCCACTCGACGTCCAACGACTCCGCGCGTTCGATCGCCCCGTTCTCTACACAATCGGGGGTAGGAGCAACCCTGTTGTCGTGCGGCACCCGGCGGAGCGTCTCGGCCGAATCTTCCCGGACTTCTCGCTCGAGATCTTCGAGGACCGACATCACTTCGATCCCCCGCACCGCGCCGAACCTCAGCGATTCGCGCGCTCGCTGCGCAAGCTCTGGGATCGAGCACTAGGTATGCAAGGGATCGCCGGCTAGTCGGC
The DNA here is from genome assembly GCA_030862115.1 of Actinomycetota bacterium. Lineage (GTDB taxonomy): Bacteria > Actinomycetota > CADDZG01 > CADDZG01 > WHSQ01 > JALZEK01. The sequence goes on from JALZEI010000158.1 coordinate 9,039, forward strand.
TCATTTTCTAGAAGCCGGCGATGACCGACTCAAGGATGCGTCTCTGGCGGACCCGCTGCGGGTGGTCGCCGACCGGCACCTCGGCGACGACCTTCTCCTTGTCGAAGGAGATGATCGTTACGAGGTCGCTGCCGCTCATCGACATCCAGCACGTGTTGCCCGGCCCCTCGACCGCCCAGTAGGGCTTGGAGTAGCGCGCGTCCTCGATGTACCGCGCGGCACCCTTGAAGACCTTCGGGCTGAAGG
>JALZEI010000164.1 GCA_030862115.1 Actinomycetota bacterium
CTCGAGGATTTTCACGACCTCGTCGTGCAATCGATCGGGCGCCTGCGTGCCGTCCAACACAACGAAACGCTCGGGGAACTTCTTTGCGAGCTTGCGGTACGCGATCGAAACCCGCTCGTGGAAACCATCTTCCTCGCTTTCGAGTCTGTCCCCGGACGAATCCGATCTCTTCCTCTCCAGCCCGACCTTGGGATCCACCCTTAGATACAAGACGACGTCGGGGAGGATTCCCTCGGTCGCCCATTTGCTTATGTCGTAGATCTCGTCGAGGCCGAGCCCCCGCGCCAGACCTTGGTAGGCGAGAGACGAATCTACGAATCGATCCGAGATAACGATCTTGCCGTCTTTCAGCGCGGGTGCTATGACCTCGGCCACATGTTGGGCTCGGTCCGAGGCGTAGAGAAGAGCCTCGGTCCGCGGATCCATCTCCGCGGCGTCGCGGTCGAGCAAGATCTCACGGATTCTCCGGCCGATCGCCGTACCCCCCGGCTCCCGCGTGACGACGACGCGCTCGCCGTGCGCTTCGAGCCACTTCTTGAGTGCCTCGATCTGCGTCGACTTGCCGGCCCCCTCGCCACCCTCGAAAGCAACGAAGAAACCTTTGTCGCCGTGCGGACGCTGTTCTGCACGACGGGCTCTAATAGCGCTCATCGACTGCGCAGCACCACCAATCACCACTAGGCCGGCAAGCCACAAAGTGATGCGGCTTCCGGGAAGCTTCAGCACTCCACCGGGCAAATCGACCTCGTGATCCCCGATGCTTCCGGCGAGAAGAGGAAACAGCCCGAGTCCGACCAAGGTACCAATGCGGATGATCGTGTAGGCCGCGCTGAACGTTCGACCCCGCAGCTCGTCTTCGGTGGTCTCCTGCATGAGCGAGTAACCGGTCGAGTACGCCACACCACCGAAGAACCCGAGGGCGCTGGCGATGGGGATGGCCGGACCAAGCCCGCTCATGGACGCGAAAAGAATGAGAGACCCTCCCAAAAGGAACAGGGCTCCCGAAAAGAGCACGTCTTTCTTTACTTGTCTTCCTAAAAGACCAGATGCCAGAAGACCGAGGATCATGCCCGTCGCCAGGAACCCGATCACCACTCCGAAACTGGTCTTGCTGCCGTCCAGGACCTCGCGTATGAAGCCCAAGCCGAGCGAGAACACTCCACCGGCCGCGGCAAAGGTGCAGGCGATCCCGATAAGCCAGGGACGCACCTTTTTGTGCGTGAAGACAAAGCGGAGTCCCTCGACGAGATCCCGCTTGATCTCGCCGAAATCCAAAGGCCGCGCCGTTCTTCTTGTGGCCGGAATCGCAAGCGTGGAGATCATTAGTGCGGAAAACCCAAAGGTGAGTGAATCGACCCAGAAGGCCAGCGACTCCTGGCGGGTCTGCAGTCCCTCGAGAACCTGAACGTGCTCGCCGAGAAACGCACCTAAGAAGGTGAGCGATGCAAACACGATCGACGCAAGCGGCCAGGGTCCGTAAATGGCGAGCAACGACAACGAGTTGGCGTGTTGAAGGTGAGTCCGCTTAACGAAGTTGGGAAGTGCGGCGTCCTTCGCCGGCCCCCAGATGAGTGTCAGCGACTCGAGGATCGCCGAAGCAATCAGCAGGTAGATGAGGTTTCTCACAAACGGGAGTGAGAACAGCAACAGTCCCCGCGCCACATCAGATATGACCATCGTCTTCTTGCGATCCCACCGATCGGCGATCACTCCCGCCAGGGGGCCGACGATGAAACCCGGCACCACGCGAGCGGACATGACGAGACCGACGCCGGTCTCTCCGGCGAGCTCGGCCGCATAGACCGCAATCGCGATGACCCCGATCCAGTCGCCGAGGCTGGAGACGAATTGCGCCGCGAAGAAACGGGCGAAGTTGCCGTTCTTCAGCAGGGTCCAATAAGAGACGCGCTCCTCGGTCTCCTCGGACAGCAGGCGAAGGTTGCGTTCGGGCTGTATCGAATCTCCCCTCGAAGCGGCCGGGCCGGCCCAAGCCTAGCCCCGGCCCCCCGGGGCGGTCCTATTCCTCCGAGGGCTTCGAGGCCGGAGCTTTCTTGACCGTCCTCTTTGCCGACGACTTGCGAGAAGCCTTTTTCGCCGTCTTCTTCTTCGCCGAAGTCTTTTTTCGGGGGTTCTTCTTGATGTATTTGCACTCGGGGTAGTTCGAGCAGCCCACGAAGGGGCCGAAGCGGCCTCGCTTCTCGACCAGCTCGGAACCGCAGTTCGGGCACTTCTCGCCCGTCTCTTTGGGGGGCTCCTTCTTTATGTACTTGCAGTCGGGGTAGTTGGAGCAGCCCACGAAGGGGCCGAAGCGCCCCGACCGGGAAACGAGCTCGGATCCGCACTCGGGACAGGGCTCGCCGGTCCCCTCCGGCTCGGGCAGTGGATCGCCGGCTTCATCAAGTTGTTGGGACCACTTGCAATCGGGCCAGCCGGAACATGACAAGAACCACAGTCCATGCTTGCCGAACTTCTGGATCACCGGGCGGCCGCAGTCAGGACAGGTCTGATCGGTCGGCCTCTCGGGCCGGCTGATCTTGTCCTTCTGTTCTTCGATATGCGTCATGAACGACTGGAAGAAGTCTCGGACGACCGGCTCGAGCTGCTTACCGCCCTCGGCGATCTCGTCGAGCTCCTCTTCCATCCGCGCCGTGAAATCCACCTCGACTATCTCGGGGAAGTGGGTCTCCAGGAGTTCGGTCACTACCTCTCCGCGAGGTGTCGGTTGCAGGCGACGACTCTCGCTTCGCACGTATTCGCGGTTCACTAAGACCTGCACCGTCGGTGCATAGGTCGAGGGCCGGCCGATCCCAAGACGCTCCATCTCACGCACGAGAGTTGCCTCGGTATAACGCGGAGGCGGCTGAGTAAAGTGCTGTTCCGCGTCGAGAGTCTGAAGCGTGAGGCTCTCGCCCTCGGTGAGCTCGGGGAGCAGTCCCTCGACCTCTTCGGGCTCGTCGTCGCCCTTGTCGAGATAGACCTTCATGTAACCGTCGAATTTCAACACCTGACCGGTTGCACGGAACTGAACACCGTTTGAGTCGACGTCGACTGACGTCGCGTCGTAAATCGCCTCCGCCATCTGGCTGGCGATCGTGCGTTGCCAGATGACTTCGTAGAGGCGAAGCTCGTCGCTGTTCATCTCGGCTCCCATGTCGGCTGGGAGTCGCTCGAGAGTTGTGGGCCGGATGGCCTCGTGGGCCTCCTGGGCACCTTTTACCTTCTCTTGGAAACGACGCTCGGAGTGGTACTTCTTACCGAATTGAACCTCGACAACGCGACCGGCATCGGCGAGCGCGTCCTGCGACAGGTTCGCCGAGTCCGTACGCATGTAGGTGATGTGGCCTCGCTCGTACAGACCTTGCGCGATCTTCATGGTCTTCCACGCCGGGAAGCCAAGCTTGCTGGACGCCGCCTGCTGCAGCGTGGAGGTCTTGAAAGGCGCGGGGGGCCGCTTCCTACGCTCGGTTTTGCGAACAGCGGTGACCGCCCACGGACCGGGACGGACGCGCTCCGCCGCCTCCTGCGCGGATCCCTCGTCGCCGAGGACGAACTTCTCCTTCTCGCCGACCGGATAGAGAGCATCGAAGGTAGCTCCACTTTCCTTCGCCAGATGCGCCGTTAGGTTCCAGTACTCCTGCGGGTTGAAGGCTCGAATCTCCCGTTCGCGGACGACGACGATGAAAAGCGCGGCGCTTTGTACCCGCCCCGCGGAAAGATTGGGGCCGACGTTTCGCCACAACAGAGGCGACAGCTTGTAGCCGACGATGCGGTCGACGGCGCGGCGGGCCTGCTGCGCGTCGACCAGATTCATGTCGATCGATCGTGGGTTCTCGAAAGCGTCGGCGACGGCCCGCTTGGTTATTTCGTTGAAAGCAACCCGCTTTGCCTGTTCGCCCTTGAGTTTGATCAGCTCGGCAATGTGCCAGGCAATGGCCTCCCCCTCGCGGTCGGGGTCGGGCGCCAGCCAGACGCTCTCGGATTCCTTCATGGCCTTCTTGATCGCCGCCACGGCCTTCTTCGAGTTCGCTTGACCGAGCTGTTCGTAGGAAATCTTGACCCCGCCGTTGACCTCGATTCCGAAAGCGGACTTGGGAAGATCACGCACATGGCCCATGGAGGCGAGGACCTTGAAGTCCTTGCCCATGTATTTCTCAATCGTCTTCGCCTTTGCAGGCGACTCGACGATGACGAGATTCTTGGCCACGCAACTTCCTTTCTTGGTGCGGGAGGCTGACCCCCGGGGGGACGTTGAGAGATCCGG
>JALZEI010000178.1 GCA_030862115.1 Actinomycetota bacterium
CCCACACCCCCTTCGCTGCAGCACTTTCGCGATCTCTAGGACGCTTTGGTGTCGTAGGGGGCGTCTAGGATGAGTTGCGATGGCGTATCTCTCTCTTTATCGCAAATACCGTCCCCAGACCTTCGGTGAAATCCTCGGACAGGATCACGTTTCGAGGACGCTGGCCAACGCGATTTCTGAGGACAGGGTGGCCCACGCTTACCTCTTCACGGGCCCCCGCGGAACGGGGAAGACGAGCACGGCCCGAATCCTCGCGAAGGCACTTAACTGCGAGACCGGCCCGACGCCGTCGCCTTGCGGGAAATGCACCTCGTGCGTCTCGATCGCCGACGGATCCTCTCTGGATGTCATCGAGATGGACGCCGCCTCTCATTCCAAGGTCGACGAAACCCGGGAGATCCTCGCCGGGGTCCCGCTGGCTACCGCCGGCGGCCGTCGGAAGGTCTACGTCATCGACGAGGTCCACATGCTGTCGGCCGCCGCCTTCAACGCATTGCTGAAGACGCTCGAAGAGCCTCCATCTCATGTGGTTTTTGTCCTGGCTACGACCGAGGCACACAAGGTCCTGCCGACAATCGTCTCGCGTACGCAGCGCTTCGACTTCCGCCGAGTGGGTGTTGAGGAACTCGAGACGCACCTGGCTCATGTTGCGAAGCTCGAGGAGGTAGACGCTGCATCGGAAGCCTTGTCGGCTATTGCACGCCATGCCGAGGGCAGTGTGCGCGACGCGCTCTCCGTCCTGGATCAACTTCGCAGTTTCGGCGGTCACGTCTCCGCAGAGGAAGTGCAGGGGATGCTCGGACATCGCACCGAGGATGCGTTGCGCGACATATTCGATGCGATTGCCGCGGAGGATTTGGCCGCCGTGTTCTCCAAACTGCAGCAGATAGTCGCCCAAGGAGCGGATGCTCGTCAGCTGGCCCTGGATGCGATCGCGCATGCGAGGTCGATGCTGCTTTTGAAGACGGCCGCCAAAGAGAACGCCCTCCTTGAGATGAGCGAGGAGGACATAACTCTGTTGTCGACGCAGGCCGAGTCGTTTTCCGCCGGGAGTCTCCTGCGAGTTATCGACCTTCTGTCGGGCGCAGTGACCGAAATGCGGAACTCTCCCGAGCATCGTCTGCTCCTCGAGATAGCCCTGGTTCGCAGCGCGTCCCCCGACACCGATCCGTCGGCCTCCGGGCTACTCGGGCGCATCGAGCGTTTGGAGCGAAGGATGGGGATCGCCGGAGGAGCCCCCGCCCCCACGAACGAGGCGCTCCAGCCGGCGAGCCGTTCGACCGCCGCCGCCCCGGTGGAGGCCTCAACCCCGGCCGTTCCGGCCGCCTCGTCCCCGACGGAGAAAGTCACCCAGCCGCCATCCCGCCAGGAACCGACGCCCGCCCAACGAGACGAACCTCGGGCTAAGAAACCCGATCAGGATCGGGTGGCCGTGGCGCAACCCTCCGGTGGCGGAGGATCCGTCCCGGCCGAGATCGGACTCGGGCACATAAAAGATGCGTGGGACGCAACCCTCAAAGAGGTGAACAACAGAAGCAAAAGGGTCTGGGGTCTATTGAGCCCATCGCGTCCGGTGGAGTTCGATGGATCCGATCTCGTCGTCGAAGTGCAATTCGACTTCCACCGATCGTCGATGAGCGAACAACACAACAAAGACGTTCTCGCCGATAGTCTTCATGCTGCGCTCGGAATAAAGCCGTCACTCGGCTTCGTCTCTCGTGCCGATGCGAAGCCGGGCCGGCAAGCTTCTCCGGAAGAGCCCGTTCAGTCGACCGATCTCGAGTCATCGCAACCGGCCGCGGAGCAGGATCCGGTCGAGCTATTGAAGCAGGGGTTGAAGGCCGAAGTGATCGACCAGAAGACTTCTTGAAGCTCCAACGGAGGGAACGATGAAGGACAGACAGCGAATGATGAAGCAGATGCAGCAGATGGCCGCGGATCTGCAAAAGGCTCAAGACGAGCTTGCCGAAGCCGAGTTCGACGGTCGAGCCGGCGGAGGCGCGGTCGAGGTCGTGGTGTCCGGCGATCAAGAAGTGAAAAAGGTCATGATCAATCCCGACATCTTCGACGGCGAGCCCGACCAGGACGACATCGAGATGCTCGCAGACGCGGTCGCCGCTGCGGTAAACGATGCACTCACCAAAGCGCGAGATGCTCAGCAGCAGGCGCTCGGCCCCCTCGCCGGTGGCCTGGGGGGACTCGGCCTCCCCGGCATGTAGCTGCAAAGGACACGGATTGCTCGCAGGTCCCATTCAACAACTGATAGATGAACTTGCGCGCCTGCCGGGAATTGGTCCCAAAAGCGCGCAACGTGTCGCGTTCTACCTCCTGAAGGTCTCCGATGAAGAAGCGGTTCGACTAGCCAACTCGATCGCCGAGATGAAGCGCACCGTACGTATCTGCGCGCGATGCTTCAACGTGTCCGATCAGGAGTTGTGCGAGTTCTGCAGAGACGAACGGCGAGACCCCAGCGTCGTGTGCGTAGTGCAGGAGCCGCCGGACATCGTGGCCATCGAACGGACCCGCGAGTTCAACGGCCTGTATCACGTGCTGCAGGGTGCCATCTCTCCCATCGAGGGGATAGGACCCGACGATCTGCGCGTTCCCGAGTTACTCGCTCGGGTGGGGGGCCGCGACGGGAGCCCCGCGTTGTCGGAGGTGATCATCGCCACCAACCCAAACATCGAGGGCGAGGCGACCGCGATGTACCTGGCCCGACTTCTCGGTCCCCTCGGCGTCACTGTCACCCGTCTCGCCAGCGGCCTACCCGTCGGAGGGGACCTCGAGTACGCCGACGAGGTGACTCTCGGCCGCGCCCTCGAAGGCCGTAGGAACCTGGCCGAGTAGCCGGACCGGCTGGATCGAGCCGCGAAAAAAGGGAGGATACGGACGAACCGGATAATCGACTGGCGCGATCCCGTTTCCTTACGTAAAGTGACTAAACAATCACGGAGGGTGGTCCGGCCTCGGCTACGGCACGAGTGTTTAGGCCTCTATCAGCGGGGGTAGCTAGCGCCAATATGTCAACCAGACCAAGCATCGGTCTTTACTTACGACATTCAATTCTTGCCACTCTTTTGGTAGTGGGACTTCCCCTGGTAGTCGCCGCGGTCGTCGCGGTGAGCGTCCGCACGGCCTCGGCCCTCGCCGCCGGAGTCGTCGTCGCCACCTTGATGGGCGCCGTCGTCGCAAGCCTCGGAACTCTGTGGTGGCGAAAGCGGCCCGAGTCGGTAGACCTTTGTTTCAACGAGCTCATGCTCTGGGGTTTCTGGCGACGGCGGCGAGCCGAGCTGCGCTTGGAGGAAGGCACTCGCATCCTCGGCCTCGATCGAAGGGGCCGTCCGCTGCGGCGAGCTCAGATATCTAAAGCCGATCGCGTCAAGATCCTGCACGATCTAACGACCGCTCTCGAGGCGAAAGACCCATACACACACGGACACTCGACGCGGGTGGAGCATCTCGCAACGAAAACCGCTCATCGGCTCGGAATGAAGGGCGACGAAGTAGAAACCCTCAAACTTGCCGCGTCTCTCCACGACGTTGGAAAGATCCGCGTCCCCAGCCGAGTACTTCGCAAGCCCGGCCGACTAACCGAAGATGAAAGATCCATCGTTCAGGAGCACTCGGTCGTCGGTGCATGGATGGTGTCGCGGGGTGTGCAGAACCCGGTCGTTGTCGAAAGCATTCGTCACCACCACGAAAGATGGGACGGGCGCGGCTATCCGGATGGGCTGGAGGGATCCACCATCCCGATGTTTTCTCGCATCATCGCGGTCGTCGACGCCTACGATGCGATGACCTCCACGCGCCCCTACCGATCGAGTCTTGATAGGTCGGAAGCCTTGCAAGAGCTTCGGGTCGAAGCAGGCAATCAGTTCGACCCGATCGTGGTGGACGCCTTCTTAGAACTGGAGGCTCGCCGGTCGCCGGTTGCGGGGTTCCTCGCCTTCGGCGGTTTCTACAAACTGCTCCGCAGGGCCTTTTCGTGGAGCGCGCGCACCACCTCCACGGGGGTGGGGCCCGTCGTGGGGGCCGTCGGCGCGAGCTCTCTGCTTATTGCGGGAATGATGGGGGCCCCCGCGGGATCGCCCCCGGTGATTTCACAGCAAGCCACGCCTTCGCAGGAGATCGAGTCACTCGAATCCGGCACCGATCCGGGTCCGTTGAGCGAGCTCCGGTCGGCCGACAAGGCCCTGCTCAAGCGGAGGAATTTCGGGCCCTCGGCGGCCGAGGCGGGTCTAGCCGAAGCGCACAAGAAAGAGGGCGACCGCACCCCCGGAACGAAAGACGGGCGGGGTGACAACGGCGACTCCGACGATGGGGACAAGCGTTCCAATGGATCGGACCAGGATGACAAGGAGCCGAAGGATCCGGCTCCCACGGTCAAGCCCGACAAGCCCGCCAAGCCCGACAAACCCGAACCCCCGGCTCCACCTCCTCCACCCGACACCGGCAAGGTCAAGTCGGCCCACACCGATCCGCAGCCCGACAAAGGACGAGACTGCATCGATCATCCCGGCAAGGGCCAGGGCGGAGGCAACGCCAAACACTGCGGTTAGCAGCGACCTACCGTCCCTACGCCCCCACACCCCCACGGTTTAGGTTGAATCGATGGCACTTATCGTGCAGAAATACGGTGGTACGTCTGTAGGCGATGCCGAGAAACTAAAAAGGGTCGCGCGCAGGGTGGTGGCCGCCGCGGACTCTGGTCAAC
>JALZEI010000236.1 GCA_030862115.1 Actinomycetota bacterium
TCCGGGAGGACTTCGAAGCCGGGCTCCTCGACCGCGTCGCTGCTATCGCGACCGTCGTGCTCGCTGAGGAGGAAGTGAGCGGAGAGATCGTCAGTTACGAGGAGGTCGTCGAACGGCTCATCGACGGGATGGTCGGGTACGGACTCGAGAACCGGGCAGCGTCAGAGGTCCTAGCCCGACACGTCGGGCGGGCAGCAGTGATCGCCGACCCGTTGCCGTTGCAGAGTGGCCTCAATGATGTGCTGTCGCGAGTGATCGGTGAGGGCATCCGACTCGGCTACGTGCACACTTCGGACCCGGAGATGACCGCATATCTGTTGAACTTGGCCGCGGCGACCGCCCTCGGTAACGCGATCGCGTTCCACGATGACGAGATGCTCGAGCGCGTCGTGGCACAAACCAAAGAGCTCTACATCAAGGCGTTGGCACCCGTGGATGAACAAGCTGAAGGAGACCGGCCCCCCCGTGGGGCCTGAGTTTGGTAAACAAATGACATGGTGAGCGCGGGCGGACTCGATGGGATCATGCGTGGCAGCAGCGAGCGCATTGCCCGCGTGGAGCTTTACCACTTCTCGGCCCCCCTACCGGCGACCTTCCGGCCCTCCTGGATCCCAGGTTTCCCGCAGAACGAGAATCGTTGCACCCTCATTCGCGTAATCACCGAGAACGGAGTCGAGGGGTGGAGCGCCGGGCCGGCCATCGGCAAGGAAAGGGCCGGTCTCGGAAACCTCATCGGCCCCTACCTGATCGGCGAGGACGCCACCGACATCCATTTGATGCAGCAGCGGCTCCGCGAGATCGGTTATCTCGGCTGGCGCAACTGGTGGATCGAGCCGGCCTTTTGGGACATCAAGGCGAAGATCGCCGGCAAGCCTCTTTACGAGCTGCTCGGTGGGACGAAGCAAGCGATCAACCTGTATGCCTCGACCGGCGAGATCAAGAGCGGTCCCGAGCGGGTGAAGGAGGCGCATGCCCGCTTCGAGGAGGGTTTCAAGGCCCTAAAGATCCGGGTGCACGAAGACGAGGACGCCGACGCCGCTCAGGTGAAGACGACGCTGGCGGAGGTCGGCCACGATATGACCGTCGGCGTCGATGCCAACCAGGCGTGGCGCGTGACCGCGGTCTCCGACGCGCCGCTGTGGGACCTCGCGCGTGCCAAACGCTTCTCGGATGTCTGCGCCGACGCGGGGGTGGCCTGGATCGAGGAGCCGCTGCCGATGGATGCCTACGACGACTTGAGCGAGCTGTCGCAATACTCGCGCGTCCCCATTGCGGGCGGCGAGCTGCACACCTCGGCCTATCCGGAGCTCGCCATGATGATCGAGCGCAATTGTTATTCGATCTTCCAGCCCGACGCGATATTCACCGGCGGTGTCGCCCAGACACTGAAGATAGCGCAGCTGTGTCGACACGAGGGCCTGTCCTATACGCCGCACACGTGGACGAACGGCGTCGGCATGGCCGTTAACCTGCACGTATTCCTTGCTTCGGGCTTCGCGTCGGAAGCCCTGTTCGAATACCCGCTCGATCCTCCCGGCTGGGTACCCGAAGGCCGCGACGCGATGCTGAAGGAACCTTTCTTGCACGATAAGGCCATGCTCGAGCCTCCCAGCGGGCCCGGCCTCGGAATCGAGATCGACCGGGGAGCACTTCGCAAACACGGCAAGCGTTTCTTTTCGATGGATCGCAAGCGGCTGACCTTGTTTGCGCTGCGGGACCGCGGGCTCAAGGCGGCCAAGGAGATGGACAAGGCCAAAAAAGCCCGGCTCGAGGACTAACGACATGGCCTACGGGATTGGAGCCCTCGTCACTTTGGCGCTGTGGGTCTATTGCATCTTCGACATCATTGCGACCGAGGAAGCACTGATGCGAAACATGCCGAAGATTTTCTGGTTGATCATCGTCATCTTCCTGCCGATCATCGGCTCGCTCGCGTGGCTGCTGCTCGGACGACCTCCGAGCGCCGGCTTTGCTCCGGGCGACACCAACCCGCGTCCTCCACCGCGACCGCGCGGTCCTATAGGTCCTGAAGACTCGCCGGACTTCCTTAGGAATCTCGACAATCGCTCGAAGAAGCTCCGCGACTGGGAGGCGGATCTGCGCCGCCGCGAACGAGAGTTGCGAGAGAAGAACGACGAGCCTTAGGCCACAAGGTCGAGAAGCGCACTGGTGGCGACGCGATAGTCGGAGGGAAGTCGTTCCGCCGGAGCGGGCGGTTTTATCGAGTCCATAAGTGCACCCCCCACCGCGACGGGGACCTCGGGCGCGGCCTCGCCGAGCGCGGCGACGGCGTCTTCTAAACCGTCTCTACCGTGCTCGGTCGACACCGCTAGGCACACGGCCCTGACGTCGCGCTCGTGGACCATGTCCACCAGGTCGTCGGCGGGAACGTCGGCCCCCAGATAGAGCACCGGGACTCCCTGCCGGCGCAGGAAGATCGAAGCCATCGTCAAGCCGAGCTCGTGTCGTTCTCCACGGGGCGTCGCCATGGCGATCGGGCCGGGCCGCAGCGGGGGAGGCATCGACCGGAGATGGGACCCCAACCAGGAGGAGACCAGCGCGCTGGCCGCGTGCTCCTCGGCGACCGAGATCGCCCCGGATGCCCAGCGCTCGCCGACCTCCCTCATGACCGGTGAGACGACGTCGGCGATCACGTTCTCGAGCGACATCCGGGCCGCCACTCGGTCGAGTATCTCGAGACTCGCCAAGTCGCCCTCGGTCAGCAGGGCCGTTAAGTGCTCGCGCGAGATCGGAGGTGCCCCCGCGGACGATCCCTCAGCGGCACCGGACACCGTGCGCGCCGCCTCCGAGGCCCGGTAGCCCGCCTCGATCAGCCGGCGCATGGCCGTTACCTTCTCGACCTCGCCGGACGGGTAGAGGCGGTGGCCGCCGTCCGTGCGGTCGGGAGCGGGCACTCCGTAGCGGCTCTCCCACGTGCGGATCGTGGGCGGGTCGACGCCGACGGCCCGCGCCAGCTGTCCGATCCGCAGCCTTCCCAGGGGAGTCTCCATTGCTATTCACATTATGAAGAGGTTGTGCCGAAGTAACAAGGAGCCCCGTAATGGGTCCGGCGGCGTGAACTCGGGGCCGGCCCCCGCGGGCTCTGCAGGCCGTCCGTTGATTGAGCCCCGAACAAAGGGCCCCCAAGGCCAAAGCGGCGGCGGTTACTTTCGCGCAACCGGTGAGTCCGAGGAGTCCGAGGAACGTCTCCCGCGAGGAGATAGCCAACTCAGGATCTCCAGGGCACGGTCGATAGGCCACCATGCTCTGGCCCGGTGCGCGGACCTCGCTCCCCGATGTCGCGCTCGGACAACCGCTCGATAGAGAGGGATGCGAGAGACGGTGGTCCTCGAGAACAGGCGAAAAGTGTCTTCACGATGGCCGCGCGAAGGCCGCGCGGAGTGCTTGCGGCGACGGTCGTTTGACCGCTCACGAACGAACAAACTAACTGCGGTTGCGCTCGGCCTGCGTGATAAGTTTTCGCAGGTAATCGGTGCTTTTTTACGACTTTGGAAGCGCGCTCGTGACGCACTTTCACCCGGCTGAACGAGTCCGATCAGAACAGAGCGGGCGGCGGCCGGTCCGTCGCCGAAAGCGTGGCGAAAAAGTCCTGTAACGCAACGAGGAGCGGCTGCTTAGTTGCCTGAGGGTTACTTCGGTCAGTACGTCACCATCGGCATCTTCGCCATCGTCGGCGTCGTGCTGGTCTTTGGCACCCTCCAGCTATCGAAGCTGCTCCGGCCCTCGGTTCCGCACCCGGAGAAATACACGACCTATGAGTCTGGAATCGATCCCGTCGGGCACGGCTGGTCGCAGGCGAACGTCCGCTACTACCTGTTCGCGCTCTTGTTTGTGGTCTTCGACGTCGAGGCGGTCTTTTTGTTCCCCTGGGCGATCGTCTTCGAGCGGCTCGGGACCCAGGCGTTTGTCGAGATGATCATCTTCATCGCCATCTTGGCCTTCGCACTCCTCTACGCAATCAAAAAGAAGGTGCTGGAATGGGCGTAATCGAGAAGGTCAAGCTCCCGAGTCCCATTTCTTGGGCCCTCAACTGGAGCCGGAAGTACTCCTTGTGGATGATGCAGTTCGGGCTCGCCTGCTGCGGGATCGAGATGGGCGCCGCGATCGCCAGCAAGTTCGACATCATCCGCTTCGGCGTCATCCCCTTCCCCGCCTCTCCTCGCCAGGCGGACCTTTTGGTCGTCGCCGGGACGGTCACCGACAAGATGGCCGCACCCCTTAAGAGGGTCTACGACCAGATGCCCGAGCCGAAGTACGTGATCTCGATGGGATCGTGTGCCAACTGCGGGGGGCCCTACTGGGACTCCTACTCCGTAACTAAGGGCGTCGACCAGATCATCCCGGTCGACGTCTACGTACCGGGTTGTCCGCCCCGGCCCGAAGCTCTTTTGCAGGGAGTCATTCGACTACAGGAAAAGATCGCCGGCGAGAACCCTTCGGAGAAGTGGAAAGGCCACGACGCGCTGGTTCCGCACATTCCCGGGCCGGGACTGGCGGGAGGGATCTAGGGCCGTGCCCGCAACCCGCCTCGAGCCGGACGAGGCCCTGGAGCGCGTTCGCGACGCGCTCGGCGACCTCGCCACCGAGGTGCAGCTGAACCTGCGCGATGTCGCGGTCACCACCACCACCGACAACCTGGTCGAGGTGATGAAGAAACTCCGCGACGCGCCCGAAGTCGCGTGTAAGTACTTCACCTTTCTTTCGGGGATCGACTGGAGCACCTTCGCCGACAACCCCGCCGGGCTCGAGATCTTCGTGCACGTTCAGTCGCCCGAGCACGGCATCCGCGTGCACGTCCACGCGCCGATTGACATTGAGAACCCTCATTGCCCCACCCTGACCGGCGTCTTCGGCGGAGCGTTGTGGGCGGAGCGCGAGACGTGGGAGCTTTTGGGCATCGTCTTCGACGGACACCCGGCCCTCGCCCCTCTCTATCTTCCCGAGGACTTCGAGGGCCACCCCCTCCGCAAGTCCTTCAAGCTGCCCTCTCGCATGGTCAAGGACTGGCCCGGCGCCAAGGACCCCGAAGAAGCCGCGGCGGGCAGGTAATGGCGCACCGCATTGATGACGTAACCAAGGTCGAGACGAAGGACCTCGACTACTCGCCGGACACAGCGGAGGTCGAGTCGGATCGTCCGCTAGAGACGCAGGAGATGATCCTCAACGTCGGCCCGCAGCATCCGGCGACGCACGGGGTCTTCCGTTTGCTCGCGACGGTCGACGGCGAGAAGCTCGTCGACGCGCAGCCGATCATCGGCTATATGCACCGCGGCTACGAAAAGCTCGTGGAGCAGCGCGACTACCGCCAGATCACCAACCTCGTGTCGCGCATGGACTGGCTGTCGGGCATCTCGAACGAGCTGCCGCTCGCGATGGCTGTCGAGAACTTTCTCGGGCTGGAGGTGCCGCCCCGCGCGCAGTGGTTGCGCGTGGCGATGGTCGAGATGAACCGCATCCTCAACCACCTGATGTTTTTTGCCTCGTTCGGCGCGGAGCTCGGCGCAATCACACCGACCTTCTATGCCTTCCGCGAGCGCGAGGACATCCAGCTCGCACTGGAGATGGCCACCGGGGGCCGCATGCACTTCGGTTTCATGCGTCCCGGTGGAGTCAAGGAGGACGCCCCCAAGGGCTTCTTCACCCAGGCTCTCAAGGGAGTACGCCAGGTAATCGCGAGACTTCCGGACTACGAGGATCTTCTTATCGGAAACGAGATCTTCAAAGAGCGCACCGTAGGAGTGGGAGTGCTCGACAAAGAGGTCGCGTACTCGTACGGAGTTTCGGGACCGATCGCGAGAGGCTCGGGAATCGACAGGGACTTGCGGCGCGACGACCCTTATCTCGTATACGAGCAGTTCGACTTCGACGTCTGCACCGCGCCCAACGGCGACTGCTTCGACCGCTTCTGGGTTCTGGTCCACGAGGTCGTCGAGTCGGCCAAGATCGTCGAGCAGGCGATCGAGGGCATGCCGTCCGGCCCCGTACTCGGCAAGGTGCCGCGCGTCATCCAGCCGCCGAAGGGCCAGGTCTACGCGCACGCGGAGAACCCGCTGGGTGAGCTGGGCTACTACCTGATCTCCGATGGGGACCGCCGTCCTTACCGGCTCAAGATCAGGACGCCCTCCTACAGCAACGTATCGGTGCTGCCGGTGATCCTCAAAGACACCTTTGTGGCCGACATGATCGCCATTCTCGGATCGTTCTTCTTCGTGCTGGGTGACATCGATCGATGATTGAACTCAACCTGACCGACTGGCAGATCCTCATTGTCAAGATCGTGGTGATCTTGGGGATCGTGCCGATGGCGGCGCTCGTCGGGGGCTACGCCGAGCACAAGGTCATGGCGCATCTCCAGCACCGGCTCGGGCCGATGTATCCCGGCGGCTTTCACGGATGGGCCACGACGCTCGCCGACGGCCTGAAGTTCGTTTACAAAGAGGACATCATCCCGGCCGCCGCGGACAAGAAGGTCTTCAGCCTCGCCCCCGCCGCCATCTTCGTTCCCGTCTTGTTGATCTATCTCGTCATTCCGATCGACCAGAACCTGATCGTCGAGGATCTAGACGTCGGCATCTTCTACCTGCTTGCCATCTCGTCGGTGTCCGCGATCGGCGTGCTCATCGCGGGGTGGTCGTCGGCCAACAAGTACGCGCTGATCGGCGCTCTTCGTTCGGCCGCGCAACTGATCGCCTACGAGCTACCGATCGTTCTGACTGCGGCGGCGGTGGCGATGCTCGCAGGCTCTCTGTCGCTCGTGGACATCGTGCAGGCGCAGGACTGGCCGTTCCTGGTGTGGCCACCGGGAATAGGTCTCGCCCTGTTCATCGTGTTCTTGTTGGGCGCAATTGCGGAGATGACGAGGCCGCCCTTCGACATGCCGGTCGCGGAATCGGAGATCATCACCGGCCCGTTCACGGAGTACACGGGCATGCGCTACATCTTCAGCCACATGTTCGCGGAGATGGGCCACATGGTCGCCTTCGCAGGCATCGGTGCAACCCTGTTCCTCGGCGGGTTCCGGCCGATCGTCCCGTGGGAGCCGCTCGAGGTCATCCCCGGGGTCTTCTGGTTCCTGGGAAAGACGATGTTCATGGTTTTCGTCTTCCTGTGGATACGTCCGACCTTCCCGCGTCTGCGTGAGGACCAGCTCCAGAGTTTCGCGTGGAAGGTCCTGATCCCCGTCTCGCTGGCATTGATCCTCGTCACCGGCGGCTGGGTGCTGTACGCGTGAGGTCCGCATGGCGATAGACGAACGACATCATGACCACGAACTCGTCCGCGCGCGCAAGCAGGGCTTCGGTCAGGGTTTGCTCAAGGGCTTGTTCGTAACTCTCAAACACCTCTTCAAACACAACACGGTCATCCAGTACCCGGACGAGAAGCAGGACCTACCCGCGCGCACCCGCGGCGTCATCGCTCTCAAGGAAGAGAACTGCACGGTGTGCATGTTGTGTGGGCGCGAGTGTCCCGACTGGTGCATTTACATCGACTCGCACAAGGAGACGCTTCCTCCGAAGCGGGAGGGCGGGCGACCTCGCAAGCGCAACGTCCTGGATCGTTTCGCGATCGACTACGCGCTCTGTATGTACTGCGGGATCTGTGTCGAGGTCTGTCCCTACGACGCGTTGTTCTGGAGTCGCGAGTTCGAATACGCGGAGTACGACATCCGCGAACTGACTCACGAGAAGGAGAAGCTGTCGGACTGGATGGCCACCGTCCTTCCTCCACCCGAGCTCGAGGAGGGTGCGGAGCTACCCGGCCAGCCGCCGGCCGCGCAATCGACACCGCAGAACGGCGGAGCGCCCGCACCCACGCTCACGCTCGGTCCGACCGGAGCGCGGCCGGCCACGACGACCTCGTCGGCGGCGGAGGGACGGCCCGAGCAGGCTCAGGACGCTCCGAAGGAGGGCACCTCCGCCCCCCAGGCGGACCGGCCGGTGAGCACGCTTCCGGAGTCGGAGCAGGCGGCCGAGACGAGCCCGGAGCGCGCCAAGACAGAGCCCGCACCCGGACTAGAGGAGGACGTCAAGGCCGAGGAGGAATCCGCCGCTTCGGTCGCGACGGCGGGTCCGGCCCCCACGCGGGACACGGCCGTCGGACAGGAACCACCCCAGCGCGGTCCGGTCGAGCCGGCGGCACCCTCGGAGCAGGGACGGTTACCGGGCACGGCCGAACCGTCTCAGGCTGCGCCGGCCCCGGCGGCCCCGGCGGCCCCCGCGGACGACGAGGCCCCCGCGGAGGACCCGGAGGAGGTCTACCGGCGCGTCCGGCGAGAGCAGATGGAAAGGGGTTCCTCGCCGCAGGTGGCCGAGGCGCGGGCCAAGGTCGCGCGCGTAAAGGCGCAGCGCGGCGTTCGCCGACAGACCACTCCCGTCGAAGCACCGGCCCCCGAGCCCAGCGCCCCGACCACGGGGCGCCCCACGG
>JALZEI010000249.1 GCA_030862115.1 Actinomycetota bacterium
CCTGGATCGCAACCGTGGCCCTTATTGGGTCCACCACGTTGAAGTAGGTGACCGCGTTGACCCGGACCGTGACGTTGTCCCTGGTGATGATGTCCTGGCTCGGGATGTCGATGGTCACCGTCTGGAGGTTTACCTTCACCATCCGGTCGATTATCGGGATGATGAAGAACAGGCCGGGGCCCTTCGCCCCGATCACCCGCCCCAGTCGGAAGATGACTCCGCGCTCGTATTCCTTCACGATACGGATAGCCGAGATGGCGATGATTGCGATGAGCACCACCGCGATGGCGATGCCAAGCGTCCCTGTGGTCATGGCTCTCCTCTCTCCTTCGTCTCCTCGTCTTCCTGTGGCTGCGGTGACTCCTGCTCCTCGACGACGAGGTTGAGCCCCTCAACGTCGACCACACGCACGGTGGCGCCCTCCCGCAGTTGCTCGCCCTTGGTCGTGAGGTTCCACCACGCGCCCCCCACCATCCCCTGGCCGCTCGTCCCGCTGGCCGACCGCACAACGGCGACCGAGCCCAGGAGCCCGCCCTCCCCGGTGGTGGGCGCGAGCCGCCGAGTCCGCCACGCCAGTCGACCGGCGAGCACGGTGGCACCGCCGACGACGATCGCCACGGGGATGAGCACCTCGAGATCCACCTCGACCCGGCCGCGGAACAGGAACAGCCCACCCAGGACGAGCGACGCAGTGCCCCCCGCGGCCCCCACCCCTATCCCCGGGGTGAAGATCTCCACCACGAACATGATCGCCGCGAGTCCGAGGAGGAGAGCCCCCAACGCGTTGACGGGCAGGACGGCCAGGGCGAACAGGGCGAGCAGGATCAGGATCACCCCCACGACCGCGCCGCCCCCGAGTCCCGGGTTGGCGAGCTCGTAGATGATGGCCAGGGTCCCGATGGACATGAACAGGAACGCGAGGTTGGGGTCGGTCAGCCACTGCAGCACCGACCGGAACGTCCCCATCTCGTAAGGGACGATCTCCACGTCGCGGGTGTTGAGCGTGAGCTCGCTTCCGTTCGCCATCGTCACCGTCTCCCCGTCGATGGCCTCGAGTAGCGCTGTCCGGTTCGGCGCGAGTAGATCCACTACATCTGTCCGCTCCGCCTCCTCGGCAGTGACGGAGCGACCCTCCCGTACCGCGTCCTCGGCGAACTCCGTATTGCGTTCTCGGGCCCGGGCCACGGACTTCGCGTACGCCGCGGCGTCCTCGATGATCTTCTGTTCGACGTCTTCACCCCCTTCGAGATCTATCGGTGTCGCCGCCCCGATCGCCGTCCCCGGGGCCATGGCGGCGATGTGCGCGGACATCGTGATGAGCGCGCCGGCGGAGGCGGCGCGTGCTCCGGATGGGGCCACGTGGACCACCACCGCGACATCGGCACCGAGGAACGCCTTGATGATGTCCCGCATCGAGGTATCGAGCCCGCCTGGTGTGTCGAATTCGATCAGGAATACGTGGTGGCCCTCCTTCTCCGCGCGCGTGAGACCTTCGCGGAGATGGTCGGCGATCACCGGGGTGATCACACCGTCCACCTCCGTAACGAGCGCCGTTGGTCCCTGGGCCCCCGCACCGACCACAGAGGCCAGCGGCCCGAGCAACAGAAACAGGATCGACAGGCTCAGGACGGTTCGTTGCCCCCGGCGGAGCGCGAGGGCCGATGTCCCTGGCGTAACACGCACAGATGCGGCTCCCCCTCGAAGTTTCTTGCCTCCAAGTTAACTCGTGGGGGCGCGGGCGCTGTCTCACGTAGCAGGACAACTGGGCACAACACAATGGGCACGGCTCCACCTGCGGTTTCGCGATAACTGGTGACCGAGGACCTTCAGCGTGCCTACGACACACACGGGACGAACCGCCCGCATAACTCAGCTGTGGATGGGAAAGGAAAGAGGTAGACGCTTGGGGGAAACAGGTGCGTCACGTGGCGCGAGCACGGCTATCGCGCACTCGCATCGCTCGCTGATCGGGGGTAAGCAATGCATGTTGGCCGGATGAAGATCGTCGGTTTGCCCGCTCTGCTCGTTGCGATGCTGCTGGCAGTGCCATCCACTGCTTCCGGTCAGCGTGTTGGCTTTGCGCCCGAAGATCCCGACGCGCCGCTGGTTCAGCCTGCCCCGACGCCGACGCCATCGATCGACGCGACCCCCCTTCCCCAAGAGGTCGAGACTGAGCTCGACCGGAAGGTTGAGGTTGCACC
This sequence comes from Actinomycetota bacterium, assembly GCA_030862115.1. Lineage (GTDB taxonomy): Bacteria > Actinomycetota > CADDZG01 > CADDZG01 > WHSQ01 > JALZEK01. Next base: position 2,202 of record JALZEI010000249.1, read on the forward strand.
GTCGCGAACCGCCGACGCGGAGCCGACGACGAGGAGCCCAGCGCCCGGGGTTTCGATCGCACCCGCGTCGAACGCAGCGCAACGTGTCGAGTGCCAGGAGGGGATGGCGGGGCCGTTCCCGTGCAAGAACGTCGACCTGGAGAGCATGGTCCCTCTCGGCGGTGCCGGCGCGGGCAGCGGCAACGACGTCTGGGGCTGGACCGACCCCAAGACGGGCCGCGAGTACGCGCTGGTCGGCAGCGCGCTGGAGACGACTTTCATAGATGTGACGGACCCCCAGGACCCACGCACGGTGGGATCCCTGCCGACGGCGGAGGATGCGCCGCCGGACTTCGTTCTCTGGCGTGACATCAAGGTGGACGGCAACTGGGCGTTCATCGTCTCCGAGATAACCGGCCACGGTATGCAGGTCTTCGACCTGAGGCGCCTGCGCGACCCGGCCTCCGTGCCGCAGATCTTCACGGCGGATGCCGTGTATCGGGGAGCCGACGATGAGGACCTGGAGCTCGGCAACGCCCACAACATCGCGATCAACGAGAAGACCGATGTCGCCTATGTGGTCGGGAGCAATACGTGCGTCAGTTCGGGCCCCGGCGGTCAGAACGGCGGACTGCACATGGTCGACATCAGCGACCCGAAGAACCCCAAGTTTCTCAACTGTGCCCGAGTGACCGATCCCCCCGAGCACAATTACGTCCACGACGTCCAATGCGTCGTCTACCGTGGCCCGGACCAGGACTACCAGGGCCGAGAGATCTGCTTCGGCTCGAACGAGCAGGTCGTGACGATCTATGACGTCACCGACAAGAGCAACCCCGTCGTGATCTCGCAGTGGCACTATCCACAGGCGGCCTACACACACCAGGGCTGGCTGTCGCCGAACCACCGGTTCTTCCTGTTCGGCGATGAAAGCGACGAGCAGGCGGGAACCGTCGACAACACCACGACGTACATCATGGACGCGTTGGACCTCGACGAACCTAGGGAGCCGAAGGCGTTCGCTCACGACACGACGGCTATCGACCACAACCTGTACATCGATAACGACCTCGTATACGAAGCGAACTACGGCGCCGGACTCCGGATACTCGACTTCAACAACACTTCCCTGGGTAATGGCCAACTGAACGAGGTGGGCTTCTTCGACATCCGCCCGGGGCCGGACCCGCCGGAGTTCGTCGGCGCCTGGAGCAACTACCCCTTCTTCGAGAGCGGCATCGTCGTGATGAGCGCCATCGAAGAGGGC
>JALZEI010000265.1 GCA_030862115.1 Actinomycetota bacterium
GACCAGGGCCCGACTACATTCAGTCGGGCCCTGGCGACGACCGCTTGTTCGGAGGCCAGGGCGACGACCACTTCATCGCGAATCGGGGCGACGATAGAATCCACGGCGGACCCGAGCGCCACGAAGGTCTCTCCGACGCAATCGAGTTCCGTAAGAGCGCTGGGGATGCTCGAGTCGATCTGGCCTCCGGGATCGCACGCGGCCGGGGGCGCGACAGGCTGGGCGAGATCGAAGACGTTTATTCCGCCCGCGGCGACGACACGATCAATGGCAACGGGGACGACAACCAAGTATTCAGCGGGGCAGGTAATGACGTGATTGCCGCAGGTGGGGGGGGTGACTGGGTTTTATCGAGCCCAGGCATCGACATGATTGGGGGCGGAGCCGGCGACGATCATCTCTACGCGCCGGTTGTAAGCCGAGGTCCCGTATACGGCGGCCCAGGCATGGATCTCCTGCACCGTGTCCGGCATGTGAACCTCAGAAAGGACATAGCCCGCCGTGGGAAGTTAAACCTGCGGGGGATTGAAGGAGCTACGGGCTCCTCAGTCCGAGACATCTTTCTTGGCGATGACGAGAAGAACGTGTTCGAGGGAGATTTGGGGTCGGACGTGCTCGATGGTCGAGGCGGAGATGACGAACTCGGAGGGCCTTACGAATTCGGCATCGACTTCATCACCGGCGGCGAGGGCGACGATGTTATCGAGGGGGGTCCAAATGCCGACTCGCTGTATGGAAAGGAGGGTGACGACACGATCTTCGGTGACTCTCCGACGACGGCTGAACAATCTTCCGGGGATGACTACCTGAACGGCGGAACCGGCTTCGACCTCCTGGATGGAGGCTTTGGCCGCGACGAGTGCCGGAGGGCCGAGCAGAGGGTGAACTGCGAGGTGCCGAGGTTCTAACGGATCACTGCATCGAGGGCGAGCCTGACTTGAGGGAGACGTTGCCAAAACGCCCATAATCTCGATTATGTCTACTTGAGCAGCGAAGTCGACTCTCCCCCTAGGGGCCCCAGTCCGGTGCGTAGTCGGGGGCCGGGTCGTCCGTGAGCGCCCTTTCTCCCTCGCCGTCGGCATCCATCACGTAGATGTCCTGGCGGCCGGAACGATTGGACCCGAAAACGATCGCCGAGCCGTCCGGTGCCCAGTCGGGCTCGTAGTTGTCCGCCTCCTCGGTTAAGGCGGTCGGCCCGCCGGCCCCCGAGGCGCTCGTCACATAGATCTGCTCACCGTCCCGGGAAAAAGCGATCAGGTCGCCATCGGGCGACCACGCGGGTTGCAGGTCACGGCGATTGCCGGTTACTCGTCGAACGTCAGTGCCGTCGATGTCGATCGAGAAGATGCCTCCACCGGGACAGTCGAGCGTGTAGGCGAGGCGCGTACCTTCGGGAGACCACTCCGGATACTGCGCTCCACAGCCGCCCTCGGGAGCAAACAGGCGTTCGAGACCCGTGCTGTCGCGCTCGATAACGTAGATCTCCCCCGCAGAGCTCGCAAAGGCGATCGTGCGCGCGTCGGGAGACCACGCCGGCGACTGTGGGTTGAGCAGGCGCTCGTCCTCGTCGTCGGTGAGCACGACGTCATACTCACCCGTGGCGGCATCGAGGATCACGAGCTCCGAGGCGCCCTCGCCGAGCCCCCGGGCCACCAGCAGGTGGTTGCCGCCCGGCGACCACACCGGGCCCGTCCCCGAAAAGCCCGTGTCGGTGACCTGCCGCAGGCCGGAACCGTCGGGACGAATGGTGAAGAGATCCAGTTCAGAGTTGTCCCCCCGGGCGCTTAGAAAAGCGATGCGACCGCCACTCTCCTCTCCTGCGCCGGGCGGATCGGTGGGCTCCCACGGCAGCGACGTGAAGCTGTTTAGCGTTGCCCACGCGTCGTCTCTCGTGGCGTCGCGCGCGTCCTTGCCAATCACCAACAGCGCGTAGAAGGCGCGACCCTCATCGTTAAAAGGAATCCAATAGGTGTCATAGGCGGCGTCCTCGGGGACGCATTCGAGCCCCCCGGCCGGACGCGCTTCGGCGCGGAAGTCGGCGGGCCGGTCGGGATACGTTTGCGACCCTCGGAGGCGTTCCTGCACGGTAACGAACGCATCGCTCGACGAGACGTCACGCAGCGCACTCCCCGGTAGGTGCGAACAATCGGTCCGGCGGAACTCGGGCGGAAACGTTCCCGTTGCGAAGAGCTCGCGGGGATCGACGAGCTTCGGGGTAAGCGACTCCTCGGCCCAGTACCAATCTGCCGGTACCCGTACGCGGAAGGGCCAGGAGGAACCCTTTTCGTGCGTTACGAACTCGTCCTCGCCCGGGGATGCAGAGGGTCCGGTCTCCGCCGGAGGGAGTTCTTTGCGATCGTCGTCGACGAGGGCGACGGTGGCCGTGGCGACGAAAAGGATGGTGACTACTACGCCGAGCGCTCCCACCACTCGCAGACCGCGCAGACGTCGACCGCGTTTCTGAATTGCTTCGATGTCGGGAGGTCGCTGCGGTTGGGCGGCGGCATCCTGCAGCGAACGGCGTGGATCAGCGGGCATCTGGGACTTCCTCGAATTCCTGAACCTCGGGTTGCAACCTCAGGACCGACAGGGCTTTGCGCGTGAGCGTCTTGACGGTGCCGTCGGGGCACTCCATAAGGCGCGCAACCTCGGCAACCGAAAAGTCGGCGAAGAACCTCAGCACGACGGCCGTCCTCTGCCGGCGCGGCAGACGGGCAACCGCGCTTCGCAAAGCGACGGCATCTGCGGCCGCATCCGAGGTCTCAAAGGAAGCAATCGCCTGCGTCCGAGCCCTGTCGTTGGCGCGGCGCTCGGCGGTCCGCCTGCGGAAATGCGAATGCGCGACGTTGAACGCGGTCCGGTATACCCAGCCCTCGGGATTGTCGAGCTGACTTACCTTCTTCCAGTCCCGATAGGCACGAGCGAGCGCCTCCTGCGCCAGTTCTTCGGCGATCGCCGCATCCCCGCAGTACAGGCTCAGTGCTCCTACGAGCCTCACGTGAACCCTGCTGCAGAAATCCGGAAAGTCCATGGCTCGATCCTGTTCGATCACTCCCCTAAGACGCACGGGAGGGCTCCGCAGGTTTTCGTCCGGCCGAGGCGGTAGGCGATGATGCCGGGATGACTATCGAGGCCACAGCGCCCGCAGGGGCAAAAGAGGCCGACCGGGAGGTCGCCAACGACCCCTCGCTTCCCTGGCGGGAGGCGACCTCTTATTGCCTCAAGGTCTTTTTGGTCATGCGGGTGGGGCTGACGGTGCTGGCGCTCGCCGGGGTGGCGCTCATGCCGGTCAACCGGAAGACCGAGGTGCCCGGCTGGCCGGCCCCCGAGACGAAGCCGGGATGGAGTAACGCCGTCACGGCTTTCGAGCGCTGGGACGCGCTGTGGTTCATGCGGATCGCCGAGGACGGCTACACCGAGGACGACGGCAGCGCGGCGTTCTTTCCCGCCTACCCGATGGCGGTGCGGGCCGTCTCGACGGTCATGGGTGGCCATCCCCTACCCGCCGCCCTGCTCATATCGAACGCGGCCTTTCTTGGAGCTCTGATCCTGCTCTACCTGCTGAGCCGTTTCGAGTTCAACGAACAGACGGCCCGTCGCGCGGTCCTGTACGCGTCGGTCTTTCCGACCGCCTTTTTCTTCATCGCGCCGTATTCCGAATCGTTGTTCTTACTGCTCGCGCTCGGGAGCATCCTGAGCGCGCGTCTGGGCAAGTGGCCCGCGGCGGGTCTCCTCGGAGCTCTGGCGGCCGCGACGAGAAGTATCGGCATCGTGCTGTTGCCGGCCCTGCTCGTGGAGGCGTTCATGCAGCGGCGTCGCGGTGAGAGCCGTGGCGCGTTGTTGCGGCGCGGGAGTTGGGCCTTAAGCGCCGGTCTGGGTACCCTCCTCTACCTCGGCTACTGGAAGGCGACGTCGGGAAGCTGGCTGACTCCCATGAGCAAGCAATCGAACTGGCTTAGGGAAGTGGCGGCCCCCATCGGCACGCTCATAGATGGAACAGAGATTGCCTTTCGGTTCATCGGCAGCGGTGTCGCCGGTTATCAGTTGCTCGACTGGCTGATCGTCGTCCCGGTTGTAATCGCAACCGGATGGGCGGTGATTCGTTTACGTCCCGTATACGCCGTTTACGCGGTCCTGAGCGTGGCTATTCCGCTGACCCTGATCTACGGCGACCGACCGTTCATGTCCCTCCCCCGCTTCGCGGTCGTCGTGTGGCCGGTGTACTGGATGATGTCAAGGGCAGCGGATCGTTGGGATATTCACAACGCGACCACGGCATGCAGCGCTGTTTTATTGGGGTTGTTCACAGTCCTATTCGTGAACTGGTACTGGGTTTTTTGATCCGGCGCGTAGGTGTCTTTTGCGCAATCTGAACCCGCACGCTCCGAGGCATATGTAAATCATGCTTCCAGTCACCGACCATGACCTGTGTTTCAAACAGAGTGTCGAACTGCTCGGTCGGCAGCAGCTCGTAACTCAGCTTCAGACCCGAAGGACTCGACGAACGCGTTCTCCCACGGCGCCCCGGTTCGATGTAGTTCGTTCCCGCTTCCTTTAACACGATCGGTGGGACACGGCGAGTCCCCAAGCGCTGGCGCTTGCGGTCTCGATGGGTCACCTTGAGCCCCTCCTCCCTCCGCAGGCGTTGGATCCTCTTGCCGTTGGCGCCCCAGCCCCTTGTTTGCGAGTACGGCGTGTGCCTTGCGATAGCCCAGCGCTTGTGTTTGCGGGAGAACTCGTGCAATCGCTTGGGCAGCGGGTCGTCACCCTTGCCGCGGGTCACCTTGCGGCGTTACGTGGAGAGGTGCTGGCCGACGATCCGATAAGCCCACCGTTCCGACATGCAGAAGCGGTCCTGAAGCATGGCGGCCGCGTTCCGCCGGCGCAACGGGCTCAGAAGTTTCCCTTCGCTATCTCCTCAAGGCGTCGATCTCGAGTTCTTTGTCGGCGACGATTCGTTTGAGACGTGAGTTTTCGGGCTTAAGCTCTTTGAGTTGCTTAGCGTCATTCGCCTTGAACCCGCCGAACTGTTTCTCCACCGGTGATAGATCTGCTCGGAGATCTCGAGGTGCTTGGTGACTCGCTGACGTCTTAGCCTTCGGCAAGCAGCCGAATCGGCCTCTCGGAGTTTTGCGCACGATCTGACCCGGCGTCTGCCGTCGTTTCTTCACCGCGACGATCCTCCTTCTGCCCCATCCGAGACATTCAGATTCTCTTTCGCGGTTGATCTCTTCAGGGGATCAAGCCAAACCCATCGACGTCGGTCCATAAATCGACCAGGATGTTGAGCCACTAGGTGGTCTGGGGATGTGCGAAAATACGGATATGGACCGAGGGGGATATCGTGCCGCGATAATCCTTTTAGCTCTGGTGGTCTTAGTCGGCTTCTCTTTTTACACACCAGCATCAAGCTCGGCGACTAGGTGCGGACCGCGCTTCTTTCCAAAGAGTCAGGTCGAGTACGAAAAAGATGTCTTCACCGCGACATTCACTTTTAATCTGGGAAGGTGCTGGGCCGAAGACACCGACTTCGGATTCTCGGCAAGTATTGAGCGCAACGTACTTGGCACGGGTGAAGGTTGGGGAAAATATGTACTGTGTAAGGCAAACCAGGATCGGTGCCAGGTCACGCTCGAAGTGGTTCATCCCCAAATCGAACGCGCGCAGTAGAAAGCCGTCGTTAGATTCCCCTCGCCTGGCGGACAACTACGTAAGTTCCGGCTTCTACGCACGTGTACTTCGTTAGTTGCGTCAAGCTATTGCGAGAGATAGGGGGAGGAAGACTCAGAACAGGCTGACCGTCCACCGCACCCGATTTCCTTGGACACCCGTTAAGCGGACATGATGATGGTCCGCGGAGGAGGTGGTCCGTGGCCCCACCCTTCGGCCGTCCCCGTTTTCAGGTCGACATTTACACCCGCAGGTGAGTCCTCCAGATCAAGAAGATCTCCAAACCCCGACCCCCCACGACCTGATCGTCCCCCGGCCCGCCCCTGAGCGTGTCACCGATTCGCGAAGGGCCGGCTCTCATGACGTCATCGCCTGTTCCGCCGTGAAGACGATCATCAAGACGACCCCCTATCAGCTCGTCATTTCCGGACCCACCGATCAACCCGTCGTAGTCGCCTTGCCCGGCGAGCGTGTCTCGCCGAGGACCTCCAGACAACCTCAGCGTTACCGAAGAGTGAGTCACTACCGGCTCCGCCACAAAGTTGATCGCTCTCACCGAACCCGCGAAGGACGTCGTCGCCGCCCAGTCCAACGATGACGTCTTGGCCGTCGGTACCTTCGAGGACATCGTCGCCCTCAGTGCCGACGATGGTAGCGACCAGATCGCCGCACCTGAGAGAGGAACCCCCTTCCGCGATGCCTGCCGGCAGTGAACCCACTAGGAAGGCAAAGGCGAAGCGAAACGCGATCGTGTCCGGCGGCGTGTCTCGGATGGTTGTTCCGAAAGCGTGGTCGCTCGCGGGCTACCTGAAGAGTTTCTGTTCACGAGCACGTCCCATCGGCGACATTCTGAGGCAAACTCAACACTTGGCATTGGCTCCAGGGAAAGTTGGTGGGCAAGTGAAAGTCCTCTCGGACGCCCAGAAACCCACAGCCAATGATGTCTCCAGTATCAAAGTATCAAGCGGGGACTGAGCTGACCCTAGTCCGAGTTGGACT
>JALZEI010000043.1 GCA_030862115.1 Actinomycetota bacterium
CGAACACCTTCACGAGGCTCTCGACGTAGTCGTCGAGCGAGAGCTCGAGCCCGATCTGTCCGGGGATCCCGTAGTCCCGCAGCGACCAGTACGGCGGAGACGTGACGCAGGTCTGGAACATGCCCGCGGGCAGCCGGACGAGCACCTCGTGAGCGTCGCCGGCGACGATCGCCGAGCCGTCACGGGGGCCGAGGTCCCCGACGCGATCGGGGCCGTCGAAGACGAGCACGCCGGAGGCGCGGGGGGACTCAAGCTCGGCCATCCCTAGAAGTTAGGCGGGGCGACGGAGAGCGCTCGGATTTGCGGGGGCCGGGGGGCGCGCATCGGACAACCCCTGCCCATCCAGCCGCACAGAGACGGTTCGGCGAAGCCCTACCAGGTCCGGCAGCTCAAGGACCTGGTGAAGGACTACGATTTGAGTCTGGAGGGAGAGGCCGGTGGCTGATTACGCGATCAACATCTTCTGGTCCGACGAGGACGATGAGTACATCGCCATCGTTCCCGACCTTCGAGGCTGCTCCGCCTCCGGAGCCACCCCGGAAGAGGCTCTACGTGAGGTTCAGATCGCCAAGGATCTGTGGCTGGAAGTGGCTCGGGAACGGGACTATGAGGTCCCGGAGCCACGATGGCGCCCCGACGAGCCGGTCAAAGCCGCCGGCTAGCGAGGAGGCGGTTGTCCTCTGACGAGGGCCTTGTAGTTGCAGTCCGAGTGATGAGCCGGTATCAGCGGGTTCTGAGATGAGGTTTCGAATCAGCGCCGGCCAGGGCCCTCTCGGTGATGAGGCTGACGGCGCGGTTCATGTTGACGGGCACCAGGTTGGTATCTGGATGGTCGCCCGCCCACACCCTGAACAGCTCGTCTGCAAATCCTTGCCCAACTTCCTCGACGCCTCTGAAATCGACTACGACCTCACGGAAGCGCTCGAGGTTGCGAGCGAGTCTCTTCGCTTCCGATCGTGACACGAATGGGATCTCGAACTCGAACAATCTGACCGTCGTCCGCGACTTGTCGAACGCGAAGGTCTCGTCATCCGTGTATTCGTCGAAGATCGACGTGAGGTCTCGCTCTGTCTTGGGATCGATCTCGAACCCGACCACCGTGCCTTGCCTGATGTGGGACTCACCGATGGTCTGGTCGCTGCGAGCGTTATCCACGAGCCATCGCCAGCCATTGCTCGCAAGCGAGAACAGCTCCACGGCCTTCGAAGTGAAGAAGATGCCTTGTCCGGTGTGGTGCTTGGGGTCCGTCGTCATTTTTCCTTTGGAGATTTCTTGGATTGCGGCGACATGGTCCTCCAAGCCCGCCCCACGACGAACGTGTTCGAACGCACCGATGCCTCGATCGGCAACGAGAAACGCGAAGCGTTCACCCCGATCACCCACGGTGACTCGAACAGACTCGGACCCCGAATGGTCGATCGCGTTGTTCAGCATCTCGGTAAATGCGTAGTTGGCAATGCGGTCCGCGTTGCGATCGAGCCTCTCGAGATCGCGAACGCGGGCACGGACGTGCTTCCATACCTGGTCCTCTTGCAGGTCCTTGGTCTCGAGCGTGCTCTCGAACAGGAGCGGCCGACGGTAGCGACGTCCCCTTCCCGCGCCAACCGGTTCGATCTCTCCGCTTTGGACCATCTTCTTGAGGTGGTACTGGATGGCCTGACGGGTCAGCCCCGAACGCTCGAGGATGTCGCCGATGGACACCTCGGCTTGCACGTCCAGCAGGTCGTGGACGAGCGATGGGATCGTTTCGCCACGGTCGGCCCGCCCGTCGGAAGGCATTTTGGCATTTTGGCTCAAGGACGGCAGAATGTCAAAAAGCCAAAGACGCTCGCCCCGACGCCATGCCCTGCGAGGCGGCGGTCCCCAGATCCCGGCCGCATGAATGCCAAAAACGACGGAGATTCGAGCCCGAAATGCCAAAGGGATGTACTCCTGGCAATCGGTCAGCCGGAAGCCGCTCCTGGCGACCGCGTCGAGGAGAAAGGCGGGATTGATGGTCAAACGGAAGCGCTACACGCAGAAGGCGCTCATCAAGATGCTCAAGGAGCATGGGTGGGAGCAGACAGTCGGCGGCAAGCACCAGGTGAAGATGATCCGAGAAGGCCATCGACCCGTGACGATTCCTGAATTCAAGGGCGAGACCCTGCCAGTTGGACTCTCGCAGGCGATCCTCAAGCAGGCCGGAATCGAGGACGACACGTAGAATGAACATGATGGAACTCGAAGTGATCGTTCACCACGACTCTGAGACCAAGGGCTTCTGGGCGGAGGTCGTCCAGTTGCCCGGGTGCTTCGCGGCCGGCCACTCGCGCGAGGAGCTCGAGGAGTCCTTGAAGGAAGCAATCTCCCTTTACCTGCAGGACGAGGATCCTGCAGAGATCCTTTCTAGTGACCACGTCGAAGCCGTAGAGCGGTACAGGTTCTCCGAAGCCGAAGGTCTAGTGCCGGCCTAGCTCTAGATCCTGGCCGCGTTCATGCCATCTTCGGTTGCCAGCGTTCTGAGGGCTGCCAGGCTGAAGAGGAACGGCGTCGTTCTTTGGGGCGAACTGATCAACTGTGATGAGCCCGGCATCTACATCGTTTCTCTCGTCGATGATTTGAGTGTCGCGGGTGGTGATCCGCAGCAGGCCCCCATCGATATGACGGCGATCGAGACCCTTCTACGAGTACGGCCCGAACTAACGGTGGATGGTCCAAGCCGAAGAGGTTCTGACCATCGCAGCGTCAGGCGATGAGTTCGTCCTCGACTAGAAGCGTCCTCCGCCGTTAGCAAATCGTTAGCAAATCGCCGGTTCGGCGCTAGTCCCAGAAAAAGTAAAGGCCCTGTCACCAGGGCCTTTTGGTTGCAGGGGCGGGATTTGAACCCGCGACCTCCGGGTTATGAGCCCGGCGAGCTACCAGACTGCTCCACCCTGCCCCTCGACTCTACCAAGCCGCCGTCTCGCCGGAAAACGACGGCTTGCGTTGGTCCGGCCCCCGTACGCTGAGCTCCGTGGAACCAGAAGCCGTCGAGCTGAGGCGTGCCCGTCTTCTCGATCCCCTGCGTCACGAGCGGTCGTTCGGGGGCTTCAAATCCGTCTCGCTCAACGCCGCCGGATGGGGCGCCCTCGTCGCCGC
>JALZEI010000051.1 GCA_030862115.1 Actinomycetota bacterium
GTGCGCGTCGAGCCGCTCCAGGCGCCGCTCGAACCGGTCTTCGACGAGTTCTACAAAGGCACCGAGGGGCGCAAGGCGTCCACGACGATGGTCTTCGTCCGGATGCTGGCGAAGCTCCTGCGCGACAAGGAGATCGGCGACCTCATCGTGCCGATCGTCCCCGACGAGGCCCGCACGTTCGGCATGGAGTCGCTGTTCCCCGAGTTCAAGATCTACGCCGCTCACGGCCAGCTCTACGAGCCGGTCGACGCCGAGCATCTTCTCGCTTATCGCGAGTCACAGCAGGGGCAGATCCTCGAGGAGGGGATAACCGAGGCCGGTTCCATGGCGTCCTTTACCGCCGCCGGGACCTCTTACGCGACCCACAGCGAGCCGATGATCCCGTTCTTCATCTTCTATTCCATGTTCGGTTTCCAAAGGATCGGCGACTTCATCTGGTCGCTGGCCGACCAGCGGGGAAGAGGTTTCCTGCTCGGCGCCACCGCGGGGCGAACGACGCTCAACGGCGAAGGTTTGCAGCACGAGGACGGGCACTCGCTCGTCCTGGCTTCGACCAATCCGGCGTGCCGGTCTTACGACCCGGCGTTCGCCTACGAGATCTCGGCGATTATCAAAGACGGCATCCGCCGAATGACAGACGCGAACGAGGACATCCTCTATTACCTCACGGTCTACAACGAGCCCTACCCTCAGCCGGCTCGTCCCGACGGTGTCGACGACCAGGACGTGTTGCGGGGGCTGTATCTGTTCAAGCGAGCCGATAACAACCACAAGCACAAGGCTCAGATCTTCGGTTCGGGCTCGATCATGATGGAGGCCTTACGCGCTCAGCAGCTACTTGCCGAGAACCACGACGTGTCGGCCGACGTGTGGAGCGCGACGTCCTACCAGCAGCTACGAGGCGAGGCGTTGCGCACGGAGCGGCGCAACCGTCTTCACCCGGAAGAGGCTCCGCAGGTGTCGCACGTTCAGAGCCTGTTGGAGACCGCCGAAGGTCCGGTCGTCGCAGCGTCCGACTTCATGAAGGCGGTGCCCGACCAGATCGCGCGCTGGGTGCCGAATCCCTTTGTGCCTCTGGGGACGGACGGCTTCGGTCGCTCTGACTCGCGCAAGGCGCTGCGTCGTTTCTTCGAAGTGGACGCCGAACACATCGCGGTGGCCACGTTGTCGGCCCTTGCCGGGACGGGCGAGGTCAAGCCCGAGGACGTGACGGAGGCGATAGCCCGCTACGAACTCGACCCCGACAAGGTTTCACCGGAGATAGCCGACCTCTAACCCCCGCCGACTCCTCCCTACCGGCGCTATACGCCGTTTTCAGAGCACTCGAGGCCAGCTGGGTTCGGCGGCGATCGGGAGCAGAGTTGTTAAGTGCCCGAGGTGGCATCATGGATTTATGAGGGGCTTTCGGCTGCTCTTAGTGACTCCAGTTCTTTTCGTGCTTGGCGCCTCCGCGTCGTTCGCTCAGGCGGCCCCCGAGATTGTCAGTCTTCGTCTGGAAGGAGTCGTCGATCCCTTCCAGGCCTCCTATTTGACGGGCGCCATTGCCGATGCCGAAGAGGAGGGCGCGGCCGCGGTGTTGATCTCGATCGATACCCCCGGCGGTCTCGACTCGTCCATGCGCAAGATCATCCAATCGATTTTGAATTCAGAGGTGCCGATTCTCTGTTACGTCTCACCGGAGGGGGCCCGGGCGGCGTCGGCGGGAACGTTCATCCTGCTTAGCTGCGACATCGCAACCATGGCCCCCGGGACAAACGTGGGGGCCGCGAGCCCGGTTGGGGTCAGCGGCGTCGTCGAACAGGAGAAAGCGCTCAACGATGCCGCCGCCTACATCCGGAGCATCGCGGAACAAAAAGATCGCAATCCCGATTGGGCCGAGAGCGCGGTGCGTGAGGCCGCGAGCATCAGCGCGGAAGAAGCGCTGCGGCTGGGAGTGATCGATTCTATTGAACCTTCCGATGCAGCGGTCCTGAGCGAGTACGACGGCGCGACCGTCGAAAAGAACGGGGAGACGATCACGGTCGTGACCTCCGAAGGCGAGCTTGTCGAGGTGGGCATGGGCCTGGGCTCTCGACTGCTGCACGGATTGCTGAGCCCGGATTTCGCCTTCCTCTTCTTCTATCTGGGAATCGCGCTGATCATCGTCGAGGTGCTCAATCCGGGATTTTCCGTGCCCGGGATCCTCGGGGTTCTGTCGCTGATTGCAGCCTTCGCCGCGTTCGGCATGCTCCCGGTGGAACTCCTGGGGATAGTCCTGCTCTTGGCGTCGGCCGGACTCTTCTTGCTCGAGCTTCAGAATCCCGGAGTGGGAGTGGCCGGCATCAGCGGGGTAGTCGCTCTCATTGCAGGCGGGCTGTATCTGTTCGACCGCTCGGTTCCCGGGGCGAGCGTCTCTTTGTGGATGATCATGCCCGTGGCGGGAATCATGGCCGCTTTCTTCGCTGCAGTCGTTCCGGCCGTCCTGCGGGCGCGACACCTTCCGGTTGTCTCCGGACTCGACAGCTTCGTAGGACGCGAGGGTGTCGTGGAGCAGGACCTGGTCCCGAAGGGAGTCGTCCACGTCGGTTCGGAACTGTGGTCGGCCGAATCGATTTCGGGCACGCTTGTTGAAGGACAGCGCGTTCGCGTGGTGGCCGCAGAGGGCCTGCGCCTAAAAGTGGAATCGCTCAAAGAGTCCCAAGAAACCGTTCAGGACGAACCTACGGGAGGAAAAAAGTGAATCCGAGTCCGGCGTTAATAGCTCTTGCAGTTGGCTGTCTGATTCTCTTACTCTTGCTTGTCTCCGCGATCAAGATCGTGCGGGAGTACCAGCGGCTCGTGGTCTTCCGTCTGGGACGAGTGCTCGCAACCAAAGGTCCGGGACTCGTGTTCCTCATTCCTCTTGTGGACAAGGCCGTGACCGTCGACCTTCGAGAGCTTTATCTCGAGATCCCCCATCAGAGCGCGATCACAGAAGACAACGCGACGATCTCGATCGACTTCATCATCTTCTACAAAGTCGTTAATCCGGTGATGTCGGTCGTGGAGGTCGAGTTCTTCGCGGGGGCCGCGCAGAACATAGCGGCGACCACCCTTCGGTCGGTGGTGGGAGACATGAGCCTCGACCATGTTCTCGCCCAGCGGGAAACCATGAACGAGATCCTCCGAACGAAGTTGGATGAGGTCACCGAGAGGTGGGGCGTCAAGGTCACTAACGTGGAGATCCGCGAGATCATCCCGCCGCCCGCCGTCCAGGAGGCAATGACCCGGCAGATGTCCGCGGAGCGAACTCGGCGTGCGGTGGTCACCGAGGCCGAGGGTCAGAAGAGCGCCGCCATCACCGTCGCGGAGGGAAACAAGCAGTCGGCAATCCTGAACGCGGAGGGCAGCAAGCAAGCGGCGATCCTCAGCGCGCAAGGCGGCCGAGAGGCCTCGATTCTTCAGGCCGAGGGATTCTCACTGGCGCTGGCCAAGATCCTCGAGGTGGCCCAGGGCCTCGACTCCAACACGATGAGTCTTCAGTACCTCGACACGCTGCGGGCCATCGGAGCGTCCGAGTCGACCAAGTTCGTCATCCCGATGGAGTTTTCCTCTTTACTCGGCAAGGTCTCGGGCCTGGCCGAAGAGTCCTTTGGCAACGGAAAAAACACGAAAACAAAGACTCCGAAGAAGTAATCGGGGCTGGTCCCCTAACGGAATTTCTTCCGAGAGGACGTCTTAGGGCCGATTCGAGATCGTGAAAGTGATGGTGCCGCCCGTGGGGATAGCTGCTTCTTCGCCGCAAGCCCCCGCAAAAACGCGAACCGTCATCCGCTCGGTGCCAACGGGAATTGGAATGGGTTCTCTCATCGAGCCACAGAAACTCGATTGCGTGACCCACCCATCCTCATCAGCCATCGAAATCTTTGCCGAGATCTTGCCCGCCGCTTCGTCATCGTCGACGGCCACACGGACCCAGTTATCCCCATGTCGAGTATTGACCATGGCGCAGCCAATATCGTAGCCGCAAAACACTCCTGTATCTGCGCCGGCCGCGGCCACTCCGGAGGATCCGATGTAGGAACTCTCCACAATGCGGCGGGTTCGTTTCTTGGGATCCGGCACGTCCTCGCCCGTCTTTACCAACCTGACGCTGTCTCCGCTCAGTTTGACGTGGGAGAACACCGAGTTGTCGGAATCGTTTCGTTCGACGACAGTATCGAGCGGATCGACCTCGATCTCGAGGACGTAGTAGCCGTCGCGCACCCCCGTGACCTCTATGTACTGGTCCGTGAGCCACATACCGTAGATGTCGGCCCAACCAACTGACAGACCGTTGACCTGCGACACCGATGTCTCCTCGCGCGTGACGGGAAGGCAGGTGCTTAAGTCGTTGTATGTCGCGGGCTGGTCGTACTTTGTGCCCTTCCTCTGGTCTTCGATGTCGAGCAAGCAGAAACCCGCCTTCTTTCCACTGCGCACGGGTTTAGTTCCCAGCCGCTTGCCGCGAGCATCGGACCTCCACAGGTGCGCCTGAGCGAAGTTTGCATAATGGAAATGCGCATGCGTGGGGTGGACCTCGTAGGTGTCGGCCACCACATCTCGATGGCTGCCGTCGCTGCGAAAGATGCGTTGGCGGAGCTGTTGGTCGGTGGCGATGCTGTTGACCAGGTAACGCATCTCCAGAGCGCCCTGCCCGAAGTTCGCGACGATCGTGTCGTAGCGGAGGCAGCGCCGAGCCCCCTGCTCGACAACCTCGTAGTTGTCGCACCCGTCTAGATATTCGCCGACCTGAACGTGGCGCGTGGGAAGCGGAACCAGGTTCGGCAGGAGATTCCGGGCTTTCGTCTGTGCCAGCGAGGTCTGTCCCGTGGCGACGGCGGAGGCGATCAGCAGAACGGTTAGGGCCATACCTACGACGCCGCGCGCGGACGTGCGACGGTTCGGAATCGCCCTTCCTGCGTCCATGTCGCCTTCCCTAGAGTTAGGGGGTGGTTCGCCGCTAGGGGAGAGGGTTCCTGCTTGTTTTGCAAAGCTGCACGATATATGCGCTTTGTCCGCTTTCACGCGGAGCGGAGGGCTTCGGGGCGTGATCGAGTTAGTTGAGGACTCGGGTGGCGCCGACCCAGCGCTTGCCCCAGTAATAGGGGTCACGAACCGAGGCCTTGCGCACCCCACCTGAGGAGGTCGCCGACACGAAGTCGCCGTTGC
>JALZEI010000072.1 GCA_030862115.1 Actinomycetota bacterium
AGACGGCCCCCATGGGCCTCGACGATCCCCTTGGTGATGTAGAGGCCGAGCCCCGTCCCCTTGGCGATCCATCCCGGCTTGGGAAGCATGGCGAATTTATCGAAAATCCTCTTACGATCCTCCGGCGGGATCCCGATCCCGCGATCCTCGACGCGGACCAAGACCAGCGACGAGTCCTGCTCATCGACTAGATCCGCACCGATCGTGATCGTCGTGCCATCGGGAGAGTGTCGAGCCGCGTTCGATAACAAGTTGAGAAAGACCTGTCGGATGCGGTCCTGGTCGATGAGAACCTTCGGGAGGTCGTCTGAAACAACCGTTTGAAGCGCGTGGCGCTCGGAAACCGAAGGGTGGATAGAAACGATCGTGTCCACCAGTTCGCGCAAAGAGACTGCGTCGATTTCATATCGCAGCGTGCCGGCCTCCATACGAGAAAGGTCCAGAAGGTCGTTCACGAGGCGAGAGAGCCTCCCGATCTCTTTGGACATGATCTGAAAGGTCCGGTTGCGTCGATCGTCGGGAAGATCGTGCCACTGCGTCTCGAGGATCTCGCCGAAGCCTTTGATAGCCGTCATCGGCCCCTTTAGCTCGTGGGCCAGCATGCTTACGAACTCCGACTTGGTCTGGTCGGCCTCCCGCAGTCTCTGAACCAGCGCTCGTTCTCGTTCACGCGCCGCGCTTGCCTCGATAACACTCGCGACTCGCGATCCGAGAAGAGTGGCAAATCGTTCGTCGCCGGGATCGAAGTGACCCTTCTGGGAATCGAATATCAACAGGACTCCCAGTGGTTTTCCGCTCGTCGAGAGCGGAGCGACCAGAACGCTCGACGGATCGAGGACCTGACGGAGTTGCTCGTCGACCCACTTGTCCTCGCGCGCCTTGTTGGAAGTGAGCGGAGCGTCCGTCCGATACGCGGTCGACACCAACGACGGCTCCGACAGCAGGAAGAACAACTTGACGGCTTCTTCCTCGTCGATGCCCACTACTCGCGGGTGAGCTATTAACGAATCGGAGTCGGGGTCGTGCATAAGCAAGGCCGCTCCACCACAGTCGATCAGATCGCAAACGATCCGGACGGATTCGCTGACCACGTTGTCGACGTTTTCTGCGGAGGTAAAGAGACGCGAGAGCCGTTGGAGTCCCTCGAGCTCCTGGCCCTGTCTCTGGACCGTGTTGTTAAGTCGGGCGTTTTCAATCGCGAGCGCGGCCCGATCGGCCACCACCGTCAGGAGTTTGAGGTCGTTCTCCGAGAAAGTCCCGAGCTTGGCGTTAACCGCGCCGATCACCCCAAACCGGTGGCCCGCGACATCGAGGGGTGCCGATACAACCTGCCTGGCGTCTAGTATCTCGTCCAAAATCGGGCTGTGGTCCGGATCGGCGACCACGTCGTTTACGACCTCGCCCCGACCGGTTTGGAAGACGCGACGAAAGACGCTCTGCTCGGCCATCGGCACGTGTCGGCCCATCGCGAGATCAGGCGAGAACAAGACGAACTCGTCGGTCTCTTTCTCAAAGAGCCAGACCACCGCTTGGTCGCACGAGATCGCTCCGGCGACCGCCGACAGCGCTCCGGATATGACCCGATTGGGATCGGGATTGTCGAATTCAGGCTCGCTGATCCGGTAGAGGGCTGCTAGTGGATCCTGTTCGTCCTCGGCTTCCCCGAGAGCATCCGCTCTCCCGGCAGCGAGCTCTCTGGCTCGCAGCATTACTAAAGGTTCGCTACGAGGTCCGGTATCTCCTTCAGTGAGGAAACGCGCGTAACGTCCAAAGAGGGGTATCGATCCCAGCGATCAATCAGGATGGGGACCATTCCCACCTTCGAAGAGGGCTCGATATCCAGGCCGGGCGAGTCCCCTACATGTACGGATCGAGCCGGCGTGGTTCCGGCGCGCGCCAGGGCCAGTTCGTAAATCGCAGGGTCCGGCTTCTCGACGCCCTCCAGCCCCGAAATGACCTTGGGTTCCAGCAGGTGTCCGACCTGGAGCTCGATGAGCATCTCGTCGAGCCATTCCTCGAAATTAGAGATCAGCCCCATCCGATAGCCCCTATCTGAAAGCTCCCTCAGGGTTGGAAGCGCGTCGTCGAACAACCTGTAAGTCGAGAGATCGGAGAAGCGAGCGTAAAGAGCATCCACTAGACCGGCGTTCTCTATGCCGAGCTCGTCAAGCAAACGACGGTAGAGAAACGTCCAGAAAAGCCTCGAGTCCTCCGGGTTCAACGACGGGTTCTCTACCCCCGTCTCCTCTGCCAGATCGACCAGATGAGGTGCGAGTCGTCCCTGCACCTCGGCCACTCGCTCTGCCCGCACCTCAACGCCCCGTTCACTGCAGATCTGGGCGAACAGCTCGGGAAAGGATGGGTGGGGATGGATCAGCGTTTCGCCGGCATCGAAGAAGACGATCTCTATCGTCACTTCGATGAATGCTTCAGCTTGCGTCGCCGCTCGAGTTCGGCCCACACTCGATCCGCCTCGGCTACGAGCTCCTCTATATCCCCGTCATTGGTCACCAGGATGTCGGCTTTCGCTAGAAGATCCTCCGTATTCGCTTGTGAAGCCATGCGCGCGTTAACTTCACGCGCCGACATCCCTCGTGTCCGCACGAGGCGTGTGCGGCGATTCGATTCGTCGGCGGTCACGACTATCAACGCGTCGAGCGCCTTGTCCAAGCCGGTTTCGATGATCAGTGCGGCATCAAGGATGACGATCTCGTCGGTCCCGCTCAACATCTCTATGTCGTCGGCAATGCGGCGAAAGACGACCGGATGCACGATGGCATTGAGGGCCGCGAGTTTCTTCGGATCGTTGAAGACGACCTCCGCAAGTCTTTTGCGATCGATCTCCATGGAGTGAGCGGAGAGGACGAAATTGCCGAATTGATCGACTACCGAATGCCAGGCCGGTTGGGACGGCTGCAAGGCGTCACGCGCGATCTGATCGGCGTCGATCACCTGCGCCCCACGCTCCACCAAGAGCGCCGCAAAGGTCGACTTGCCGCTACCGATCCCGCCCGTGAGTCCCGCTACCAGCATGTCGAACGATGGTTAACGCTGCCCTCGTTCCCGCTTGAGATCCTCGACGATCGACTCCAAAGATTCCTCCCCGGTCTTGTCGGCCGGGTCTAACTCCTCCGAAACGTCGCCCTCCTCGTCTGCCGGCACGGGCTCGCCCTCGGACTCCGGCGTCTGCGCCTCGTCGGCGACGACCTCCTCGACCGCCCGACCGGGTTCGGCTCCCGGCTCGCGCTCCTCCTGGTTGATCCGGACCTCCATCGTGGGTTTGTCTCCCTCCGATGCGGTCACCCCCTCGTGTCCTTCCGGAGGGGCGTCCGGCGCCATTAGGGCCTCGATCTCTGCCTCCTCCTTTTCCTCCGGGGGCGCGGCGCCGCCGGCTCCCTCGGGATCAAGAGTCTCGGGAGCGGAAGGCGTCTGCGCGATCTCGGGGGCCTGCTCGGCCGCCGAGGCAAGATCCTCGTCGCCGGGAGGCCTGCGAATCGTGTCCTCGGTCGTCACGCCTGCGTGCTCCGAAGCGTCCTCTGCCTCCACCTGCATCTCGGCGTCTCGCTCGAGTTCCATTTCCGAACCCTCCTCTGCACCGGAAGCGGAGGCGGCGGCCTCCTCGGGACTGAGGGCCTGTTTGCGCGACAGGCTTATTCGCCGGCGGTCAAGATCGATGTCGATGATCTTCACGGGAATGCGATCGTGCACGCGCACCTCGTCCTCGGCCCTTTCGACGTGGTGCTCGGCAAGCTCCGAGATGTGCACCAGGCCCTCGATGGCCTCATCGAGTTCGACGAACGCTCCGAAGGGAACCAGTTTGGTCACTCGGCCCTCGACCACATCGCTTACCTCGTGGCGGCGAGCGAACTGTCTCCAGGGATCCTCCTGAGTTGCCTTGAGTGAGAGCGACACACGTTCGCGCTCGAGGTCGACGTCCAGAACCTCGACGTTTACCTCCTGGCCTACTTCTACGACCTCGCTTGGATGATCGACGTGCTTCCAGGACAGCTCTGAAACGTGCACGAGTCCGTCCACGCCACCGAGATCGACGAACGCACCGAAGTTGACGATCGAGGACACCGTCCCGGTACGGACCTCGCCCTTGTCGAGCGAAGTAAGGAACTCCTGACGTTGTTCCGCCTGCGACTCTTCGAGGAACTTCCGACGGGACAGAACTACGTTGTTGCGATTGCGATCCAGCTCGATGATGCGGCACTCCAGCACCTTGCCGACATAGGGCAGTAGGTCTCGCACGCGTCGCATCTCTACAAGAGAGGCCGGAAGGAAACCGCGCAACCCGATATCCAGGATCAGACCGCCTTTTACTACTTCGATGACGGGGCCCTCAACGGTGCCGTCGCGACCCTTGATCTCTTCGATGCGGCCCCAGGCTCTCTCGTACTGAGCCCGCTTCTTGGACAGGATCAAACGACCGTCCGCGTCTTCCTTTTGAAGGACCAGAGCTTCGATGCGATCCCCGATCGACACGACCTCGCCGGGGTCGACATCGTTACGAATGGAGAGCTCCCGAATCGGGATGACGCCCTCGGACTTGTAACCGATATCTAAAAGAACTTCGTCTTTTTCGATCTTGACGATTTCACCGGCGACGAGGTCCCCGTCGCCGAAGGGCTTGATCGTCTCCTCGATGGCCGCCATAAGTGCCTCGGGTGTGTCGCCTACATCGTTCTCGACGATCACCCCACCGGCGTAACTGGAGCCAGAGGTTGATGGAGCCGTCCTCGTGATGACGCCTCCGTGGCCATCCGGCAGGGTTTGCTCCTTACCGGACGTCTCGGTTGAGGCTTGAGCAGCCTCCTCCTGCGTTTGACTCATAGGTAGCTAGTCCTTCCTGACGTAAAGCAGCCCCCGGGTGGGGGCCAAATGAGTATAAGGGGGGAGGTCTCAAGGCCACAAACGGCGCCGATGTCGCCCCTTGTGCCTGTGCTACCGTTCTCGCTGTTGTTCAGCGAGGTTGTCCAGGGTTGTGTATCGAAACCCGGCCTCGCAGGAAGAAAGGAAGTGCAGTGGCAGAAGGAACTGTTAAGTGGTTCAGCAACGACAAGGGCTACGGATTTATCTCGCAGTCCGACGGAGAAGACGTCTTCGTACACTTCAGCGCCATCCAGAGCGAGGGCTATAAGTCCCTTGAAGAGGGTCAGGCCGTTGAGTTCGAAGTCACCCAGGGGCCTAAGGGAAAGCAGGCAGCGAACGTCCGGCTTCTGTAGCCATCTAACCCACAATCAAAAGCGGCCCCCGAATCGGGGGCCGCTTTTCTTACGCCGACTCCTGAAATATGTGCGCTTTGCGCCGCCTTTTTTCAGGACTCGGCCTGCAAATGGCTAGTGCCGAGCTGCCCCAACGCGGTCTAGTTCTTCGCCTCGGCCCAGTTGACGCCCCAGGACGCGTCCACCGCGAGCGGGATCTTCATCTCGCAGACACCCACCATCTCGCGCTCGACGATCTCGGATGCTTTGTCCCGCTCCTCCTCGGGGACCTCGAAAACGAGCTCGTCGTGCACGGTCATGATCATTTTGGCTTCGAGGTCGGATTCCTCGAGGGCGGCGTCGACGTTGATCATCGCCAACTTCATGATGTCGGCGGCGGAGCCCTGGATCGGCGCGTTCAAGGCCTGACGCTCACCGATCGCCCGCACGCGCGGGTTTCCGCTTCCGAGTTCCGGTAGATAGCGCCGTCTTCCGAACATAGTGGTCGTGAACCCATCCGCGTACGCCTGTCGAACGACCTCGTCGAGAAAATCCTGGACGCCCTCGAACTGCTCGAAGTAGGAGTCGATCACTTCTTGCGCCTCCGAAACGGGGACGTTCAATCGCTCGGCGAGCCCCGAGGCTCCCATTCCGTAGGACAGCCCGTAGTTGACCATCTTGGCCACCGAACGGTGCTTCGTCTCCGGCTTGGCGTCGCCGAGCCCAAAGATCCGCTGCGCGGTCGCGGTATGGATGTCCTCGTTTCGCTCGAAGACCTCGAGCAGGATCGGGTCCTCCGACAGGTGGGCCATCACTCTCAGTTCGATCTGCGAGTAATCGACCGACAGCAAGAAGTGTCCCCGCTCGGCAATGAAAGCGCGCCGGATCTGCTTCCCCAGGTCCGTTCGAACGGGGATGTTCTGAAGGTTCGGGTTCGTGCTTGAGAGCCGGCCCGTAGAGGCGGCCGTTTGGTCGTACGTCGTGTGCACCCGTCCGTCCTCCGGATCGACCAGAGGCGGAAGGGCGTCGACGTAGGTGTTCTTAAGCTTCGCGAGCTCGCGGTATTCCAGAAGCTTGCCGACGAAGGGGTGTTGGTCGACGAGTTGTTGGAGTGCCCTGGCGTCGGTAGACAGTCCCGTCTTGGTGCGACGCGTTGTCTTCAGGCCAAGTTTGTCGTAGAGCAGAATCCGGAGCTGTTGCGGAGATCCGAGGTTCAGATGCTCACCCGCCAACTCGTAGCACTCGGTTTCGAGCTCGGAGATCCTTTTGTCGAGATCGCGGGCTATCTCGGCGAGATAGTCGAGGTCGATCTTCACGCCGATCTGCTCGGTGCGCGCGAGGACCTCGACCATCGGGTGCTCGATGGAGGAATAGAGATCGGCCATGCCCAAGCGCTCCAATTCGGGTTCAACGGCTGTGGCGATCTCTGCGATCGCGAGCGCGCGCAAACCGGCGTCCTCGGCTTCGCCCTCATCGACCGCGCCGCCGCCGAGGTCGAGAGATGCTTGTGCCGACCCGTCCTCACGCGCGACGGGCTCGGACGACTTGAGCTCTCGTCCTGAGTACTTGCGCGCGAGTTCCTCGAGTGGGTAACCCGGCGCGCCGGGGTCGAGCAGGTATGCGCCGACCTGCGTGTCCAGCCTCAAACCGTTCAACGCGACGTCGATGGCGTTCAGCGACAGAATGGACTCCCGCGCCCCGTGGGCCACCTTGGCAATCCCCTCGTCGGCCAGCACGTCGCGTAGTGCATCTGCAACCTCAGCCTGTGTAACGCCGCCGGGACCCACGTGGACGAACGCAACATTTTCGGTTCCCCACGCCATGGCAATCGAACGCGGTCCCCCGCGGGGTCTCGTCGGAAGCACGTCGATCGAGAACTCGCGCGCCTTACTTAGATCTCCGGCCACCTGCTCGAGGCCGGCTGCATCGACAACGGTGCGAAGCTGCAGCTCGAAGGGCGTGCCCTCGCCTTCGGCGGCCTCCGGCAGGTCCGATAGCAGTCGCTCCAAAAGAGTGCGGAACTCGAGAGACAAGAACAGCTTGCGCAGCTCCTCGAGATCCCACGTGCCCATCTTCAGGTCCTGGACCCGCACGTCCTCGAGAGGGACCTCGGCGAGCGTTGACAGCTTCTTGTTTATCGCCACCTGCTCGGCGTAGTCGGCGAGGTTGGCGGCCAGCTTCGGCGTCTGCTCGGAGGCGTGGGCGACGACCTCCTCCGCGCTCCCATATTTCTGCACCAGCTTGGCGGCGGTCTTGGTGCCGACGCCGGGAACGCCCGGGAGGTTGTCCGAGGTGTCTCCCTCGAGCGCCTTGAGATCGACGTACTTAGCGGGGGGAATCCCGTAACGAGCCTCAACGGCCTTGGCATCCATCTCGACGATGTCGCTGATGCCGCGCCGGTTGTAGAGGACCTTGATGTCTTTATCGACTATTTGAAAGAAGTCCCGGTCGCCGGTAACGATCTTCACGTCGACGTTATCGGAGACGGCGCACTTGGCCAGGTAGGCGATGATGTCGTCGGCCTCGTGACCGGCGAGCTCGAAGATGGGGATCTGCATCACCTTCAGCACCTCGCGGATAAGAGGAAGCTGTGGGGAGAATGTCTCCGGGGCCACCGACCTCGTGGCCTTGTAATCCGCGAACTCCTCGGTCCGTTGCAAGGGCGCCGCCATATCGAAACAACACGCCAAGTAATCCGGGCGTTGCTCTTGCAGCAGCTTTATCAGCATCGAAGTAAACCCGTACACGGCGTTCGTAAAGGTTCCATCGGTGGTCTGGAGATCCTCGGGAAGGGCGTAAAAAGCTCTGAATGCTAAGGAGTGCCCGTCGAGGATGAGTAGCTTGGGGCGGGCGGACTTCTTTGGGGGCGCCATGCGGGTCGAGCTTACAATCCAGTAATGACGTCCAACTCTCCGGATCTTCGCGAGCTCAACCCCGCGTCAAAGGAATACCTGGAGGCGGTTTTCGAACTCGAGGAGGAGGGCCAGCGCGTGTTGCAGGCCCGTATCGGAGAGAGACTGGGTTTGGCTCCGGCAACGGTGTCCGAGGGAATCAAACGTCTGCTCGCCGAGGGCTACGTCGTGCTGGAGGGAAAGCGCGACATCTCGCTCACCCCCGAGGGCCGGACGGTGGCGGCAACCCTCGTCAGGCGGCATCGTCTCGCGGAGCGCATGCTCACAGACATTCTCGGTATCCCCTGGCACCTTTGTCACGAGCAGGCCGAGGACTGGGAAAAGGTGATGACCCCTCAGGTAGAGGAGGCGATCCTCGACAAGATCGCCGGCGACCCGACTTGCCCGCACGGCAACCCCATACCGGGAACCGAGTCGGGAATCCCCTGGTCCGACCTCAAACCCGTCGCCGCGATGACCAGCGGGGAATCGGGACGGCTAACGAGACTCCTCGAGGACGTGGAGCTCGATCACGATGTCTTGAAGTACCTAGAAGACAACTCGCTCATGCCGGGTCACGACCTGACACTCGTGAGCGTGTCCCCCGACGGCACACGCATGTTGCGGGTGGACGAGTCCTCCGACGTCGCCCTCGGGCAGGGCCTGTCGGACAACCTCTGGGTTCTTCCCTCCGGCTGAGCTATTCCTCGGGCTGCCTCTGGGCGAGCTCTTTATCGAGCATGAAGAGAGCCTCCCCACTCTCGCCGGTCATCTTTAACGAGTCGATGATCTGACCGACGTTCTTTTCCTCCTCAACCTGCTCCGTCGCGAACCAATCGAGCCAGGCCTGCGAGGCATAGTCACGCTCGTTATCGACCAACTCGTAAAGGTCGTGGATCGATTGCGTGACCGACTGCTCCTGGCGCAGCGCGGTGTCGAATACCTGCGTCACCGAGGAGAAATCGACCGAGGGTTCCTCGATCGAGCTAAGTCGCACTTGGCCACCTCGGTCGATGATGAAGTTGTAAAAACGCATCCCGTGATCGAGCTCCTCCTGGAACTGAATCCGCAACCACTGCGCAAACCCGGAAAGGCTTCTCGACTCGCAATAGGCGGACATGCCGAGGTATGCATACGCGGACTGGAATTCCTTCGCCAGCTGTTCGTTTAGCGCCGCTTCGACTTTGTCGGACAACATGGGAACCTCCTCTAGCTATTGCACCGAGAGTCCATTTAAGCGGATAACCGGCCGGCCGTTTGTCCGGCGCGCCGAAGATAGAAGGTTCGGCAACCCGACCCCCCAAACCCCCGCCGAGTGGTGGATTCTGCGTAATAATCCGGCACGATGCATCACTCGGCCCCCCCGGGTCGTTGACAGGCAGGGGCCGCTCGCCATACGGTTCAGGTCACTTCCCAACGAGCAACGACGCTCCGCCCCCCGGGCGGAGCTTTTTTTGTGCCCATGGGGGTGTGGGGGCGTAGTCCGGCTCGGCGGACGTGACCCACGGAACAAATAGGAATGTGGGAGGTATAGATGGAGAGAGACGCTTGCGGGATCGGCTTTGTCGCCGACTCCTCCGGGCGCGCCTCACGCTCGATCATCGACCTCACCCTGGAGGCTCTTCGCCGGGTGCGCCACCGCGGGGCGCTCGCCGCGGACGAGCTGACGGGAGACGGGGCCGGCGTTCTGCTCCCCCTACCGGTCGACATCCTGCGGGCGGAGCTGGGTCAGATCGATCCCGGGGGACGCCTCGGCGTCGCCATGACTTTTCTCGACCCGACCGATCCGGCCCCCGGGCGCGCCGCGGTCGAAGACGCCTGCGCCACGGCCGGCATCAAGGTCCTGTCGTGGAGACGCGTTCCGACTACTGAGACCGCGCTCGGAGAACGCGCCCGGCGAACGGCACCCCTGATCGAGCAGGCAGTGCTGGCCGACCCCGGCGCCGAGCCGGACGCGCTTGAGGTGACCGCATGGAAAGCTCGTCGAGCGGCGGAGCGGATAGCCCGCACCGAGTACGTAAAGCTGTACATCGCCTCGCTCTCCTTCCACTCGGTCACGTACAAGGCGCTCTGCGCCGCCGATCAACTGGCGAACTACTACGACGATCTGGCCGACGAACGCTTCTCGGCGTGGTTCGGGATTTTCCACCAGCGCTATTCGACGAACACCGCCCCCACCTGGGAACGGGCGCAGCCCTTCCGTTTCCTCGCGCACAACGGGGAGATCAACACCATCAGGGGAAACGCCGCCGCCATGCGGGCACGAGAGGGCAGGCTCGGCGCGTCCGGTGAACTAGAAGATCTTCTGCGGCCGACGGTCGACCCCGCGGGGTCCGACTCACAGATGCTGGACGAAGCGCTCGAGATCCTCACGCGCTGCGGAAGATCTATGGCTCACGCGGCGGCGATGCTCGTCCCGCCCGCATGGGAGGAGTCGGCGTCGATGGATCCCTCCGTGAGGGCTTTCCTCGAGTACCACTCCTGCCTCATGGAGCCCTGGGACGGTCCGGCGGCGATGGTGTTCACCGACGGATCCCGGGTGGGAGCGGCTCTCGACCGAAACGGCCTGCGCCCCCTACGCACCGCCGTCTGCGAGGACGGACTCGTCACCTGTGCCTCGGAGGTCGGTGCCGTCCCTATCGCCGGACGAGGCCGGGTGCGGCGGCTGAAGCTGGGGCCGGGACAGTCCTTCGTCGTCGACCCGCGCTCCGGGGGTCTCCTGCTCGACGAGCCACTAAAAACTTCTCTAGCGCGTACCGGTCCCTACGCACGGTGGGTGCGCGACGGGATCGACCGCAGGACCAGAGGAAAACCTCTGGCGGAAACGCGTCCCCATTTGTCGGCTCGACAGGTCGCCGCCGGTTTCTCGAAAGAGGAGATGACCGTGGTCATCCGGCCGATGGGAATCGAGGGGGTAGAGCCCACGTCGTCGATGGGAGACGACACCGCGCAGCCCCCTCTTGCGCCCCACGGTCGAAACGTTTTCGGATTCCTCAAGCAGAGGTTCGCGCAAGTAACGAATCCACCGATCGACCATCTGCGCGAGCGACACGTAATGTCCCTCACGACTCGTCTGGGCGCGAGAGGGCGGCTGCTGCGAGCCGGTGCGGCCGCGGCCCGACTGATTGAGTACCGATCTTTCGTTCTTTTTCCGTCCGACGTGGCCGAGCTCGAGGCCGGCGGCGCGGTCGTTCTCGACTCCACGTTCGACGTGGCCGAGGGGCCCGACGGGCTGGAACCCGCCTGCCGCTCCTTGACGCGCCAAGCATGCGCGGCGGTTAGGGGCGGAGCCCACGTCGTCATCATCAGCGACAGGTTCGTTGAGGCGGAGCGAGTTGCGATACCGATCGCGCTGGCCGCGGGGGCCGTGCATCACGGTCTCGTTCGCGCCGGGCTGCGGCCGCTCGCCGGTCTCGTGGTCGACTCCGACGAGCCCCGAGAGACACACCACGCCGCGTGCTTGCTGACGAACGGTGCCGACGCGATCTGCCCCCGGCTCGCGCTCGAGACTCTCGCCGACCTTGCCGGGCGCGGCCGGCTCGGCGGAGGGGTGGAGAGCTCCGCGGCTCAGGACAACTTCGCATCGGCCCTCGAGGACGGCCTTTTGAAGGTGATGTCGAAGATGGGTATCTCGACGCTCGACTCCTACAGAGGAGCTCAGATCATCGAGGCGGTCGGCCTGGGACCGGACGTGGTCGAGCTGTGCTTCGAGGGGCTCTACTCCCCCATCGCCGGACTGTCGCTTCTGGAGCTCGGCGGAGACGCCCTGGCTCGCCACTCGGCCGCCTTCGACGCGAAACCGGCCCTGGTGGCGACCGGGTTCATCAAGCACAAGACGGGCGGCGAGTACCACGCCGTCAACCCGGAGGTGGTGGATTCGCTTCATCGTTCTGTCGGAATTAAAGAGGTCGAGACCGACGACATGTCGGCGGCACATGCGCTTCGTCGCAGCGTGCGCGGGGACCCCTCCGCTTACGAGCAGTTCGCGGCGCTCGTGAACAACCGGCCCCCCACGGAGCCGCGCGACCTCCTCGACCCCGTGCCGGGCGGTCCCCCGGTGCCGGTCGCGGAGGTGGAGAGCGCGGAGGACATCGCTACACGGTTCTCCACCGGAGCGATGTCGCACGGGGCCCTGTCGGCCGAGGCGCACGAGACGCTGTCGCTGGCACTCAACATGATCGGCGGAAAGGCGAATACCGGAGAGGGCGGGGAGGCACCCGAACGCTACCGGGATGGTCGAAACTCCGGTATCAAGCAGATCGCATCGGGTCGCTTCGGGGTGACGCCCGACTACGTGGCCTTCGCCGACGAGCTGCAGATAAAGATGGCGCAGGGTTCGAAGCCCGGCGAGGGCGGCCAGCTCCCCGGGAAGAAGGTGACGGTGGAGATAGCCAGACTCCGCCACACGGTTCCCGGGGTCGCTCTCATATCACCGCCTCCTCACCACGACATCTACTCGATAGAAGACCTCGCGCAGCTCATCTACGACCTCAAGCAAGCAAACCCGCGGGCCGCGGTGTCGGTGAAGCTCGTCGCGTCCGAAGACGTGGGCACGATCGCGGCCGGCGTGGTGAAGGGGCTTGCCGACGTCGTGCACATCGCCGGCGGCGACGGCGGAACGGGAGCCAGCCCCTTGTCCTCGATCAAGAACGCCGGCCTCCCGTGGGAGATCGGGCTCGTCGACGCCCAGCGCACTCTGTCAGACAACGGGCTACGGGGGCGCGTGCGACTGCGCATCGACGGGGGTATCAAGACCGGGCGAGACATCGTCCTGGCCGCGTTGCTGGGGGCCGACGAGTTCTCCTTCGGCACGGCCGCGCTGGTGGCCGAGGGATGCATCCTCGTGCGCACCTGCCACCGCAACACGTGTCCGGTGGGGATCGCAACGCAGGACCCGACGCTGCGGGCGAAGTTCGCGGGTACGCCGGAGATGGTCGCTCACTATCTGATGAGCGTCGCCGAGGAAACGCGCTCGCTGCTGGCCGCCCTCGGCCTCCGGTCGTTGCGCGAGGCGGTGGGTCGCAGCGACCTCCTACATCCCAAAGAACAGCTGGAAGCGCGTCCCGCGTCGTTGGATCTCCGCGCGCTGATGGCGCCGGTGGCGGGAGAGCGACGCTACGCGCACTCCCTGGAACTCCAACGGCCGCGCTCGGAGTTGGGAGACCGGGTTTACGCCGACGTAATGCCGGCCCTCAGCGCGGGACGCAGCATTCAAGTTTCCTATCCCATCTCCAACGGCGACCGCTCCGTCGGAGCACGCCTCGGATGCGCGATCGGTTACGAGCTCGGCGTGAAAAAACCATCCGTATCGGCGCGGGTCGGCTTTTACGGTGAAGCGGGCCAGTCGTTCGGCGCGTTTCTCTCGGACGGCGTCGATTTCGCGCTGCACGGCGAGGCCAACGACTACGTCGGAAAGGGAATGGGCGGAGGACGTTTGGTTATTCGGCCCCCCGACGACGACGACGGGGACCCCGTGCTGGTAGGTAACACGGTTCTGTATGGAGCCACCGGAGGAAGCATCTTCATAGCGGGTCAAGCCGGCGAGCGCTTCGCCATCCGCAACTCGGGAGCCGTGGCCGTCGTCGAGGGGGTCGGCGATCATGCCTGCGAGTACATGACGGCCGGCGCAGTCGTCATCCTCGGGGGGACCGGGATCAACGTGGGGGCCGGCATGAGCGGCGGCGAAGCGTACGTGTGGGACGAGTCCGGGGATCTCGAGAGTCGGCTCAACCATCAGCTCGTTGGGGCCTACGAGCCGACGGTGGGCCAGTTGGAATCACTGCGCCGGGTCGTACACAAGCACCTCGATCTCACGCGCTCCCCGCGGGCTGCCGCCATTCTGGCGGACTGGGAGTCAGCCTCGAAAATGTTCCGGCGCGTCGCCCCCAAGGCCGAGGTCGCACGGCTAGAGGCGCTCTTCGAGGGAACGGCCGCGGCGGCCGCCTAACATGCCCCGATTGCTCCGCTGGTTGCGCTATCCGCAACGAATAGAGCATTCGGCTGAGCGGCCACGTCCGACCGAGCGGTCAGAACAGTTGTTTGGCCCGGGCGAAGACGGCGTCCATCATGGGTTCCGTGAGCTTGCCGGTGAAAGTGTTTTGCTGGCTCGGGTGGTAACTGCCGAGCAAGACGAAGCGGTCCAGTTCGACCTCCGCGAGATGTCCGAACTTCGGTTTCGGCGACGTTCGGCTCCCGGTTAGCTCCGCGTGGCAGCGCAAGGCCGCGTCCCACGCGATCGACCCAAGCGCCACAACAACTCGGAGTCGTGGAAGCAGATCGATTTCCCGGACGAGGTAAGGGCGACAGGTATCTCGCTCTTCGGGAGTGGGCTTGTTGGCGGGGGGCGCGCAGCGCACCGCGGCCGCAATGAAGGTGTCGACAATCTGGAGCCCGTCCGCGATGTGCTCGGAGGTCGGCTGGTTGGCCAGACCGCACCGAAAAAGGGAGGCGAACAGCCAGTCCCCCGACCGGTCGCCGGTGAAGATGCGTCCGGTCCTGTTTCCTCCGTGAGCGGCAGGAGCGAGCCCCACGATAAGAAGACGTGCCGAAGGGTCTCCGAAACTCGGAAGCGGCCGAGCCCAATAGGTCTCATCCGCAAAGGAGGCTCTCTTCTCTTGGGCCACGCGCTCGCGCCACTCCACCAGACGCGGACAGGCGCGGCACCGGACTACCTGTTCGGTGACCTCCGCGAGTTCGTTGAGTCTGCCCACCTACGGCAGATCGAGCCCGAGATCCTGCAGGCGGCGGGCGAGTGTCCCCATCGCCGCGTTGCGCAGCTCGTTCGTGCCGAGGCCCCCCTCGTCGTCGTTCGAAGCAGCTCGTGCCGATTCGTATGTGTCGATGACGGCCGAGGCCGCGCTGCGCGCGTAGGGCTCGAGCTCTACGGCCATTGGTTCATTCGTAGTGATGTCGCGTTGCAGAAACCCGATCGCGAACGAAGAGTGGCGCGCGTAGTCCCTGAAAACTGCGGCCAGTAGGGTGCGGAGGCCCCGTAGACGGTCCTCCGACCGAAGGACGTCCAAGAGGTGGGCCGCGCCCTGGGCGCCGATGATTCCCTCGAGAACGACGTTGTTGAGAAAAAGACCCTGCTGGAGAGCCGACGTCTCCGGCGCCGCCAGCGTCCGTTGGGAGCAGTCCCGTAACGCGGCTCGAACCTTCTCCAACCCAGCGTTTGCGCGCCGGGGTCCGGCATTTGCGCCGTCGCGAACTACTTCTTCGAAGACGAGGCCGTACGCGACGGCATGACGCGCCGCATCCGCGAGCTGAGTGGTCATGAAGACCTGGTCCTCTTCGGCGGATACGCCGTCGGCAAACGAGACGAGTATCTCCTGAGCCTCCCCCCCGTCGGGCACCCACGTCGCCAGCAAAGCCTGGATCCACGACCGGACGCCGGCATCGAGGGCCTCCCACTCGAGACGATCGCCGGCGAGATCGATGGCACCCGCCTCCCACTGCTGCCTTTCCCAGCGGTAGTAAAGCGTTCTGGCGTCCGGCGGGGGCTCCTCAAGAAGGGCCAGCAAGTCCGCCGACGCCAGATCCGCGAACTCCTCCGGAGGAGCCCCTAATGCACCCGCGAGTGTTTCGAAGGATGCCCCCATTTAGAGAACGTGAGACAAAAACGACTTGAAGCGCTCGTCGCGCGGGTTGGCCATAACGTCCTTTGGCACTCCGTCCTCGACGACCTTCCCGTCATCCATGAAGATGAGCCGGCTCCCGACCTCTCGGGCAAAGCCCATCTCGTGGGTGACTACCAGCATCGTCATGCCCTCCTCCGCCAGCTGTTTCATGGTATCGAGCACCTCCTTGACCAGTTCGGGATCAAGGGCCGATGTGACCTCGTCGAACAGCATCAGCTTCGGGCGCATGGCCAATGCACGCGCGATTGCGACCCGCTGTTGCTGGCCGCCGGACAGTTGTGAGGGATAGGCGTCCAACTTGTGGCCGAGGCCTACGTGGTTCAACTCCTGTTCGGCGCGCTCGTTGCTTTCGTCGTCGCTGAGCTTGAGAACCTTCTCGAGCGCAATAGTGATGTTTCCCTTGGCGGTCATGTGCGGGAAGAG
>JALZEI010000088.1 GCA_030862115.1 Actinomycetota bacterium
GCCCAACTTTGTCCAGAGCCATCGTGCGCGTGATCTTTCGACGAGCGGAGTCGCCCGCGAGCGCGTCGCGAGCCATGTCGGTCAGCGTCCATCCGGGACAGACCGCGTTGACGCGCCCCTCGGGAGCGATCCGAGTGATCTCGTTCTTGAGGCTGAGCAACAAGCCGCCCGAGACCGCGGCTTTGGCCGCCGCGTAGTCGGAGTGACCCGCCTCGCCTATCAATCCCGCGGTGGAACCAATCAACACGATGTTCCCCGTCTTCGTCTTCGTCACGTGGCGAAGGAAGGCGCGGCAGCTTAAGAAGACGGTATCGAGGTTGGCCGCGACCGTGGTTCTCCACCGCTCGAGGCTCATGTCCCACAACGGACGATCCTCTGGGGGCCAATCGCCCGCGTTGGCGACGAGCACGTCGACCGTGCCGAGCTTTTCGATCGCTTTCGAGAAGAGGGCGTCGACCTCTCGCTCTACGGTCAGGTCGGCCTGCAGCGCGATGCCGTTGCATTCCGCCGCGGCCGCCTCTGCTCGCCGCTTGCTCGATCTGTAGTGCACGACCGGGCGGGCCCCCTCCTCCGCGAAGGCGCGCACGAGAGCCGTGCCGATGCCTCCCCCGGCCCCCGTGATCAACGCGACCTTGTCTTTCAACCCGGTGTCCATGCGGCGAGTTTGGCACCTCGGAACCACAATGGTGCAATGAGGCCGAACCGACCGCAAGACAGGCCGTTAGGGTCGCCGACATGAAAGACGTGGGCATCGTCGGCATGCCGTATTCGGGAAAGAGCACGTTGTTCACCGCTCTCACCCGTGCCGGCTCGGCGGGAGGCCGCTCCAATCAGGCCATCGTCGACGTTCCCGACGAGCGCCTCGGTGTGCTGGCCGAGCTCGAGAAGTCGAAGAAGGTGGTCGCCGCCAAAGTTCGCTTCTTCGATGCGCCCGGCGGCTTAACCGCACAGGGCGTCGCGGAGTACCGGCAGGCGGATGCCCTCTGCCTCGTCGTCCGGGCCTTTGGTGAAGACGCGCAGCCGGCGGCCGAACTCTCCGAGCTCCAAACTGAACTCGTGCTGGCCGACCTGACGAACATCGAGGGTGGTCTCGAGAAGGCTCGCAAGCGCGCCAGGGGAGCCCAGGAGGCCAAGATCGAGGTCGTCGCCCTCGAGAAGGCGATGGAGCTGCTGGAGTCGGAGCGCCCGCTGCGAGGTGCGGGCCTCGAGGAGGAGGACCTTAAGGCGCTTCGAGGCTACGCGCCGTTGACTCTCAAACCCTGGGTAGTCGTGGCCAACGTGGGCGAGGAGGCGGCGGGGGCCGGCGAGGTCGACGGCTTGTCCGATGCGATCCCGATCAGCGCGGCACTCGAGGCCGAGGTCGCGGGGGTCGGGCCCGACGAGGCCGCCGAGCTCCTGGCCGGATTCGGCGTCGCGGAGCCGGGGCTCCACCGCGTGATCGCCGCGTGCTACCGCGCCCTCGACCTCATCACCTTTTTGACGACCGGCGAGGACGAGACGCGCTCCTGGGAGGTTCGTCGAGGCGCGAAGGCCCCCGAGGCCGCCGGCGCGATCCACTCCGACTTAGAGCGCGGCTTTATTCGCTCGGAGGTCATCGCCTACGACGACCTCGTTGCCTCCGGCTCCTGGGACACGGCCAAGTCGAAGGGCCTCATGCGCGTCGAGGGCAAGGACTACGAGGTCAAAGAGGGAGACGTCCTACACGTCCGCTTCGCCGTCTAACCCTCCCCCCCTTAACGCCGAGTGTGTGAAGAAGTCGGATAATCCGGCTTGATTACTCGCTCGGCGTTAGGGAGAGGTGAGGGTTAGCCGCTCAGATCTTTATCGTGGCCCGGCATTACGTCTTGCTCGGACTCGTGCCAGACCGGGTGGTCGCCGGCCGTCTCGACATTGAACCCGTACTCGTAGACGAGCGCGCCGCCGTACATCGACCCGAAGGTGACCAGGCCCGCTATGGCTACCGACAGAAGCATGATCGGTCCCGTGACGTGCAAGTCGGTCCAATTCGACAAGCGCATGACGATGTCCACGATCA
>JALZEI010000089.1 GCA_030862115.1 Actinomycetota bacterium
AGCCGTGCTCGTGGTGGGAGGGACCGGGCCCGAGCTGGCCAAGCTCAAGCGCCTGGCCGCGCGTCGGCGGGGTCGCGTGATTTTCTTGGACCGAGTCGCCGAGGACGACGCTCCCGCCTTGTTCGCAGCCGCCGACGTCTTCGCCCTGCCGGTGGCGGATCGCTGGTTTGGCTTGGATATCGAAGGCCTCGGTGTCGTGTTACTTGAGGCCGCCGCTTGTGGAACGGCATGTGTCACCGGGATCTCCGGCGGAACGCCGGAGGCGGTCGTCGACGGGGAAACGGGATACGTTATCGACGCAACCGATAGGGGAAGACTCGTGAGCAGCCTGGCAACTTTGCTCGAGGATCGAGAGCAGGCCGACGTCATGGGAGCTAATGGCCGCGCATACGTGCATCATGAGTTCGCCGCAAGACGTTTACCCCCGTCTTTTCTAGACTGGCTCGGCCTCGAGCGGTCGTGGGCTCCAACGAAGAGTCACGCTAAGGAGGGTTAGTGCACATCAAGGTGTCTTCTCCCGGCCACAAACTCGCTAAGGGCGACATAGATCAGATCGAACGAGACCTTGAGAAGATCGATCGGCGACTAACCAGCTTCGATCAGGTCTACACGGAGGTCCGGATCTCAAAGAACAAACAGTCGGCCGACGTGTTCCACGCGACCCTTGAGGTCGAATACGGACGCCGTCATCTCGTTGCCAAGGCGGAAAGCCCCGACATTGGGCAGGCCGTTCGCGAAGCTCGTGAGGAAATCGTTCGTCAGATCAACGATCGCGGCCGCGGGAGTCACAGTCAGTACGCCAAGGGAAGATAAAAAAAGGCCCGGCATTTCGCCGGGCCTTTCCTATGTGAGCTGTTACGCCACCAGCGAGTCGAGCTTCTCTAGGATCGTGGTGCGGGCCTTGGTGTCCTGCTCGTAGCGACGGATCACCTTGAGTTCCTTCTGCGTGAGCTTGTCGAGTCGAGAAACGATCTCATCGACCGTGAGCGCGTCGTAAGTGGTGATCGGCAGGTCGATCAGCTTCGAGTCGATCGCCTCGAGAATGGTCGACCGGTCCTCGTTTGTCTGCTCGTACTTATAAACGCGAGCGAGATCGGTCTGCGTCAGTCCCTGGAGCCGCGAGACGATATCTGCCGCGGTCAGCGAGTTGTAGCCGCTGATGGGAAGGTCGCTCGCCGACTTCGGAGCGGCAACGCGAGGAAGCTTCGGAGCCACTGCGGCCGAGACGGCCTGGGCCCTCTTGGCGGTCTTCTTCACGGTGCTGCGCGCGCTCTCCTGCGCGTCGTTTCCCCTACGTCGGACGGTCCGCTCGACCGGCTGGAGTCGCACCTGACCCCGGTCGATGAGGTCCCGGAAGAGGCTCTGGAGCCTCTGGCGGTTCAGATCCGAAATCTGGTCACGGACCTTCGCATAAGCCCCGAGGGGCAGGTACACGCCCATCTCGACGGCGCGCGTGCGCACGTCCTCTAGGCGCTCGGTGATCTTCGGCATATCTCCTCCTTGGCTGGTGCTTGCAATAGTTTAACAAACGCTAGCTGCAGGATACCCTTTCCGTCAACCCCTAAACGGCCAGGGCCGAATCTCGCACCTGCGCGAGCACGCCATCGACGATCGTTCGCAGGGCGTTGACCCAGGCCTCTGCCCCCAGGGATGCCAGCGCCTCCCGGGCCTTTCTGCCTCGGGCCTCGGCCTCGCGAAAAGCCGTCTCAAGGGCTCCGCTTTCACGTACGAGGTCGAGGACCACGTCGAGGTCTCGGTCGCGCTCGCTCAGCGCCGCCTCCGCCCTCGGATCTCGAGCTGCCGCGAGGAGCACGGGGAGCGTAAAGACCCCTTCCCGGAGATCGCTGCCCCGCATCTTTCCCGTGACGTCTGGGTCCCCGACCAGATCGAGCAGGTCGTCGACGATTTGGAAGGTGACGCCCAGCTCGGCACCGTAGGACGCGAGCGCCTCTCGCTCTTCTCCGGAGGCGCCGGAGGTCGAGGCCCCGAGCTCGCACGCCGCCCGGAAAAGGGCGGCCGTTTTCATCTCGACCGTCGACATGTAGTGCTCAACCGAGCGGTGTGGATCTCCAACCGCAGCGGTCTCTGCGATCTGGCCCTCACAAACCCGGCCTATGGCGTCGGCGAGGATGCGCGGCACATCGCCCCCCGCTTCGGCGCCGAGCGAGCATCCCCGCGCGAACAGGTAGTCGCCCGACAGAACCGCCACCTCGATCCCCCAGCGGGCGTGAACCGTCGTCACGCCGCGACGCGTGTTGGTTTCGTCGATCACATCATCGTGCATAAGAGTCGCTATATGAACGAGCTCGACTGCGGCCGCGGAGAGGTCTGTACGGCGATCACCAACGCGCCCGGAACGAGAAGTGATCATGACGAGGGCGGGACGCAATCGCTTTCCGCCGGCATCTATTAGATGCATCGCCGCGTCGTTTACCAATTGATGAGATGACGACGCGACTGCGGTCCTCATCACGTCTTCGACTCGCAAGAGATCTTGCACCAGCCATTCCAGGTCGGCTATCGCTTGGCCCCTCTCTTGCTCTGAGGCCATCACTCACCAACGATCTGGACTACGTATCGTCTCTTTCGGGAGCAATCGAGCTCGACGAACAAGATCCGCTGGTCTTCACCAAGCATCAACCCACCGGGCCCGACCGGAACGCACTCAGACGACCGACCTGCGAGAATGTGAAAAATATGTGCAGGGGCATTGGCCGGTTCATCCTCGGTGAGGTTCTCGGTACGGATACTTAGATCGTCGTGAGCGTAGTAAGCATCCCGGGGAGCCACTTCCTCCATACGCTCATGGAGCTGCCGAACCGTGGCCTGGCCGTGTGGAGCCAGCAAGACGCTGCACGTCGTATGCGGTGAGAACACGAGTGCGGTTCCCTGTCTCACTCCCGAGCGGCGGACGACCGCGGCGACATCCTCGGTTATATCGAGCGCGTCGAGTCGCCCTCCCGTCTTGGTTTCGAACTCCTCGAGCACGACCACGTAAACATTCTCGCCGAGGGACGGAGAAGCGATTGTGAACACGTGCGGATAGACGGCCCGAACGAGGGTAAAAAGATGACATCGACCACTAGGGAAGGAGCCTCATGAACCCGCTCGTGAAAAAAGCGGTCGTCGCCGTCGCCGCCAAGCAAGCGTTCGACAAAGTTATGGAGAAACGACAAGAGTCTAGAAGTCGATCCCTTACGAGGTTCGCTCCATTCGCTCTTGCCGGTTTGGGTGGCGTGCTGGCGTTTTTGTTCTATCGATCCAGACAGACCACCTGACACCCAAGGGGCGCGGGGGACTTGAGGTAGGTCGTCCCGCCCCGACTACTACTATCCCGAGGGATGACGAAACTCGGTTCCGGCGTCCCACCGCCTCCTACTCCTCCGCCGTCTTTCCTCGATGCGGATCGATTCAGCATCCTCTGTGAGATCGAACCTCCTCGGCGACCGGACATTGAACACGTTCGACATCAAATAGCGACTCTGAGAGATGTGGCCGACGCTTTTCTGATCCCAGACAATCACCTCGGGCGCGCGACGGTCTCAAGCGTCTCGGTAGCGCATGAGGTCGCTTACATGGGTGCTCGCTCCATAGCCTGCCTAAACGCTCGCGACCGAAACCTGCTGGGTTTTCGCCGAGATCTATTAACGGCGGCCGCGTACGGAGTGGATCATTTCCTTTTCGTCTATGGGGACCCCCAAAAGGAAGGGCGCCGAACGGAAGATCTAACCGTGCGGGGGATGATCGACGAGGTCCGTTCGCTTTCGGGAGGCCCGCTTTTCCAGGGTTACGCCGATTTCAAAATCGGGACCGTGGCCAAGGTCGGGCGGCCGCTGCTGTGGAGGACGCGCGCTGATTTCATTTTTGTACAGGTCACCTACTCGCTAGAAAGACTGTTGCGATGGAGAGAAAACATCGATTACGGCGGGAGGTTGTACGCCGGAGTTCTCGTTCTAGCTAGTAGCCGAATGGCTCGTAGCGTTAACGCCTCCATTCCGGAAATCAGAGTCCCGCAGTACATCATCGACAAACTCGACGACGAGAAGGATGCCGGCGTCGAACTCGCATGCAGGCAGATAGCGGAAATCAAGGACTCCGGAGCCTTTGACGGCGTCCATCTCGTACCGGTAGGAAAGTACGAGTTAGTCGCCGAAAGGCTGCGCGACTAAAGCTTGGGCGCTATCTGGCGCTCGAAGAAATCGAAGAACCCTTCCTGATCCGGCCCGATTTGATGCAACCAGATGTGGTCGTAACCGGCATCGGAGAACTTGCGTAACTCGGCTAGATAAGCCTCGGGATCCGGCCCCACCACTACGGTCTCCATAACGTCTTCCTCGGTCACCATGTCACCCGCGGCGGCAAAGTCCGAGGTCAGCGCCAGCTCTTGCATCAACTGGCCTTTGATCCCCGACATCGGCCACGACTCCATGACCGTGCTTCGAGCCTCGTTCTCTTTCTCCGCCCAACAGACGTTGACCTCTGCGTAGCGAGGCTTGGCCTCCCCTCCAGACGCGGAGAACATGTCGAGCAAGTCTTCGTCGGGGGCAAGCCCCACGAAACCGTCGGCTACCCGGCCTGCAAGGCCGGCCGATTTTGGCCCAGTTCCCGCGATCGCTATAGGAATGCGCTCGCGGGGCAAGTCGTAGATGCGGGCGTTCTCGACGGTGTAATGGCGGCCCCGGTGGCTGAATAGTCCGCCGTCCCACGCCCCCCGAATGACCTGGACCGCCTCCTCCAACATTTCCAATCGTTCGGGAAGCGCGGGCCACCTCTGTGCAGTGATGTGTTCGTTGAGGTTTTCGCCCGTGCCCAACCCGAGAGTGAACCGACCCTCGAACATCACCGCAGCCGTGGCCGCGGCCTGGGCGACGATGACGGGATGCACCCGGATGCTGGGACAGGTCACGCCGGTTAGAACGCGCAACTCCTGCGTGGCTTGGGATATCCCTCCCAGCACCGCCCATACGAAGGGGCTATGTCCCTGCTTGTCGGTCCACGGATGAAAGTGGTCGGAGATAGCAGCAAAAGCGAAGCCGGCCTCCTCCGCGCGTCGCGCGTAACGAACTAGATCGGCGGGGCCGTGCTCCTCGCTCGAGAGTTTGTAGCCGATCTCGATCATGGGGGACACCTCGCTTACAGGATTGACGGCTGCGCACGATCCCTACCCGAAGTGACGGGCGTCGAAAACGAGGCGAGAAGTTGGTGGAGAGGCTAGGAGGCCCGGCGGGCACGGGCGCGGCGGCGCTTGAGAGAGGCCCGCTCTTTGTCGGTCATGCCCCCCCAGATGCCGTACTTCTGATTGGTCTCGATGGCGAACTCGAGGCAGCTCTCCCGCACGGGACAGGTCTTGCAGACGGCTTTGGCCTGCATCTCCCGATGCTGCTTCTCGAGCTCCGACTCACCCGCATCGGGACCGAAGAAAAGGACGTTGTCGTATTTGCGACAGGCTGCATCCTCCTGCCATTCCAAGGACTCGGACCCTCCCACGAGGGCTTCGAGGCCCGACTCCTCCGAAAATCCCCTGTTTGTCTGATTACTCATAGATGCCATCCCACTACTGATTGTTGCCGTCCCCTC
Source organism: Actinomycetota bacterium (assembly GCA_030862115.1). Lineage (GTDB taxonomy): Bacteria > Actinomycetota > CADDZG01 > CADDZG01 > WHSQ01 > JALZEK01. The sequence goes on from JALZEI010000089.1 coordinate 5,578, forward strand.
AGGGATATAAACGGCCCAACCCAATCCAGTATTCCGCAGGTGCCGGCTTAATCGTCGGAACTGCGCGACCCCTAAAGGACAGAAAAGGCCCCGCCCGGGGGGG
>JALZEI010000113.1 GCA_030862115.1 Actinomycetota bacterium
CGGCCTCGGCGCGTTTACCGCCCGCGACAAAAACGTGAGCGTCTCGGCTCTCGCGGTGGTCAACGCGGTCGGGGATGTCGTGGCGCAGGATGGATCGGTCGTGGCGGGAACCACGGCCGACAACCCAACGCGGCAAACGTCGTGGACGAATGACGAGCCGTCATCCAACACCGTGCTGGCGCTTGTGACGGTCGAAGCGAATCTCGGCAAGAGATCGGTCCGGTGGCTCGCGATGCGGGGTTCGGACGGCATCACCGTCTCGGTAAGGCCGGCGCACACGCCCTACGACGGAGACGTGGTGTTCGCAGTCGCAACTCCGACGACAACCGACGTCGAACCAGACCTCGATCTTCTCGGCTATTTATCGACCGAGGCCGTCGCGGGAGCGGTCCGGGCCGCGGTGGCCGCTTAATCCCCTCGCTAGATCTCGAGGACGATTTTTCCGAATTGTGACTGTGATTCCAGGTGACGTAGCGCGTCCACTCCCCGTTCGAGAGGAAAGACCTCGTCGATCACGGGGCGGATCCCCGAACCTGCCACCGCGCGCAACATGTCGGCGACGTCTGTCGACGAACCCATCGTCGAACCGATCACCTGAAGTTGGTTCCAAAAGAGCCGGCGGGCGTTGATCTCGGGGCGGCCCCCGGCCGTGGCTCCCGACAGCACCACGCGCCCGCCCTTACGCAGCGATGCCAGGCACGCGTCCAGTGAGGGGCCGCTGGCGCTGTCGAGTGCCAGGTCGACGCCCCGGCCGTAGGTGACACGCTTCACCCACTTGGCTACGTCCTCGTTGCGATAGTTCGCGCCGGCCTCGGCCCCCAACTTCAGCGCGCGCTCGATCTTGTCGTCGGACGACGAGGTCACGAGTATCCGCCCGGCAACCGGGGTCGCCAGCTGCAGCAGCGAGAGCGCGAGGCCGCCGCCGATCCCCGTGATAAGCACCCACTCCCCCGGCTTCAAGCCTCCGCGCGCAAACAGCATCCGGTAAGCGGTGATGAAGGTGACCCCGAGCGACGCGGCCTCGACGAAAGAAAGGCTCGAGGGAAACGGGAAAACATTCGAGGCGGGCACCTTTACCTTCTCGGCGAAAGTGCCGTTCACGTGCTCTCCCAACAACCGAAACGTGGTGCAGGTCGATTGCTCGCCCGCGACGCACAACTCGCAGGCACCGCAAAACAACCCGGGATTGATAATCACCGGGGTGCCGGGCCGGAACCCGACTACCTCGTCGCCGACGCTCTCGATCTCGCCGGCACCGTCGGCTCCCAAGACGTGTGGGAACTCGTGCTCGATATCGAGCGCGCCGGTCAACGTCCACAGATCGAGGTGGTTCAGCGCCGCCGCCGCCACACGAACGACGACCTCACGAGGGCCGGCCACCGGCTCCTCGACGTCGCGGAGCGCGACTCGCTCCATCCCGTACCCGTCGATCGTCAGTGCTTTCAGGGCAGCCTCTCTTCATCCTCAAGCTCGCTCCGTCGGGAGAGACGGAGTCGTTCTTTCGTCGCACCCTCTCGTTAGCTTCAATCATCCACGCTTCCGAAGCCACCTTGATGGAGGTGGGCCTGTGGCCGAGAAATCGACACCCCGGAAGAAGCCCCGGAAGAAGAAGGAAAAGAAGTCGAAGAGCCCGCACTGCCGACGGTGTGACAAGGCGATCCGCATCCCCAAGGGCTGGAGCAGCGGGGCCGGAATCCGCCGTCACTACTGGTCGAAGCACCGAGAGGTGATGATGCGCCCGTGGAAGAAGTAGGCGAGCGTCTCGATCGTCCGGATCTCGGCGACCTGGTGGTGGTCCTGTTGGCGAGCACGCTGGCGGGACTACGCGACCGCCTCGCCGACGACGGCTTCACCGACGCGGCCGATGTGGTCGGCGACCTGGTCGACATCGCCGACGACTACCTCACGGGATTGCCCGCGCGTCATCCCGGATAACAAAAAGCCGAGGACCCGCCGGCCAGAACCTCGAGTGAGTGATTAGGGCGCGCATACGACCCTGATCACTCACTCGGCGCGGGCAGTTGTTAGTCGGCCACGGCCTCGAGCGGGGCGGTTGTTAGTCGGCTACGGGCTCGAGCGGGGGCGGTTGTTAGTCGGCTACGGGCTCGAGCGGGGGCGGTTGTTAGTCGGCCACGGCTTCGAGCGGGGGCCGCACTTCGTCGGACCCTCGAGGTTTGTCGGATCCGCTTTCTTCCTCGGGCTCGTCGGCTTCCTCGGAGTCGCCGAGATCGACTACGTGACCGAGCTTGTCCTTCACCCGGTCGAGCCGCCGGCCCCCCTCTTCGAACTTGCCGCGCGCGTTCATGAGATGGCGGCCGAGAGTTTCGTAGTCGGCGGCGAACACGGTCATGTCACCCTGCAGGCGCGAGCAGAGGTTTACGACCGTCTCGGCATTCTTCTCGATGCTCAGACACTTGAGGCCGAACAGAATCGTCTGCAGGTACCCATATGTCGTGAGAGGCGACATCGGGATAACCCGGGCCCCGATCGCCGTATCGAACAACGGCCGGTTCGCGCACGACAGTCGTAGAACCTCGGCATAAACGCCCTCGGCCGGCACGTACATGACGGCGAAGTCCAGCGTGCCCTCGTCGGGGACCAGATAGCGCGAGGCGATGTCTTTAATGTGTCGCTCGACATCTGCTGCAAAAGCTCGTTCCGCCCGGCGTCTTTCGGTCTCATCGACGGCATCACACATAGCGCGGAAGTTCGCGAGCGGGAACTTGGAATCGATGCAGATCAACTTCCCGCCGACTTTCACCACGGCATCGACCACGGTTCCCGATCTGAAGCGATGCTGCATCGCGTAGGAGCTGGGCGGCAACACCTGGCGCAAGAGCTCTTCGAGCATCGCCTCACCCAGCGCCCCGCGGGCGGTCGGCGCCTTGAGCAGGTCCTGGAGGGAGGAGAACTGTCGCGCCTGGTCGGCGACCGCAGTGGTGGCCGTCCTCACGTCGCCAAGCGACTGAAAGATGTCCCGGGCCAGCTGCGTGTTGGCGCTCTGCGACTCGAGCATCCGGTCGTCGATCCCCTCGAGCCGGCGCCCCAGGGTTGTCGAGCCGCTTTCGATGCGCTCGGCGAGACCGCGCAGCTCCTCCCTGAGGACAGCGGCGTCCGCCGCCTGTTCCCGGCCCCCACTACGCGTCCAGGCCGCTGCCGCAGCGGCCAGGGCGGCGGCGGTAATCAACAAGAGGACGGTTTCCATGTTGCTCACCATAGGGACGGGGTAGGACAGAAACCGGCATATCCTGGCATCAGATGCGAAAAACCTTGAACGCCGGAATCTCCCCTGTAATCCTTCTATCGCTCTTGCTGACCATTGCGCCGGGAGCGCCCGCCGGGGCTCAAACCACGGATTGCTACGACGCCCAGGAGCCGACGGCCGAGGACTACGGACCCACCGACATCACCGCGGTGTCCGGCAACAAAAAGCTCTCCGTAGCTGTGAACGCGGACGGCACCGTCACCGTCTTCAAGTGGCCCTCGCCGTCGTTCTACGACCAGATCAAGTACCGGACGACCGACAGACGACAGTTTCGCTACGGGGCATTACCCAACGAGGGAGCTTTCCTCGGACTGGCCTGGCGGGAGGGGGCGGCCGCGGAATGGACTTTCGACTGGCTCCGCCGGTGGAAGAGTTCGCAGCGCTTCCTTTCGTCCAATGGAGACGAGGTATTAACGACCTTTCGGAAGCCCGAAATAGGCCTCCAGGTGGCGGTTCGTGATCTGGTTGCCCAACCCCTCAATGTCTTCGCGCGTCGCGTAAACGTGCGCCGGATGAAGAACTCCGACGTGACCTCGGTAAGGGTGTTCTCGTTTACCAATTACAACCCCGTGGTGTCCAAGCGAGCTCGCGAGCCGGTAGACGACTGGTGCACCGAAGGGGACAACGACGCGGGCGCCTCTTACAACTCCAGAGCCGACGCGGTCTTGCACCAGCGATCCGGAACCGATATCTCGACCGGCAGCCCCTCGTCCGTTGCGCTTGCGATGGCCTTCGACCGAAGCTCTAACGGTCATCAGGTGGGTCGCGACACCTTTGAAACGGGGGTCTCGGGAACCGCGTACAGCGACTCGCTCGACGCGAAGCTCTCCGGCTCCGACAGCGCCGACGGTCAGGCGGACGCGGCTATGTTCGATCAACTTTCGTTCGGCCGTCGGGACAAAGTGTCTACGACTGCCTTAATGGCGGCCGCGCACACGAAAAAAGAGGTGCTCGAGATCCTGCGCGGCGCGCGCAGGGAGTCTTTTGCCGACCTGAGCGAGGCCAAGCGACGCTGGTGGCGGAACTGGCTCAAACGTGCTCCGCTGCCTCGCCGCGCTCCCAGAGCCATAGTCAAACTCGCCACACGAGCGTTGATCTCGATCCGCCAGAACACCGACAAGGGGGGCCTGATCGTCACCTCCATCGCGACGCAGTCACCGATGGGACTCGACTGGCCCAGACACGGCGCCTACATAAATCGAGCCCTCGATCAGGCCGGCTTCCACGACGTCGTTACCGCTCACAACGTTCGTTACGCGGAACTCCAGGCGAGCATTTCGCAGGACGGTGTTCCTCCCGGTAACTGGGCTCCCAATTACTACGCCGACGGAGTCCTCGGCGGGATCTTTCCGCACAAGATCCCCTACGAGATCGACGAGACCGGCCTCGGGATGTGGACGTTGTGGGATCACTATCTGCAGACAAAAGACACCTCTTATCTGTTCGGCGTATACCCCGAGATCCGCCTGGCCGCGTCGTATCTCACCGAAGCCTGCCGTGACTTAGCTACCGACCTGCAGTGCGTCGCGCACGAGGAGGACAACCCGATCCCGCGGCGCACGATCGTGGGGGCGCAAGCGGTGTGGCTCGGCCTGGATTCGGCGGTCAGGGCCGCGGCGGTTGTCGGTGAACAAGAGGACGCCAACCGACTCGCGTGGAGGGCACGGCGCAACGAGCTCGGTGCGGCGATCGACGAGAACTTCTTCGATCGTCGGTGCGATTGCTACACGAGGGACTATCTCGCCGGCGGCACCTTGTTGTGGCCGGCCCGATACCTCGACTCGCGGCCCTCTAGGATGCAGGCCCAGGCCGAGATCAACTGGCGACATTTCCGCCGGGTCCTCGACGGACGAGTCACGGCGGGCAGGCTCGAGGCTCGCTCGCTGTTGGGTAACGCACACGCCTGGTCCGAACGAGGCAAGAAGTTACGGCTGGTGAGAAAAGCTTTGGTGTGGATAGCCAGGGTTCCGACAACCGGGACGGGCCTGCTCGGCGAGGCCTGGGAAAGGTTCCCCAACAATCGCCGGGGCCGCATCACGACGATGGTCTCGCAACCACACGCGTGGAACCAGGCGATGTTCTATTTGGCCGCGCTGAAGGCTTACGGAAAAACCTCTCCCTAGTCGTTGGGTGCGATCTCGATGCGATCGATCGGGGGGCCCTGATCCGGTACGGCGGTAACCGTTAACTTGTCCAACCCCACCTCGA
>JALZEI010000162.1 GCA_030862115.1 Actinomycetota bacterium
CCGCGGCCAACGAGGAGGCCGCCTTGCCGGACGCCGATTTCGTCGAGGCGCTGGCCTACGGGATGCCGCCGGCCGGCGGATTCGGTCTGGGGGTCGACCGTCTGTTGACGCTCCTTTTGGGTCTCCCGTCCCTCCGCGAGGTAATCCTGTTTCCCACCCTGCGGCCCGAGGCGTAACGCCGGAAGCCCGGTTTGGTTCGAGGGCGTGGCAGGATGCGCGCCATGTTTGTCTCCTCGCTCGGGGGCCGGGGGACGTTAGCGGCGGCCGCCCCAGGACAACGCCGTCGAGGCCGCCTGATCTCGGCTGCGGCCGTGCTGCTGCTGCTGGCCGGCGCCTGCGATTTCGGTGGCCGGGACGACCCCGAGCCGGGGCGCAGTCCGCTTCCCACCCCCACCGGCTCGGACACCCACATCGTCGGCCTCGTCGGATCCGTATCCGGACCCGACGCGTGGCGCGGCGCGGACGCCATCGAGGGGGCCGACCTGGCGATCGGGCTCCTCAACCGTGGCCTCGAACCGGGCGAGCGGCCGTTCGAACTCCTGACGATCGACGACGAGAGCGACCCCCGCCTTGCTCTCAAATACGTGAGGCAGGTTGCGGGCCTCGAGCGGGCCGTGGGAGTGATCTACGCCGGCCCCACCGAAGCACTCCCCGAGGCCGAGCGGGAGCTCGCCGACGCAGGCGTTCCGGCGCTGGCCCTCTACGGCGATCTCTACGGCGCTCGGAGGCTGAGCCCCCACGTGTTCCAGGTCGGCCCCTCGTACCTCTGGGAGGCCCGACGGATCCTGGCCTACTTCCTGGGGGACCGGCGCTACCTTCGTATCGGCGTCGTGGTGGAGGACTCCCTCGACGGGCGGACCGCGGCGGCGGCCCTCCGGGCCGCGCCGACCCGTAGGCGGGCTCGGGTTCTGTGGATCGAGCGCTACGAGGAACCGGGTGACCTGGGGCCGGCCCTCGAGAACCTGAAGGAGGCAAGAGCGGAGGGCCTGGTGATCCAAGGGGACCCCGGAACCTTCGAGGCGGCCCTTGCGGAACTCGCCGATATGGGCGCCACGTACACGACAACGGAGCAGGCGCGCGGCCCCCGAACCCGCAAGGAGAGGAAGCGCTACGAGCCGGGCGACTGGAGCCCTCAGGTCGCCGGTTTCGATCTCGCCATCTCGCCCGGGCTCGACACACCCCCCGAGGGCACCGTTGCCGCCGAGACCTACGCCCGGGGGGCCCATTACCTTCCGATCCCCACCCTGGAAGCGTTTCGGGATGATTTCTTGAACTGGTGGGACGAGCTTCCCCTCGGCTTCGAGCGGCGCTCTTTCGAGGCCACCTCGGCGCTGGGCTGGGCGGTAGCCCACGGCGAAGGTACCGATCTCGCCGCGACGCTCGAGACGATCAAAGGCCGCCGCTGGGGCGGTTTGGACGTCACCCTGGGTCCCGACGACCACACCCTCGCGGTGGCCTCGACGGTGGGGCTCTGGGTGATTCCCTCCTCGAGCACCTCCGAAGCCGAAGATGTGCCCGACGGGCTCCCGTGGGTTCCGCTCGCCCGAGGCTTTTCCATCGACGGAGAGACGATCGACATCCTGGCGCGGGACTGGCGTTATCTCATCGCGGGGGCGCCGCCCCCAAAAGCTCCTCCTCCCGATTTCGATCTCCTTCGCTTCGGTGTCACGAGCGGTTCGAAAGATCCCGTCCACTAATGCTTACAAAACGGTCTCCGGGGGCCGAAAACTCCTAAAAGAGGTTGTTTTCGCCCGCGCGGGTTGAGAAGTCGTGAAGAACGCTCCTTCGGGAACGTTTTGCACCCTTCAAACGTTCTGTGAGTGTGTAGGAAATGCGCGGCGGGTAAAGACTGCCCCTCCGTATAATGGGAAATCGGGAGGGACCGATCTCGGTCGATCCCTCAAAAGACGGTCGATTCGTCGGCCATCGATGAAGTAAGGAGGCGTGGCCCCGTGTTCGAGCGATTTACAGACCGGGCCCGCAGGGTTGTTGTGCTCGCCCAAGAAGAGGCGAGGCTTCTCAATCACAACTACATCGGTACCGAGCACATCCTGCTCGGATTGATTCATGAAGGCGAGGGCGTTGCCGCTAAAGCGCTCGAATCTCTCGGAATCTCGCTGGAGAAGGTTCGCCAGCAGGTCGAGGAGATTATCGGAGCGGGACAGTCCCCCCCGTCGGGACACATCCCGTTTACCCCGCGGGCCAAGAAAGTTCTCGAGCTGTCGCTTCGCGAAGCGCTCCAGCTCGGTCACAACTACATAGGAACCGAGCACATACTGCTCGGACTCATTCGCGAGGGTGAGGGCGTTGCCGCTCAGGTCCTCGTTAAGCTCGGCGCGGACCTCGGCCGGGTTCGTCAGCAAGTCATCCAGCTTCTCTCCGGCTACTCGGGTGCTAAAGAGACCGCAGCAGCCGGAGGCGGCGAGACACCGCAAGGGTCTTTGGTTCTCGATCAGTTCGGTCGGAACCTGACCCAACTGGCGCGGGAGAACAAACTCGATCCCGTCATCGGAAGGATGCAGGAGATCGAACGCGTCATGCAGGTCCTGTCTCGCCGGACCAAGAACAACCCCGTTCTCATCGGCGAACCCGGTGTGGGTAAGACCGCGATCGTTGAGGGACTCGCCCAAAAGATCGTCAAGGGCGAGGTTCCCGAGACGATCACCGGCAAGCAGCTCTATACGCTAGACCTCGGAGCACTTGTCGCCGGCTCCCGTTATCGAGGCGACTTCGAGGAGCGTCTGAAGAAGGTCTTGAAAGAGATCAAGACGCGCGGCGACATCATCCTGTTCATCGACGAGCTACACACGCTCGTGGGGGCCGGTGCGGCCGAGGGCGCCATCGACGCGGCGAGCATCCTCAAGCCGATGCTGGCGCGAGGCGAGCTGCAGACGATCGGTGCGACGACGCTAGATGAGTACCGCAAGCACCTCGAGAAAGACGCGGCTCTCGAACGACGCTTCCAGCCGATCAAGGTTCCTGAGCCCACCGTTGCCCACACGATCGACATCCTCAAAGGGCTGCGCGACCGCTACGAGGCCCATCACCGCGTGCAGATCACCGATCGCGGCCTGGTTGCGGCGGCGAACCTCGCCGACCGCTACATCTCCGACAGGTTCCTTCCCGACAAGGCCATCGACCTCATTGACGAGGCGGGCTCACGGCTTCGCATTCGTCGTATGAGCGCACCGCCCGACTATCGCGAGCTCGAGGAGCGCATCGCCGAAACGCGTCGCTCCAAGGAGTCGGCAATCGAGGCCCAAGACTTCGAGCAGGCGGCCACGTTCCGCGACGACGAGAAGCGCCTCATGGAGGAGCGCTCGTTCAAAGAGCAGGAGTGGCGGACCGCCGAGGGCCAGACTCTGGCCGAGGTAGACGAGGAGGAGATCGCCGAGGTCCTGTCCTCGTGGACGGGCATCCCCGTCACATCGCTCACCGAGGAGGAAACCGCCAAGCTCCTTCGCATGGAGGAGGAGCTTCACAAGCGCATCGTCAGCCAGCACGACGCCATAGCCGCGGTCTCTCGTTCGATTCGCAGGACGCGTGCGGGGTTGAAGGATCCCAAGCGACCGGCCGGATCGTTCATCTTCCTGGGCCCCTCCGGGGTTGGAAAGACCGAAACGGCAAAGGCACTCGCCGAGTTCATGTTCGGAGACGAGTCGGCGCTAATCCAGCTCGACATGAGTGAGTACATGGAAAAGCACACCGTCAGCCGACTGGTGGGTTCGCCCCCGGGTTACGTCGGTTACGAAGAGGGTGGCCAACTAACCGAAGCGGTGCGCCGTCGTCCGTACTCGGTGGTTCTACTCGACGAGATCGAGAAAGCTCACCCGGACGTCTTCAACACCCTGCTGCAGATCCTTGAAGACGGACGTCTTACCGACGCGCAGGGCAAGACCGTGGACTTCAAGAACACCGTCATCATCATGACGTCGAACCTCGGTACGCAGAACCTGCGCAAGCCCGCTCTTGGTTTCGGCCAAGCAAGCGAACAGCTGACCTACGACAAGATGAAGGAGCGCGTCGAGGACGAGCTCAAGAAGAGCTTCCGTCCCGAGTTCCTGAACCGCATCGACGAGGTCATCGTGTTCCACGAACTCACGATGGACGAGGTCAAGTCGATAGTCGACCTCATGATCGTGCGCATCGAGGACCAGCTGCAGAGCCAGGACGTCGATATCCAGTTGACGGAGCCGGCCAAGGTGTTCCTTGCTAAAAGCGGCTATGACCCCGCGCTCGGCGCTCGACCCCTGCGACGCGCGATCCAACGTTTGGTCGAGGATCCGATCTCCGAGAAAATCCTGTGGAAGGAGTTCGAGGCCGGCGAGGTCATCATCGTCAACGTGAAACCCGACGAGAAGGGAGACGAGCAGATCGTCTTCGAGAAGGGCGAGCGTTCGCCGGACCACCCGCCGGTCGAGTTGGCCGGAGTGGCCGAGGGCGACGGAGGAGAACAACCCGCCACAGAGGGCTAAGCACGCAGTCACGGAAGAGGCTCGGCACCCGCCGGGCCTCTTTTCTTACGGGTAGCCCCTAGTCGCTATCGACAACGCCCCCTAGCCTGTAGCGGGATGGGCACTTACGTCAGGAGAGCCGTGCAGGTCGAGAATCAAAAAACAATCCAGAACAAAGCGGACGGGTCAGAGATCCTCGACGCTAAGAATGTGGTCAAGACGTACCGTACGGGGGCCGAGACCGTTGAGGCCTTGCGGGGAGTGTCCCTCACTGTAAGGAGAGGCGAATTCATTGCGGTCATGGGGCCGTCCGGTTCGGGAAAGACAACTCTGTTGAACTGTCTGTCTGGGCTCGACGACATCGACTCCGGAGAGGTGTGGATCGAAGGTCGCAATCTTCACAAGATGTCGGACGCCAAACGAACGCGCCACCGGGCACGGGAGATGGGGTTCATCTTTCAGGCGTACAACCTCATCCCGGTGTTCACGGCGGTGGAGAATGTCGAGCTTCCGCTTCTGATGGCGGGGGCGTCCCCTTCAGAGGCTCGTCATCGCTCGGAGGAAACGTTGGAGAGGGTGGGATTGGGGGACCGTAAGAACCACCGTCCGAACGAGCTTTCGGGTGGGGAGCAGCAAAGAGTGACGATCGCACGCGCGCTGGCAGGACGGCCGGCCATCGTGTGGGCCGACGAGCCGACCGGCAATCTGGACTCCGAGACCGCCGGCACGATCATGGAATTGCTCCGTGATCTGAACAATGACGGATTGAGCCTGGTCCTCGTCACACACGACCCGACGATCGGCGACAGCGCCAAACGAATGATCACCATGCGCGACGGGCGCATCGAATCCTCAACCTGAGTCGAACCGGATGATCGGCTATCTCATTCCGGTGGGGCTCGTGGTGGTGGTCGTTGCCGCGCTGGCGATGCTCGCTCCCGTTCAGCGGAGACTGGCGGCCCGTAACGTCATGCGACGCAAGAACGAAGCGGCCTTGGTGATCGCAGGAAGCCTCTTGGGAACCGCGCTCATTACGGGCAGCTTCATCACCGGCGACACCCTCGATTCATCCATTCGGGCCTCTGCGCGACAGCAGCTCGGCCCCATAGACGAGATGGTTGCTGCGGCCGATCCTCAGCGGGCAGCCAGGTTGGAGGACACGCTTCGCTCGCTAGAAGACCCGCGTATTGACGGCGTCACGTCTCTTGTTGCGGTGCAGGGTTCGGTGGCCACGACGGAGGGCGACGTTCTCGCGGAGCCCGAGGCTCAGATCATCGAGATCGACTTCGATGAGGCGCGATCCTTTGGCGGCGATCCGGAGGCGACGGGAATCTCAGGGGCCACTCCCCGGGAAGGCGAGGTGGTCCTCTCTCAGGATCTAGCCGACACCCTTCGATCTCAGACCGGCGACGAGGTGCGCGTCTTTCTCTACGGCTCGGAGATCGAGCTGCGAGTCTCTCGAGTTCTGCCTCGCTTGGGGATCGCCGGCTTCTGGCTGGGGTTGGAGAGCAAATCGGCCAACGCTTTCGTTGCGCCCGGAAGGATCGAGGGCGTCGCGGGAGGGAAGCTCCCGAAGGGATCTGCTCCTCCGTTAACTAGCGTTCTCGTGTCGAATCGGGGCGACGTCGAGGGCGGCGCCGCTCTCACCGGACCTGTGACCGACCTCATCGAAGAGGCGTTCGGCGGCGACGCATCGCTGCGCGTTGAGACCCTGAAGCGCGATGCCCTCGAGGAAGCCGAGACACAGGGAGCGGAGTTCAGCGAGCTGTTTTTGGGCATCGGAGCCTTCGCAATAGTGGCCGGCATCCTCTTGCTGATCAACATCTTCGTGATGTTGTCTCAGGAGCGGAAGGGGCAGCTCGGAATGTTGCGAGCCGTCGGGCTAAGGCGCGTCGACCTCGTCCGCCTCTTCGTGTTCGAGGGCTGTATCTATTCGCTGATCGCCGCCGTCCTGGGGGCGGTTCTCGGGATCGGAGTCGGCTGGGCCATAGTCACGGTCGCCGCCCCCATCTTTGCGGGCACCGAGGAGTTCGCGCTCGAACTGATTTTTTCGATGACCGTGGAGAGCATTGTCATCGGGTTTTGTCTGGGCATGCTCATAACCACTGTGACCATCGTGCTCACCAGCGTCCGGATCAGTCGCATCAACATCATCCGGGCGATTCGAGATCTACCCGAGCCCGACAAGCAGCTGACCCGCACACGGACCCTCGTGTGGGGAAGCGCGTTTGGGGTGTTGAACGTGGTGGGGTTCATCCTTGCTCTCAACGACCCGAACGCCTGGCTGCAGGCGATCGTCTGTCCCCCGCTCGCAGCCTTTGGGTTCCTGCCTTTGTTAAGCCGGCTCCTCCCGCGACGGGCCGCGGTCGTGTTGGTGGCGGGAGCATCGCTGTTCTGGGGGATCTTCGGCAACGCGATCCTCGGCAACCTGTTCTTCGAGACCGGCGAGATCTTCGCCTTCGTGATCCAGGGAGTACTGCTCACGTTCTCGGCGGTCGTGCTGCTAAGTCAGACGACTGATCTCTGGGAGAAACTCATTCGGAGGATCGCGGCGCGGAACCTCCCAATTCGTCTGGGACTGGCTTACCCGATCGCTCGCCGCTTCCGCACGGGACTGACCCTCGGTATGTACGCGCTGGTCATCTTCACGATGACCTTTATCTCGACGTTGTCGACCGTATTCGGTGGACAGGTCGAGACGACGACCCGCAGCGCGGCCGGTGGGTTCGACCTCTTGGTGAGCGCAGCAAACTCCAACCCTCCCTCGGAGGACGCGATCGAGGCCGTGGACGGTATCGAGGAGGCGTCGACGATGGTGTACGGGCAGGCCCTCTTCCAGCCCAGGGGATTCACCCAGCCCGAGCCCTGGCCTCTTACGGGCATCGAACAGGATTTCGTCGACATCGGGCCGCCCCATCTCGGCGAGCGCGACGTGAAGCGTTTTAAGAGCGACCGCGCGGTTTGGGAGGCGGTCATAGAAAACCCAAACCTGATCGTCGTTGCAGATTTCTTCCTCCAGCAAGGGGGAGGCCCACCGGCCACCGTAGTGAAGCCCGGCGATGTGCTGAAGGTAATCGACCCAGTCACCGGCCAATCGGTCGAGCGAACCGTGGCGGGAGCCCTCGCCGACGACTACGCGTTCTCGGGCGCCTATATGTCGCGCGGATCGGTCGAGGAGGTCCTGGGTGACCAAGCCGTTCCCGCGCGCTTCTTCGTAAAGGAATCGGGGGACGGACAGGGAGCATCGGACGTCGCCGCCGAACTGCAGGGACGTTATCTCGCCAACGGCGTGGAGGCCGAGAGTTTCGAATCGATCGTGGAAGAGTTCCAGGCCATCAATCTGCAGTTCTTCAAACTCATGCAGGGGTATCTCGCTCTCGGGCTCCTCGTCGGCATAGCCGGATTGGGCGTGGTCATGGTTCGTGCCGTGCGCGAACGGCGTCGAGAGATCGGGGTGCTTCGATCCCTCGGTTTTCTCGCACATTCCGTGCGGCGATCGTTTTTGCTGGAGTCGGCCTTCACGTCGGTCCAGGGCATCCTTATCGGCGCCGCCCTGGCCCTTGTGACGGCCCAGCAGCTGATCGAAACGGGCGAGTTCGGAGATACCGCGGTGTTCGCGATCCCGTGGGCGCAGCTCGCCGTGTTGTGCGGCGCGGCACTGATTGCCTCGTTGTTGGCCACCGCGTGGCCGGCGCAACAGGCATCTCGGATCCCACCGGCCGTCGCCCTGCGAGTCGCCGAGTAGGCCGAGCGGCGCCGATCTCGGCGTCGACACGAACCCGGACAACCAAACCAGCGCGAACAACGCCTATTCCGACCATCGCGCCGTACAGACCTTGATGCGGTGGCCCTTGATCCCCGAAGGAACCGAAGACTGCTAGAGCTAAGTAGTGTGGTGTGTCGACTCGTGGGAAGCAGATAGCGAACGATGAAAAGACTTAGAGAGATTTCGGCGTTGTCCCTTGTGATCGTGCTGGTGGTTTATGTAGCTCCCGTGGGCCGAGCGCGCCCGTACTTATGCTTCGGGCGCGAGGCAACGATCGTGGGCACTCCTAAAGAAGACAGGATCATAGGGACGCGCGCATCTGACGTGATTGTCGCTTTGGCGGGAAACGATCTCGTCTCAGGCGGGGGAGGAAGAGATTTCATCTGCACCGGCCCCGGCGGCACCCATAACAACGCGGAGAGCGTCGATGGGGGGTTCGGGTTCGACTACATATCTACGGGGCGTGGTCAGGACTATGTGCGCGGTATGAAGGGACGCGATGTAATCCGCGCTGGTGGGGGTCGTGCCATCGTCTACGGCGGAGCCGACGGCGACGTGCTGAGGGGCGGGGGCGGCCGCGACTTCATCCACGGCCAGACCGGCCATGACAGGCTCAAAGGTGAAGGTGGCTCGGATTCGCTCGAGGGCAACTCCGGCAACGACACCATCATCGGGGGATCAGATGGGGGGTGGGGCGACATGATCGACCACAAAAGCGACGGGCCGGCGGTCACGGTCAATCTTGGAAAGGGTGTCGCCATCGCAGAGGGGACCGACACGCTAAGAGGGATGGAGGGCGCGTGGGGGACCTACAGCGACGATCTCCTGATCGGCAACCATAAAGACAACTTTTTCTCCGCCTACAACGGCGACGATGTTTTGAGAGGACGTGGTGGTCACGACTGTCTCGATCCGGGTAGCCACAACAATCAGGTGTACGGCGGGAAAGGCCTCGACCTTCATACCGAGGAGCCGAACCTCGCGCTGATCGGAAAGCTAGGGTGCTATTTGTCGACGTATGCGGGCGGGTTCGAACCGCCCGGTTTCGAGGGCGGCGTGACGGTCGACCTGGTGGCAGGAACAGCCGAGAGGCAGTTCCAGTATTCGAAGCTCTACAGCATCGAAGGGGCGATGGGTACGACGCGCGCCGACCGTCTGATCGGCGATGCCGGCGCCAACTACTTCTTCGGCGATGGTTCCAACGACGACATCGACGGCGGCGAGGGCGGCGATAGGCTGGCTGGGGGCGGGGGTGATGACGACGTGGCTGGCGGTGCCGGCAGAGATCTGCTTAATGGCAACGGTGGGGCGGACCAACTAGACGGCGGCGACGATGACGACGAGTGCCGCAATGGGGAGATCGTGCTGAACTGCGAGACCTGAGCGCGTAACGATGGCCCGCGTATCACCTTCATTACTCAATCGGGACAAAGCCGCGCGGTAATACGTCGCTCTTGATGTAGCGCACCACCGCTCTCACTTGTGGATCTAAAGGCCCACCGCCTTGACGGCCGCACCGCGATAGCTCACGTTTCCAGACCTTCTTAGTGCCGGATATCGCTCTGAGCGCCAACTGAGAGACAAAGACCCCCCACTAGAGCCGTCGGCCCACACCGAAACTGTCGCAGCCCCTCCCTATCGTCGAGGACATGGCAACAAAAGTGGGCTCGAGCACTAAGAACGGGTCAGACAAAGCCGTCTTCGCCTGCGGCGATTGCGGGCACGTCTCTCCGAAGTGGTTCGGCCGTTGCCCCGAGTGCGGGGGATGGGGCACGGCGGGCGACGACACCCCGGTCGAGGGCGGGCTACACGTGGTTCAGCTCGTCGAATGCGGGATCGATCCACGCCGCCTCACCAGCGGCTGGGAAGAGGTCGACCGGGTGCTCGGGGGCGGATTCGTCGAGGGCGAGATCGTCTTACTGGCGGGCGAACCGGGGGTCGGCAAGTCGACGCTCGTCCTCCAGGTCCTGAACGGCCTGATGGGGGCCGGGCACAGTTGTCTGCTCGTTACGGCAGAGGAGTCCGTTCAACAGGTCGGTCTGCGTGCAGCTCGCATCGGAATCGACGTGGGCAAGCTCAAGGTCGCCGCGGGATCTAACGTCCAGTCGATCGTTGCCGCCTGCAACAAGGCGCGTCCGGACGTACTTGTCGTGGACTCGATCCAAACGGTCCGGGATCCAAACATCGAGCAGTCGGCGGGCTCGGTCGTGCAGGTTCGTGAGTGCGCGGCAAGGTTGGCGGACTTCGCCAAGAGCACGGGTACCTGTGTCGTACTCGTAGGCCACGTAACGAAAGAAGGGTCGGTTGCCGGTCCGAAGGTGCTCGAGCACCTTGTCGACGCGGTCGTAACCCTCGAGGGTGACGCTCGGGGCGCGATGCGATGTCTGCGTGCCATGAAGAACCGCTTCGGATCGTGTGACGAGCTCGGCATCTTCACGATGGCATCGCGCGGGCTCGAGGCGGTCGGCGATCCCTCGGCCATGCTTTTGGAGGACCGTCACCCCGAGGCTTCGGGCTCGGTCGTTTTCTCTTCGCTCGAGGGGGGCCGCGCCCTGTTGGTCGAGGTTCAAGCTCTGGCGACACCATCCAGTCTCACCCAGCCTCGCCGGGTCGCGGTCGGAGTCGATCCCCGCCGCCTGTCGTTAGTTGTCGCGACGCTCATGCAGTGCTGGGACAAGAACCTGGGTTCGTCCGACGTCTTCGTTGCCGCGGCAGGGGGACTCGCGGTTCGCGAACCCGCGGCCGACCTCGCATTGTGCGTGGCCCTGGTGTCGGCCAAGACGAAACGACGGGTGGACTCCCGCACGGTCTTTGTCGGCGAGGTGGGACTCGCCGGTGAGGTTCGCCGCGTACCGGGCATCGAACGCCGTTTGCGCGAAGCCGTGCGCCTGGGCTTTACTTCCGCAATCGTTCCCTACAGCGCGCGCGACGTCAGTGTCGACGGTGTCGACATCGCACCCGTACGCGACGTAAACCAAGCGGTATCGGCGTTGAGTTGAGGGCTCCGCGGGCCAATGATCGCGCATGTCGTGCTACCCTTGCTTAAGAGGCCGAGCCGAATGGCCTCACACATTCGATGCCGTCGATAAGCGGTTCATCACGTCGATTTTGTTTCGGAGGGCTGCTTTGAGCACGTTCGAGATCGGGGACAAGGTGGTCTATCCGCACCACGGTGCGGCCGTTATCGAGAAGAAGGAGGAAAAAGACTTACTCGGCGAGAAGCGCGAGTACTTCATCCTCAAGCTCGCTTACGGCGAGCTCACCCTCATGGTCCCCACCGACTCCACCGAGGACGTCGGGTTGCGCCAGGTGACGCCGGCGAAAGAGATGCCGAAGGTTTTTAAAGTTCTCAAGAAGAACGAACCCGCCACCAACACCACCAACTGGTCTCGCCGCTTCAAAGCGAATGTCGAGAAACTCAAGTCCGGCGATATCTATCAGGTCGCCGATGTCGTCCGGAGCCTCCACCAGCGCGACAAGGAGAAAGGGCTCTCGGCGGGAGAGAAGCGCATGCTCAACAAGGCTCGGCAGATACTCGTCTCGGAGCTCACGTTCTCGAAGAACTGCAACGAGGCCGAGGCCGAGGAGATGCTCGACGAGGTGCTGGGGTAACACCCACCGCGTCAGCCGTCCTTGCCGCGGGAGGCCGAGGTTCCCGCGCCGGATCGACACAACCCAAGCAGTTCCTAGCCCTGGCCGGCAAGCCTCTCTTCCGCTGGGCCCTTGAAGATCTTCTTGCCGCGGGATGCCGTCCCGTCATTCTCGTAATTCCCGGGGAGCTGTTTGATAGTGCGCGCGAATTGACGAGCGATCTGGAAGCCGTCGTGATCGTCGAGGGTGGACCTACCCGTCGGGACTCCGTTGCACGAGGGTTGGCCGAGGTAGACACGGAGTATGTCGTCGTCCACGACGGAGCTCGACCTCTTGCCGGACCGGGTCTCATAAAGGAGGTCTTGTCCGCGCTGGGCGGGGCCGTCGCGGCCGTTCCGTTGGTGCCAATAGATGAGACGGTGAAGCGCAAGAACGCCGATGGAATTTCGACCCTGGACCGAACTAACCTCTACGTATCCCAGACGCCTCAGGCGTTCGACACCGAGGCCTTAAAGGATGCCCATCTCAAGGCACGGCGAGAAGAGGTGCAGGTCAAAGACGATGCGGAATTGATCGAGATGTATGGGGGCAAGATAGCCGCCGTCCCCGGACACCGCCGGAACATCAAGGTGACCTTCCCCGAGGATTTCGACTTGGCCGAGTCTTTGTTGAAACCATGATGCGCACCGGAATCGGTTTCGACGCACACGCATTCCAAGCCGGTCGGCCCTTGATCTTGGGCGGTCAGGAAATTGCTCACGATAAAGGACTTGCGGGACACTCAGATGGAGATGTTGTCTGTCACGCGTTAGGCGACGCGCTGCTAGGAGCGCTCGCTCTCGGAGACCTGGGCAAGCATTTTCCGAACAATGAAAGATGGCGCGGCGCCGCCAGCACCGAAATCCTTGCCCAGTGCATGCTGATGGTACGGAGTGCAGGGTGGAGGCTGATCAGCGCAGACGTGACCGTGATCGCTGAAAAGCCCCTAATAGCCCCCCACAGGGATGACATCCTCGATCAACTGGAGGGGTTCCTCGGTAGTCCCCCTCACATCTGGATAAAGGCCACTACGACGGACGGCCTCGGATTCACGGGGCGCGGTGAGGGTATCGCCGCCATGGCGGTCGTACTGATAGAACGTCCCGCCCCCGACTAACCTACCCACCACTCGGGAGCGGCGGTTGTTGTTCCCGTAGGCTAGGTCTATGTCTATACGGGTTCACGACACGTTGCGGCGCGCCCACATCGATCTCGAGCCGCGCGATGCCGGCAAGATCTCGATGTATGCCTGTGGGCTCACCGTCTACAACCACGCTCACATCGGTAACGTGCGCACCCTCCTCTGGTACGACCAGATCCGGCGGTATCTCGAGTACCGCGGTTTCGAGGTCACCTACGTCATGAATTACACGGACGTCGACGACAAGATCATCGAGCGCGCCAAAGTGGAGTCGATCACGCCCGACGAGGTCGCGGAAAAATACGCCAAGGCCTTCGAAGACGACATGCGTTCTCTGGGAGCTGAGGGGCCGACGATCCTCGTGCGGGCCACGGAGCACATTCAGGACATGATCGACGCGATCCAGGGATTGATCGACAACGGAAGCGCCTACGAGGCGGACGGTGACGTTTACTTCGCCGTCGAGAAGTTCCCCGATTACGGCCAGCTCTCGAAGAGGACACTGGACGACATGCGCGCGGGCGAGCGCATCGAGCCCAGCGAGAAGAAGACCAACCCCCTCGACTTCGCCCTCTGGAAGACGGCGAAGGAGGGCGAGCCGTTCTGGGAGTCTCCGTGGGGGCCGGGCCGGCCCGGGTGGCACATCGAGTGTTCGGTGATGTCGACCAAGCACCTCGGTATGGGGTTTGACATCCACGGCGGCGCGACCGATTTGATCTTTCCTCATCACGAGAACGAGATAGCCCAAGCTGAGGCCCTGGACTCAGCGGCCGGCTCCTTCTCGCGCTACTGGTTGCACGCCGGTCTCGTTCAGATGGAAACGGAAAAGATGTCTAAGTCCCTTGGAAACGTTGTTCTCGTGCGGGACCTTCTCGGTTTGTACTCGGGATCGGTCGTGCGCTACTGGACTCTGAGTTCGTCTTATCGAAGTCAGGCGACCTTTAGCGAGGGAGCTCTCGAAGACGCGGCACAGGCTTTCGATCGCCTAAAGACCTTTCATGCGGCGGCAAAGCATCTCCTCGGAAACGACATACCTGCGACGAACGAGGCGATCATTAGATTGGTCGACGCGGAACCGCCGAACGAATTCGTCGGGCGTTTCGTCGAGGCGATGGACGACGATTTCAACTCGGCGGGCGCCCTGGCTGCAGTGCACGATCTGGTACGTCATGCCAACCGCAAACTCGAGGATGCGCAGCGGGGCGACGATGCAAGCCGGAAGGAATTGATCGAGCTCCTCGCTACTTTTCAGGAGCTCACGTCGGTCTTGAACCTGCGCTTCGACAGCGCGGGTGCCGGCTCCGAGCTCACCGGGGACTTGATCGAGTACCTGCTGCAACTCCGGGACGAGGCTAGGGCGGAGAAAGCGTTCGAACGCGCCGATGCCATCCGGGCGAAGCTTCAGGAACTGGGGGTCGCCATCGAGGACACGCCCTCCGGCCCCCGCTGGCGCGTCGGCAGCTGACGACGGCGTGGCCGAGGGGCGCGCGTCCGATGGTGATGTGGTCGTCGGTCGACGTGCGGTCGTGGAACTCCTCCGGGCGGAGGGTTCGGTGGAGAGAATTCTTCTCGCCCAAGACGTCAAAGTCGCGGCCACTCTCACGGAGATAAGGCGACGCGCGGCGCGGGCGTCGGTGCCGCTGCGCGATGTTCCCCGGGCGAGTCTCGATCGGTATGCGCCGGGCTCGCGTCACCAGGGCGTTGTCGCCTTCACGACTTCGTTTCAATACGCCCCTCTCGAGCAACTTCTCGAATCGGATCGCCACCTCCTGTTCTTGGACGGAGTCATGGATCCTCACAACGTCGGTTCTTTGTTACGAAGCGCAGATGGAGCGGGCTTTGGGGGCATTGTGTTACCGGCACGGCGTGCGGCCGGCATCACGCCCGCGGCGCGCAAGGTGGCAGCGGGGGCCGCGGAGACGGTTCCCGTGGCCCGCGTCCCGAACCTGCGACACGCCCTGGAAGAGGCGAAGAACGAGGGGCTGTGGACCATCGGCCTCGATGCCTCGGGCGCGCTCGACCTCTGGACCTACGACCCTCGTGGGGCGCGTCTTGCCTTGGTCTTGGGATCTGAGGACAGGGGGTTATCGCGGGGAGTTCGAGAGGTGTGCGACGAAACCGTGAGGATCACGCTGGCCGGCCGCCTGGAGTCCCTTAACGTCGCCGTCGCCGGGGCGGTGGCGATGTTCGATTTTGCCCGCCGGGGGACCGTTTAAGGAAGTCCGCGAATAGGGCCGCTGCGTGTCCGCGGAGCAGCAGGTCGGCTACGCTATGAATTCGGACTAGCGGAATCGGCGACCTAGAGGGGTCGTCGACACTCAAAGATGAGGAACCGTATTGCCGACTCGTGCTTTCACCGAAAGCGACGAAGAACTAGTCGAGGTCGCCCGGGGGGGAGAAGACCTCGCCATCGATGAGCTTCTGACGCGCTATCGGCACTACGCCCGAGCCAAGGCCCGCTCCTATTTCTTAGCAGGCGCCGATCGTGAGGACATCGTGCAGGAGGGCATGATCGGTCTGTACAAGGCCATCCGGGATTTTGACGCGCAGCACAACACGGCCTTTAGAGCCTTTGCCGAACTGTGCATCACCCGCCAGATCATCACCGCCATCAAGACGGCTACCAGGCAGAAGCACATCCCCTTGAATTCCTATGTCTCTCTCAACAAGCCCGTGTCCGATTTCGACAGTGAAGAAAGACCTCTCGGCGACGCTCTCGTAAGTAGCACGATTGCCGATCCGGCCGACGTAGTCATCTCGGCCGAGGAGATCGCCCATATCAAGAGCTCGGTCGATCAGCTTTTGTCAGAGCTGGAGACCGAAGTGCTTCAGCTGTACATGGACGGCAAGTCGTACCAAGAGATCGCCGACATGCTCGGCCGTCACGTGAAGTCGATCGACAACGCGCTGCAACGCATCAAGCGAAAGTTGGAACAACACATCCCCGGTCATCAGGCTCAAATGGCCACTTGAGGAGTTACGCTGGTT
>JALZEI010000172.1 GCA_030862115.1 Actinomycetota bacterium
GGTCTGCTCGTAACCATGGCCGCCACGGCGCTCGCCGTTGCCCTCGTGCCGGCGTCGCCGGTCCTAGGTCATGAGGAGCGAGCGCTCGTCTTTCCGCCCGGGCCCGGCTCGGTGCCGAAGTACAGCATAAAAGGACCCCTGCTCGTTGTCTGCAAAAAAAGCTCCAAAGCGCGCATCGAGAAGCTCCCCAAACGAGTGCGGGAGCGCAATCTCGAGCTGTTGCGGAAGTGCAAACGCGACGGCTATCGCAGCATCCAGAGCGCGATCAATCACGTCACCAAGAAGGGATCGCGCATCAAAATCCTGCCGGGTAGGTATCGGGAGAGGAAGACTCTCGCAAAGCCGATGGCGAAGGGGTGCGCCGAGCTGCAGGATACGGCGGTCCTGACCTACGAGGAACAGGTCAAGTGCCCAACGCTGCAGAACATCATCACGGTTTTCGGAGACTCCGACGACGAGGACATCGTCTGTGACGAGCCGGTCTGCGACCTACAAATAGAGGGCACGGGCGCGAGGCCCGGCGACGTGGTTCTTGATGGGGATTGGAAGCGCTTGAACGTGCTGCGAGCCGATCGCGCCGACGGCATCTATCTTCGTAACTTCACCGCGCAGCGTGCGCCGTTCAACGCGGTGTACATCCTGCAGACCGATGGCTTCGTGATCGACGAGCTCGTGGGTCGTTGGAATTATGAGTACGGGTTTCTGACTTTCGCCTCCGACCACGGCCTGTACAAGAATTGCGAGGCGTATCTAAACGGAGACGGGGGGTTATATCCAGGATCCGCGGCTCCCCACCAGGGTGTCGAGCCGTCCATCGAGATCCGTCGGTGCAAGTCCCATCACAACACGCTCGGCTACTCGGGCACCGCGGGCAACTCAACCTACGTGCACCATAACAAGTTCTACAAAAACACTCTCGGAGTGGTGACCGACAGCTTCTTCCCCGATCATCCGGGGCTGCCCCAGAACTCTGCTCGCTTCGTGCACAACAAGATCTATTCGAACAACAAGGATTACTACAAGAACTACACCAACGGGAAGTGCGACAAGCCTTTCGAGGAGATGGGCATCGAGGAGGGAACGGTTTGTCCCGCCGTTCCGGTACCAATCGGCGTCGGGCTGTTGATCGCCGGAGGCAATCACAACATCGTCGGTGAGAACCACATCTACGACAACTGGCGATACGGCACGATGCAGTTTTGGGTTCCCGCCGCGCTGCGCGAGGAGCACGATCCCGACAAGCAATACGACACCTCGAACTACAACCGCTATATAGGCAACGTGATGGGCAGTTCTCCGGCGGGCAAGATGCTTCCCAACGGGCTCGACTTCTGGTGGGACGAGGAGGGGGCCGGCAACTGCTGGGAGATCAACGACGGGGGTGAAGACGGCATCACGAGTGACCCCGAGGAACTGCCGGACTGCACCGGGAATCCCGTCTTCAGCCCGGGCGACAGCGCCAAGCAGGCCTTCCTCGTTCCCTGTGCGACGTGGAGCCGGGAGGACCACCACCCGGAAGGATGCGACTGGATGGAAAAACCCGAGAAACCGGAGCAACCCGAGTAGCGGTGTAGAACTGCGGGCGTGGCTACTCCCGCAGAGATTGTCGAGGTAGACGGAAAAGAGGTCCGGGTGACGAACCCGGCCAAGGTCTTCTTTCCGGCGCTCGGCGCGACCAAGCTCGACCTCGTCAACTACTACCTGGCGGTGGCACCGGGGGCGCTACGAGGCTGCGTCGACCGCCCTACGAGTCTTTACCGGTGGCCCAATGGAGTGGACGCGCCCGACGACGCGTTCTTCCAGAAGCGGGTTCCCCAGAACCGGCCCGAGTGGATGAAGACCGCCACCATCCATTTTCCGAGTGGACGCAGCGCCGAGATGCTCGCCATTACGGAGGCCGCGGCATTGGTGTGGGCGGTGAACCTGGGCTGTATCGACATCAACCCCTGGCCGACTCGCTGGGACGACCTCGATCATCCCGACGAGCTGAGAGTTGATCTCGATCCCACCCCGGACATTCCTTTCGCGCAGGTTCGCGATGTGGCCCTCGTCGCCCAGGAGGTGCTGAACGACTTCGGTCTGCGGGGTTTCCCCAAGACCTCCGGCAAGCGAGGAATCCACGTCTACGTGCGCATCGAAACCCGCTGGCCGTTCACCGAGGTTCGAAAGGCCGCTCTGGCGTTTGCGCGCGAGGTCGAGAAGCGTTCGGAGCTGGCCACCACCGCGTGGTGGAAAGAGCAGCGGCACGGCGTGTTCGTCGACTACAACCAGAACGCTCGCGATCGCACCATCGCCTCGGCCTATTCGATCCGTCCGGTGCAGGTGGGGACCGTGTCCTGCCCGCTCGAGTGGGACGAGGTGGCCGACGTGGAGCCCGCCGACCTGACCCTGAAGACCGTTCCGGAGCGTTTCAAAACGAAAGGGGACCCGGGCGACAAGATCGACGAGGTCGCGCACTCGCTCGATCCCCTGTTCGAGCTCTCCGAGCGTCAGGAGGCCGAGGGGGCCGAAGAGGCGCCGCTACCTCCGCATTTTCCGAAAGGTGAGAAAGAACCGCCGCGGGTTCAACCATCGCGCCGCAAGATGAAGTAGCTAGCCGAGCGCCACCTGGTCCATCGTGCATTCCTTCGGGGGTTTGTCTTCGCGCCAGCGGATGAAGGTCGACGCGTGCCGGAAACGGTTGGATTGCATGCGGTCGTAGGAGACTTCGCATACGAGTTCAGGTCGGACCGATACCCAGTTCAACTCTTTGCCGGAATTCCAGCGGCTCGGCCCCCCCGGTGTGCGACCGTGGCCGAAGCTCTCTTCGCCTTCCATAGGTTTAAGTCTCTTCAGCAGCTCGCGACGTTCGGCCGCTTTGAACGACGAGGTGTGCCCGACGAAATGGAGTACGCCGGCGTCGTCGTAAAGCCCGAGGAGTAAGGAGCCGATCCCGTCGCCGGTCTTGGACAGCCGGTAGCCCCCCACGACGCAGTCCGCCGTCTTCTGCGTCTTGACCTTGATCATGGTCCTCTTGTTCTCGACGTAGGTGGAGTTGCGCTCCTTGGCGACCACGCCGTCGAGACCGAGCTTGTCGTAGGTCGTGAGCCAGTCCGTCGCCTCGTCTGGGTCGCCGGTCTGTGGGGTGACGCTGAACTGACTCTGTCTCTTGGACTTCGGGACGCTGCCCTTGTCTTTGAGCGTCTTCACCAGCCACGCGCGTCGCTCTTCTAACGGAGTCGATCTCATGTCGCCGTCCGAGTTCGCCAACACGTCGAAGGCGACGAAGCTCGCCGGCGTTTTCTCGGCCAGCATGTTGATCCTAGATTCGGCGGGGTGGATGCGCTGCTGCAGGTCGTCGAAGTCGAGACCTTTCGATCCCGTGACGACGACCTCGCCGTCCAGGACGCAGCATTCCGGCAGGAACTTGGCGAGCAGGGGAGGGAGCTCGGGGAAGTAGCGCTCCAGGGGCTTTAGGTCGCGGCTCTGTACGTGGATGTCGTCGCCGTCCCTAAAGACGATGGCTCTAAACCCGTCCCATTTCGGCTCGTAGAGCCACTGCGGCCCCCGCGGCACCTCGCGTGTCAGCTTCGCAAGCATGGGGCGGACGGGGGGTTCGATGAGGTAAGCCATGCGGGCACTTTATGACCTGCCCGTCGCACTACGCTGCCTGCCCATGAGTCTCACCAACCGGCAGATCTCAGAGCTTTTGGCGATCCGCGCCGAGGAGACGGAGGGCGAGCGTCAACGCCAGCGGGCCTATCAGCGGGCGTCGCGCGCCGCGCTCATGTGGCCGGAAGAGGCCGCCGCCCTTGTCGAACGGGGCGCTCCGCTGACCGACCTCTACGGCATCGGGGACAGGCTCGCCGGTCGGATCAACGGCTGGTTGACGGACCCGCCCGAGGTCCCCGAACCACCCCCGACCCGCCGGGGGTTCCTCTCCCTAGCGGAGGCGCGCGCTGCGATTGCCGCCGGTCCCGAGTGGCGGTCGATCAAAGGCGATCTGCAGATGCACACGGTTTACAGCGACGGCAAGGCCACCGTCTTCGAGATGGCGTCAAAGGGAATCGAGCTCGGCTACGACTTCATCGCAATCACCGACCACTCCAAGGGTCTGAAGATCGCCGGCGGAGTGGACGAGAAGGAGTTCGCTCGCCAGGCCCAGGAGATCGACACGGTCAACGCAGAGTTCGCGAAGGAGAACCTCGACTTCCGGATCCTCGCGGCGATGGAGATGAACCTCGATCCCGAGGGCCGGGGAGACATGGAAGAGGAGGTCTTCGGGTTGCTCGACCTCGTCCTCGGGTCCTTCCACTCGCAGCTTCAAACCAAAGAGGACCAGACCGATCGTTATCTCGGCGCGCTGCGCAATCCCGACGTGGACGTGATCGGTCACCCGCGCGGGCGGAAGTTCAACCGGCGGCTGGGCCTTCAGGCCGAGTGGGACGTCGTTCTAAAGGAGGCGGTGGAGACAAACACCGCGATGGAGATCAACTCCTATCCCGATCGTCAGGACTTCAACGTCGAGATACTCAAGCTGGCGAGCAAGGAGAACTTGTTTTCGATCGGTACCGACGCGCACTCCACGGGCGAGATGGACCTGATCGAGTTCGCGCTCGGCGCCGCTGCCCTGGCCGGGTTAAGCCGCGACCAGATAATCAACTTCTGGCCGCCCGAGAAGATCATCAACTGGACCGGTTCCAGCGGTTAGCCGGCCTCTTCTTTGTGCCTGATTTCGCGCTCAGTAGCGAACTGGGGACAACAAGCGGCGAAAATCGAGAGTGAGAGCGTTCTGGGAGGTAGACGTGCACTGAGCGGTTGTTTGCATCCCAGAAGGCTTCAGGCCGAGGGGTCGCCGGTTGCGGCCTTGACCTCGTCTAGAAGCTCCACGCTTCCGTCGCCGGCCGCCTTGATGGCCAACTGGTCCCCGGAGCGCAGTACCAGGTAGCGGCCGTGGTCCCCGCGGGCCTTCTTTATGGCCTCGATGAACCGGCTCAGAAACATCTCCTCTGCGTGTGCCTCCAGGCGCTCGAGATCGACTACGACGCCCTCGCTGCGATTCTGCGACTCCACGCTGCACCTCCCGGATGCTTGACTGGCAATCAATGGTAATCCCTGAGGCCGGCCCTTAGGGGGATCCCGGGCCTCGGGGTTTGAGGGACGCCGATCCCGGCAAATAGGTCCCTCGTGAGGACAAAAGTTCGACTCAGGGCCGTGGGCCTGATCGCGGCCCTCTCGGCAGCCGTCGTGCCGTCGGCGATTTTCCCCGTAGGCGCGGCCCCCGGGCCCGGATACTTCGCCTCCGGCAACGTCGAGTTCATCTCCAACTTGCCGATCCATACGGACGCGGTGGGAGCCGAGTTGGTGGGCAAGTTCCTTTACCTCACCACGGAGCGCGACCTCACGATCTACGACGTGTCTAACGCGACCCAACCCCAACGAGTTGGGCAGCTCGTCTACGTGCCGCCCCAGGAGTACTACTTCCCCGAAGAGGACGTCGATACGAACGGCAAGGTCCTTCTCTATGGCGCGCAGGGAACGCTCAACGTCGTCGACGTTAGAGACAAGGCAAATCCCCGCGTGATTGGCTCGGTGGAGGGCGCCGACGAACACACCGTGACGTGTGTCCTCGACTGCACCTACGCATACGGGTCGGGCGGGGTCATCGTCGACCTGAGGAAGCCGACGGCCCCCAAGATCGTCGGGGACTGGACCAAACTAAACGGCGGCAAAGCCGGACACGACGTCACGGAAGTCGCTCCCGGCCTGATCATGACCTCGAGCCAACCCCTGATGCTGCTCGACGCGCGCAGGGATCCGGCGCACCCCAAGATCCTCGCAATAGGAGCAAACAAAGACGGACGATTCATTCACGGCAACCTGTGGCCGCGGAGAATGAAAGACAAGTTCCTGCTGGTCGGCGGCGAGACGAGCGGCCCCCAGTGCGACACCGCAGATTCCGGCGCGTTCATGACCTGGGATGCGACGAAGTGGAAACGCTCGCACTCGTTCACCATGATCGACGAGTTTCGGGTGAAGACGGGCCTTCCGCTGGACGGCAACTCCCCGGCTAATGGGTACTGTGCCCACTGGTTCGACGAGCATTCGACGTGGCGCAACGGCGGTCTTGTCGCCATGGCCTGGTACGAGCACGGCACTCGCTTCCTTAACGTTTCGAGCAAGGGAAAGATCTCAGAGAGGGGTTACTTCCTGCCGTGGGGGGGTTCCACCTCGGCCGCTTACTGGATAACCGATCGAGTGCTCTATCTCCTCGACTACAACCGGGGCCTCGACATCATTCGCTACACCGGCAAGCTCTAGTCGAGCTAACGACGACGCCGTCGTCGCAGAATCGTTCTTAGTCCCCGCATTGGGACGCGGATCCAGTCCGGGCGATGTGTCTGCTCGTAATTGATCTCGTAGAGCGCCTTATCCAGCTCGAAGTAAGCGAGGACGAGCGAGCGCGAGCGGTTGTCTTTCGGCAGGAAGTGGCCCTCGTACGAACGGCGACGGTAGCCGACGAGAAAATGATCTCGCGCGGCCGCCTCCCACGTGTCGGCCCACGGCTCCGCCTGGGCGGCTCGCGGCAGAGTTTGCTCGAACAAGGAGATGGTCGAGGCGTAGCTCAACGATCGCAGAATTCCGGCCACGTCCTTTAGCGGCGAGTGTTTCTTGCGTCGCTCTTCCAGCGAGCGAGTCGGCTCCCCTTCGAAGTCGATGATGCTCCATCCTCGCCGGGACAACAGGGTTTGTCCGAGGTGGTAGTCGCCGTGGATGCGCATCTTGGTGCCCCGGTCCGGGACGGTGCGCAACTCCTCGAGAAGCGCCTTCGTCTGCTCCACCGTTGCGGGGCGCAGCGCCGTCTCCGAAAGTCTCTTCAGCCACGAGCGCGTGGAGCTCGCCCAACTTCGGAGGTCGGCCGGGCGAGCGGGTTCGGGTGAGAACTCCGGGGGGAAGTCGTCGCGGGCCAAAAAGACGTGTAATGCAGCGGTTCGGTCACCGAGTTCCTCGAGCCGCGCAAGCGTTTCCGCGGAGTGGCTTTCAACGTACTGGCGGCGCTCTCGTCCCGTGACCTGTTCGTTTGCGGAGTACAGCAGACTGCGAACGTCGTTGAGGACATGGGTCCACCCGTCCTTTGCCCGGCCCACGACTCGCTGCGCGATGGCCAGGTCGTAGGTGTTCTTGGCACCGTCGAGTGAGCCGCGGTACGTGATCTCGCCGACCTGCGGTGGCACGCCGTCGAACCCTTCGTTGGTAAGGAGGCGATTGAGCTCCACATCGGGATTCGACCCGGCCCCCAGTCTGCGGAAGATCTTTATGAAGAACCGGTTGTCGAGCACGAGAGACGAGTTCGACTGTTCGCCCTTGAGCGCGCGCGCGGACTTCCCCCCCGGGGGGTCGAGCGGGTTGAGGCCGGGCCCCGAGAAACTGAAGACGCCCTTACGACCTTTGAGGGACTCACCACCGGCCATCAGTCGTCCGAGCACTCCGAGCCGGGATACATCCGTGAAGGCATCGCCTACAACCGTCTTGACGTCGACCAGCAGCGGCATCTGGTAGAGCGCGGTTGTCTTGTCCGAGCCCGTGACGCGCGCCAGAGCGAGGATCAAATCGGGGGGCCCTGGATCGAGCTTCACGTGATCGAGGATCGTCACATCGGTGACCACCGATCCGCGACCGGCGAACCAGCGCTGCGCGGCGATGCTCCCGAGAAGTGCCGAGGTGTCCATCAGAGTTCGTCCTCAGCAACAAGCTCGAACCAGTAGAAGGCGTGTGCCCCAAACGTGAGCAGATAGGGGAGCGACCCGATGCGGGGAAAGCGCTCCCCTCCCAAAAGCTCGACTGGATACAGACCCTCGAATTGCGAGAGATCGAGTTCGGCCGCCTGTGCGTGGCTGGATAGGTTGTTCACACACATCACTATGTCGTCTTGGTTGCGGCGAATGAACCCGAAGATCGCGGGGTTGGTCGGCTGGAGGATCTCGCAGGCACCCAGGCCGAACACCTTGTGCTGAGAGCGCACCGCGATCAATCTCCTTACCCAGTGGAGGAACGAGTTGGGGTTTCGCTGTTCGGCTTCGACGTTCTGTGCCTGATATCCGTGCACGGGGTCCATAAGAACGGGGAGATACAGCTGTGCGAAGTCGGCCCTCGAAAACCCCGCGTTGCGATCGCCGGTCCACTGCATGGGCGTGCGCACGCCGTCTCGATCACCAAGGTAGATGTTGTCTCCCATCCGGATCTCGTCGCCGTAATAGATGATCGGGGTGCCCGGCAGCGACAACAGCATTGCGTGAAAAAGCTCGGACAGGTCGCGCGAATCCTCGAGCAGGGGGGCCAAGCGTCGCCTGATGCCGAGGTTGAGCTTCATACGAGGATCCTTCGCGTACTCCGAGTACATGTAGTCCCGTTCTTCGTCGGTGACCATTTCCAGGGTTAGCTCGTCGTGGTTGCGTAAAAAGATTCCCCACTGACATCCGACCGGTACATCGGGGGTCTGTTCCAGAATCTCGACGACGGGGTAGCAGACTTGCCTTCTTGCCGCCATGAACATACGCGGCATGAGTGGAAAGTTGAAGCACATATGACATTCGTCGCCGTCCCCAAAGTACTCCACAACGTCCGCGGGCCATTGGTTGGCCTCGGCGAGCAGCACAACGTTGTCGTAGGAATCGTCGACTTCTTTTCGAAGACGCCTCAGGAACTCGTGCGTCTCCGGAAGGTTCTCGCAATTCGTTTCCTCGCGTTCGAACAAGTAAGGGACTGCGTCGAGCCTGAAACCGTCCAGCCCGAGGTCGAGCCAAAACTTGATGACTCCGAGCATCTGTTCTTGGACCTCGGGGTTGGCGTAGTTCAGGTCGGGCTGATGGCTGAAGAAGCGATGCCAGTAGAAGGCTCCGGCTTCTTCGTCCCACGCCCAGTTCGATTTCTCCGTGTCGACGAAGATGACGCGCGCCTCGGGGTAACGATCGTCGTTGTCAGACCAGACGTACCAGTCTCGTTTCGGCGAATCGGGCCGGCGGGCTTCCTGGAACCAGGGGTGTTGATCCGACGTGTGGTTCATGACGAGGTCGGCGATGACCCTGATGTTTCGCGCGTGAGCAGCTCGTAGAAACTCCGAGAAGTCGTGCAGCGTTCCGTACTCGGGGGAGATCTCGTAGAAGTCCGAGATGTCATAACCACCGTCGCGCATCGGAGACCGATAGAAAGGGAGCAGCCAAACGCAGTCGACCCCGAGCCATTCCAAGTAGTCCAGCTTCTCGACGAGTCCTCGGAAGTCCCCGTGGCCGTCGCCGTCGGAGTCGTAGAAACTTCGCACGTACAGCTCGTAGAACACCGCCGACCGGTACCACTCGGGGTTGCGATCCAGCGCGCCGGCCATTACGTCCTCGCGGGGGTCAGGAGCCGTACCGGCTTGTCCTGGGGGTCGAGCGTCAGGGCGAGTTGATCGTCCGACACGATTACCTCGCGTCCGTCGACCAGATCGCGCCAGGCTGGAGATGCTTTCGAAGCGGACGGAGCGCGGACGAGAGCCTGCCGGACCGAGGTGGGGTCGAGGTTGACCGCGACCAACACGAGATCGCCCTCGTGTTGCTTGAGATATGCAACGACCTGGGAGTCGGCGGTCGGCAGGAACCGCAGGTTGTCTAGACGTTGCAGGGCCGGATGGCTCCGCCGAAGATCGTTCAACTTTCTCACAAAGGGAACCAGATCGCGGTCCTCGCCTATCGGTCTTGGTCGAAGCTCGAATTTCTCCGAGTTCAGATACTCCTCAGTTCTCTCGCCGGCAGGCGTGTTCTCGAAGAACTCGAAGCCTGCGTAGATACCGTAGGTCGGAGAAAGAGTCGCGGCCAGGGCGAGTCGGACCTCGAAGGCCGGTGGGCCCCCCTTTTGCAAATAGGAGTGCAGGATGTCGGGAGTGTTGACGAAGAAGTTCGGTCTGAAGTAGTAGCGCATGTCTGTTTCCGTTAGCTCCTTCAGGTAGCTAATGATCTCGCGCTTTGTGTTCTTCCAAGTGAAATACGTGTACGACTGCGTGAACCCGAGCTTGCTCAAGGCCTTCATCATCGGCGGCTCGGTGAAGGCCTCAGCCAAGAACAAAATATCGGGCCGGTCTGCACGTATGGAGTCGATCAACCACTCCCAGAAGGGAAGTGGTTTCGTGTGGGGGTTGTCGACGCGAAAGATCGTGACGCCTCGATCTATCCATAGGCGCACAATCCGTAAGAGTTCGGCCCATAGCGCGGCGGCGTCTTCGGTGTCGAAGTTGACCGGATAGATGTCTTCGTACTTCTTTGGAGGGTTCTCGGCGTGTTTGATCGAGCCGTCCGGTCGGTGATTGAACCACTCGGGGTGTTCGTGCACCCAAGGGTGATCCGGGGAGCATTGAATGGCGAGATCGAGAGCGACCTCGAGGTTGTTAGCGCGCGCCTGTGTCACAAAGGCCTCGAAGTCTTCGACGGTGCCCAACTCGGGGTGAATCGCATCGTGTCCACCCGCTTGGGAGCCGATCGCCCACGGGCTACCCACATCGGAGGAGCGAGCTTCCAAGGCGTTGTTCTTCCCCTTGCGATGCGTGGACCCGATGGGGTGAATCGGCGGCAAATAGACGACGTCGAAGCCCATGTCCGCTATCGCCGGCAGGACCTCGGCCGCCGTATTAAAGGTCCCGTGAGCTCCGCCGGCTCCCGTCGAGCGGGGAAAGAACTCGTACCAGGAGCCGAAGAGAGCGCGTTCGCGATCGACGATCAGGGGAGCGGGTTCCAGCCGGGTCGCCCCTCCTCGTTGCGACATATCCAACATGAGGGCTGCCAAGGTTTTGTCGAGAGCGGCTCGGATGATTTCGCTCGTGGAGCCGGAGCGCAGGCGGCTCAGCCACTCCTCAAGTTCCGATCTCGGCACACCCTTAGCCCGGGCCAGCCGTTCTTCCACGAGGAGGGCTCCCTCGGCGAGTTCGACCGTGACGTTCCGGCGCGCCTTGGTCTTGATCGCAAGATCCCGTCGCCACGTGGCGAAGGCGTCAAACCAGGCCTCGATCGAATACAGGTGGCGTCCGAGGGCGGTGGGTCGGAAGCGGCCGGCCCACCGGTCGTCCTTCACATGAGTCATAGCCGTCTCCGACCACTCCGCGCCGGGCGCTTTGATTCGAAGAACCGCACCCAGCTCGTCGTGCCCGTGTCGCACGATGTCGGCGCTCACAATGAAGTCCTCGCCCGCGATCGCCTTCGCGGGGTAACGTCCCCCGTCGATCATCGGCGAGACGTTAGCTATGAGGACGTGACTCTTGGATAGGTATTCGCGCACAGAACCTCCAGCACGGGGGCCGGACGGCCGCCATCCTCCCACCCCGGCCCCCGTCGGTCGCGGAAAACCCGAGTCCCTCTCCCCCGGCCTGGTTATCTAGTGCGGTGATGGGGGAGGGAGGTGCCGTGGATCTCGACAACGGGCTGGCCGGTCTACGAGATGTCGCCGCAAACTTGTGGGCGGGGTGGGATCCGAGTGCGCAGCGTCTGTTCGAGGCCCTAGACGCCCGTTTGTGGGAAGAGGTCCATCACAACCCGGTCGCTTTGCTCGAACGTATCAACCACCGCGAACTCGATGCAAAGCTCAGGGCCGGCGACCTTATCTCTTGGATACACAAAGTCACACGCGCCCTCGATGTCTACGAGAACACTCCAAACGAACGTTCAGACCTGGGTCTCGTCGCATACTTCTCGCCCGAATTCGGTCTCGAGTCCTATTTGCCCACCTACTCCGGCGGCCTAGGCGTTCTCGCCGGTGACCACTTGAAAGCGGCAAGCGATGCTGGGGTTCCACTCGTCGGAGTGGGTCTTCTTTACAAACAGGGTTACTTCACTCAGGAGGTGGATGCGCAGGGACGACAGCACGAGAGTTATCCATCGGTTGATCTCGTCGAGCTCCCGTTGTCCCGAGTCGAGACCGAAGGACGTCCGCTTTCCGTGAACCTGGACCTGGCCGGGACTCCGTGTGCCGTTGCCGTGTGGCGAGTTCGAGTCGGCCGAGTCGATCTGTTGTTGCTCGACACCGACCTAGCGGAGAACGCGGCGGGGCAGAAAGCCGTTACGGATCGCCTCTACTCCGGTGACAGCGAGCATCGTCTGAGTCAGGAGATCGTCTTGGGAATCGGGGGGATCCGTGCTCTGCGAGCCGCCGGATACGAACCCACGGTGTTCCATTCGAACGAAGGCCATGCAGGATTCCTCGGACTCGAACGGATACGCGAGCTCCTGACCGCAGGTATGAGTAAAGAGGACGCGGTCGAGACGGTTCGGAAGACGACGGTGTTTACCACCCACACCCCTCTGCAGGTAGCGATAGACGTCTTCGATCGGTCTTTGTTGGAGCGCTACTTCGCTGGGTTCGCAACGGACTTTGACGGAGGCGTGGACGAACTCATGGCCTTCGGGGCCGCCGCCACCAATCCGGGCGCGTTCAACATGGCGGCGCTCGGGATCAATATGTCCGAGCACATCAACGGGGTCAGCCGGTTACACGGCGACGTCTCGAGGGGGCTGTTCGCCCATATGTGGCCCGGCCTCGATAGCGAGAGCATTCCGATCGGATCGGTGACCAATGGGGTACACGCCGGCACGTGGCTGGGGCCGGCTATGCACGACCTGCAAGACCGCTACTCGTCTGAGTCCGGTGGCGACGACTGGCGGTGGGTGGCGGCGGTCTCGGACGAGGAGCTGTGGTCCGCTCGCAATGCCGCCCGGCGCCGGCTCGTCGACTACGTGCGCGGGAAGGTGCGCTCGGGAGACGAGACGCCACCGCCCTGGGTGGAGGATCTGCTGGACCCCGATGTCCTGACGATCTCTTTCGCCCGCCGCTTCGCGCAATACAAGAGAGCCACGCTCATGATGAGCGAGCCCGAACGATTGCGTCGGCTCCTGTTGTCCGACGACCGTCCCGTTCAAGTCATCGTCGCCGGCAAGGCCCACCCACACGACGAGGGCGGCAAGGACCTGATCGCCCAACTGATCAGATTCGCAAGGGATCCGGCGGTGCGCTCGCGTTTCGTATTCGTCGAGAACTACGACATCGAGGTAGGTCGCATGCTCGCGCAAGGTTCCGACGTGTGGCTTAACAATCCCCGCCGGCCGCTCGAGGCCTGTGGAACCAGTGGCATGAAGGCGGCCATGAACGGAGGACTGAACTGTTCGGTGCTCGATGGGTGGTGGGACGAATGTTTCGACGGGCACAACGGGTGGGCAATCGGCGATCGCGAGGTTCTCGACGATCCCGCCGAGCAGGATCGGCGCGACGCAGAGTCCGAGTACCGGGTCCTGGAGGAGCATGTGGTTCCGCTCTTCTACGAGCGTAATTCGGATGGACTACCGGTCGACTGGCTCCACACGGTGAGACGAAGTATGGAGACGTTGGCCGCTCGCGTCGATGCAGGACGGATGATGCGCGATTACCTGCAGGGTCTGTACGAGCCCGCCGCGCGCGCAGGGAACCCCGAAATTGTTTGATTCGAAGTCTTCGGCTCGGGAGATACTTCCTGCAGCTATCTACATGCTGGAGATGGATCCGTGGCCGAGCGAGAAGACAGAAAGAAAAGAGTAGACAGGGAGCTAATAGAGCTCCTCAACGAGCTGCGAGTGGCCCTTCCGGGCGTACAGGTCCTCTTTGCTTTTCTTTTGACGGTTCCCTTCACGCCGTACTTCCCCAGGATCACCGATACCCAGAAGAACGTCTACTTCGCCGCCTTTCTCACTGCGTCTGCGGCCACGGCGCTGTTTATTGCCCCCACCGCCTATCACC
The DNA here is from genome assembly GCA_030862115.1 of Actinomycetota bacterium. Taxonomy (GTDB): domain Bacteria; phylum Actinomycetota; class CADDZG01; order CADDZG01; family WHSQ01; genus JALZEK01. The sequence continues at coordinate 13,768 of JALZEI010000172.1, forward strand.
GCATCCGCTTTCGGGCGGGTGACAAGGAGCGGATGCTGAAAACCTCCAATCGCTTGGCATTGGTGGGAACGGTTTTTCTCGCCGCGTCGATCTCGTGCGTGGTTTACGTCATTACCGACATCCTGTTCGGAGGAACCGCCGCGCTCATAACGACGGCCCTTAACGTGGGGCTGTTTGCGTGGTTGTGGTACGCGCTTCCGTTCTCGCGGCACCTGCGCGATGCGAAAGGGAAGGACTCTTAGGTACTGAGCTTGGTGATGTCCACCTCGCCGCGCATGACCTCTTGGCCGCTGCGGTTGGGATCGCCGTTGGCCTTCTCGAGGGTGAGATCGAGCACCGGGAATGTAACCGGGTCGACTCCGACCTGGAGATCGAAGGTCATATTCGGACGGACCGTGTTGAACGATCCGGCCGAAACCCATCCTTTGTCTCCGCCCAGCCACAATTCGTATTGGTAGCCAAGCGGCGGTGGCGGGAAGTCTTTCGTAGTCAGGACGATCTTGTAGTTGTCCTCGCCTAGGTGAACGAGCCGAGCCGTTGCCCTCGCATCGGTGCGGTCATCGCTCGAAGTCAGCTCCACTAACTGCGAGGGCCCTTCCGGTTCGGTCTCCTCTTGCGCCTGGTCGAGCCGATCTCGCAGGTCGCTGTTCTGTGCCCACAATGAAACGCTGAAGAGAGCGATGGCCACGAAGGCCGCGGCCATACCGGGCGCAAGGATCATCCGCGGCCGGAACCAACTGCGAGGACCCGTGCCGGTCTTCGACTTCGATCGAGAGGTGGGGCTCATTCCGCGCTCCGCAGTGGGTGTCTCCAGATCGATGAGCGCGAACGTGCGGGCCTCAAGAGCGCGCGGCGGCTGGAACTCCAGAGGCGCGACCGCTGCCAGCCGAGCGGCCTCTTCGATCTCGTGGTACACGCCCTTGCAGTCCGAGCACGAGCTCAGGTGACGGTCGATCTTCTCTCTCTCGTCATCCGGCAGTTCCCCGGCGACGTAGGCGGGCAGATCTAGTCTGAGGTCGTCGTGAATCGTCATGTCGGTAACTCCTCGACTACGCCCATGTCTCTGAGCGAACCTCGCAGCTTGCGAAGCGCCGAGTACAGGCGAGTTTTTACGGTCCCCAGCGGGATCCCAAGGGTCTGCGCTATCTCGGTCTGCGTCATCTGGATCACGTAGGCAAGCTCGATGACTCTTTGCTGGTCGACCGGCAGCGTGTGAAGGGCCTGGGAGATGTGCCAGGAAGTCCAGGCTCCCTCCTCGTCCCACGGTTCTGCAGCCTCGGTGGGGAAGTCCTCGACCGGGATGGGCGATTTCTTGCGGGCGGTGGCAAGGTCGGAGGCCACGTTGCGAGCGATACCGAATATCCAGGAGCCGGCCGCACCGCGTCCCGGGTCAAAGTTCTTCGCTCGCCTCCAGATTCTCACGGTCACCTCCTGCACCAGTTCCTCCGCCATACTTGGGTCCTGCAGCCACCGGCGTCCGAGCGAATAAAGCGGACGCTCGAAGCTCCGGTACAGCTCCCTCAGAGCCTCGGTATCTCCGGTCGCGACGGCCTGAAGCAACTCGTTCTCGTGGCTTCGCTGTGTATGGATTTCCTTAGCTCCTGGCTTCACTACCGCAGACCCCCACCGATCAGTTTTGTCTTCGGAAGAAAAGTGAGACGAATCTCGGGCCCCAGGAACCTGGGGGGGCGGTGCTACGCTCGCCGATATGTCCACGGAGATCGACGCAACTGCCCTTCGACATCTCCTCGAGGTCCAGACCCACGACAGCGCCATTGCGAGGCTCAACCATCGCAAATCAACGTTACCTGAGGCCCGGCGTCTTGCGGAGATATCCGGTCAATTGGCGGAACTACAGGCAGATCTGGAGATAGCAGGCAAACAGTTCGACGAGTTGCGTCGTGAACAGGATCGGATCGAAGGCGAGATTCAGATCCTCGACCAGAAGACGCAGCGGGAGGAAAGCCGCCTTTTTTCCGGAGGGGTCTCCAGCCCCAAAGAGCTAAGCGCGTTGCAGGCAGAGGTGGCGATGCTCAAGAAGAAGCGCGGCGAGATCGACGACACCCTTCTCGAAATCATGGTGCAGAAAGACGACGCGGCTTCCACCCAGGCGCGATTGCGGGCCGAGCATGACGAGGCGACCAAGGAACGTGAGTCGCTCTCCCGAACGGTCGAGGAGCTATCGAGCGATATCGACAAAGAGCTCGGCGAACACCTGCGCGAGCGCGAGGCTGTCGCCGCGGAGGTGTCCGAGGGGCTGCTCTCGACCTACGAGAAGATCCGGGATCAGAAGGGTGGGATCGGAGCGGCTGCGCTTCGGGGCGGCACCTGTGAGGGTTGCCATACCCAACTCCCGGCCCGCGAGGTCGAGGAGATCAAATCGCAGGGGGGCGTCCATCGCTGCGACAACTGCCGGCGGATCCTCGTCGTCGTCTAAGCGCTTCCGTTGAGAGCCGTTTTGCACACAGACGGAGGCGCGCGGGGTAACCCCGGGCCCGCCGGAATTGGGGTGGTGCTCGAGGACGACACGGGCGACGTGATTGCCGAGATGGCTCAGGGGATCGGCCACGCCACGAACAACGTTGCCGAGTACAGCGCTCTCATCGCCGGCCTGGAGCTTGCTCGCACGAAAGGCGTCACCGATCTCACCGTTCACGTGGACTCCGAGCTGGTCGTCCATCAGCTCAACGGAGAGTGGAAAATAAAGAACGACCGCCTGCGCAACCTCGCGGTCAAGGCAAGACACCTCCTCAACTCTTTTGACTCGTCGTTTATCTCACACGTTCCTCGCGAGCAGAACTCGGGGGCCGATCGACTAGCGAACCAGGGAATGGATGCGGCCGAGCTCGACATCGAACAGGACGCGGAGAGCGGCCAAACAAGTTTTCTCGACTAGGGCTCGATACACACATGTTTCTCTGGCATATGGGAGTTGCCGCTCTGATCACCTACGTGTCACTGGGGCGACGCCGGATCGACTATCGCTACGTCCTTCTTGGAGCGGTCGCTCCCGATCTCATCGACGCAGCCCTGGGCCTCTTGTTCTTCGAGGGTCCCGCCGGACGTTGGATTGCTCACTCTTTGCTCGTGGTGATCGCCTTGGCGGTGGTCATCATCGTGTTCTTCCGGGGGCCGAGGCGTCTGGCTGTGTTCGGCCTCGCGGTCGGATGGCTCCTCCACCTGGTCGGCGACGGGATGTGGCAGGTACCCAAGACGTTTTTGTGGCCGGCCTTTGGGACCGAGTTCGGAGCGACGCCGCGCGAGCCGTACTCGTGGGATCTTCTTGCACGGCCGCTCGAACATCTGGGTACCTGGGGGGCCGAGCTCGCCGGGGCGGGCATCCTCGTGTGGTTCGTGGTGGCTTTCGGCTTGAACGAACCCGAACGCCGCCGCCTGTTCGCAAAAGACGGCTACCTCCGCCCCTGACCTCCCGCCCCCGCCGCCGAATGCTCCATTGGTTGCGCTGGCCGTAACGAGCGGCGCACTCGGCGCAGGGCCTTCGGATAGGCTGCGTGTCGTTGACAACCAAATGACTCGCGCTCGTGCGGGGGAAGTCCGGTCGAATTCCGGCGCTGTCCCGCAACTGTAGGTCCGCCATCAGGCGGGCAAGCCAGGTCACCCGCCGGCGTGGGGCTCGACACCTTCGAGGTAAAGGGTTCGCGAGCCACGGCCCCCACCGTCTCCCGACCCTCTCTGAGGGTCGTTTTAGTTGCCGGGCGAGGACTCCCGGCGGAGAGGAGTACGGGTGGGCCGCAATCTCAGAGGAGCCGTGGCCGCGGCCGTAGCGACGGCGTTGACCGTTTCGACAGGAGCCGGTGCGGCGGTGTCGCCCGAGTACCGGGCCCGCATGGCGGCTCGTTACGTAGTCGATCATCAGAATCCCGACGGATCGATCCCGACATTCTCAACGATCGGATCGACTGCCGACGGAGTCATTTCGCTTGTGGCAGTGAGGCGCGGTCCGAAAGCCATCAACGACGCGATCGACTACTTGCGTTCGGAGGAGACCGACGTAGACACGATTGGTGAAAAGGCCAAGGTGGTGATGGCCCTGGTCGCTGCAGGCGAAGACCCCCGCACCTTTGAGGGACGTAATCTATTGGACGAGATCAGATCAACCCAAACGTCTCGGGGCCGGTTCGGAGCGGATACAAGTGTGTTCGATCACGCTTTGGCGCTGCTCGCATTCGGCTCCGTCAGCGGGAGTCCGCGCGACGCCGCCGAATGGCTGGCCGATGCTCAGTGTCGTGACGGCGGCTGGCAGTACGACGCACCTTCGAAGGCCGGCGAGAACGACCACTGCTTTTCGGGGGATGCGTCTAGTGACTTCTTCAAGTCGGACACGAATACAACGGCCCTCGCCATCCAGGCGCTTGCAATTACAGCCCGGAGGGAGGAACTGAAACGATCGCCGTTTCGTTTCATTAAGGCGATCAGAGACGAAGTCAAAGGAGGATGGGGATACACGTGGGGTTTTCGACTGACGGACTCAAACTCAACGGCCTTGGTGCTCCAGGCATACGCGGCCTGGGATAGAGATATGCCGAAGGGAGCTCGCCGTGCCCTCCGCGCGCTCCAGCACCGGCTATGTGGCCGAAACGCCGGAGCCTTTGCTTACAGCTGGGATAAGGAGGATGGGACTTACAAGAAACAGAATCCAAACCTCGGCGCGACCGTCGGCGCGATCTTGGGACTCCTACGGCGCCCCCTCCCTGTAGGTCCGGCAGATGTGGACAAGGCCCCGCCTCAGCCCTCGGACTGTTGAGTTGATGAGCCTACGGGTCGGCCTCGTAACCGCTCTAACGTTCGGCGGTTTGCTTCTGCCCCCGGGCGGCCCAAAGCCGGCGTGCGCTCAAGAACAGGGGCCGCACGCGGTGCTCGTGGTAGACCGCGGTTCGCAGGGAGGGGCTTTGGATCCGTTCTGTGTCTCGCTTGGCGAAGCAGAGGTGAGCGGTCGCGAGTTCATCGAACTGGCCGCCCAGCAGTACCGCGAGGTCAACCAGATCAGCTTCGGTCATGGTGGCGAGGCGGTGTGCATGCTGGCCGATGTGGGGACGACCGAAGACGAGTGCCTGCAGCCGGGCGAGCCCTTCTGGGGCTACTGGAGGAGTGAAGGCGGCCGCTGGGAGTGGTCGAGCGAGGGCATCACCGGCACCACCGTCGATGACGGCGATATCGAGGGGTGGTCGTGGGACACGGAGACTGGACCCGCGGGCAGGAACCGTCCCCCCCACCCGTCGTTTAGCGGCGTATGTGGCTATGAACCCGGCGAACCAGAAAAGGGCGGCCGCCCAGAACGGCAAAAGCAAACCCCTTCAGGAGAGTCGGGACGCAACGCTGAAAACAATCAAGACGATGGAGACCCGGACGAAGAACCTCCCGGCGACGACTCAGGTTCTTCGTTAAGCGAGGACAACGGCGCGGGTAAGGCGGGGCCCATGGGAGAGGGACGCCTCGACTCCGCCCCGATCCCCAGTGAATTCGATGATCCACTCGCCGACCTCTCGCCCTTGCCGCAGGAGCCCCGTTTTTCCGCATCACCGTCGCCGGGACCCTCGCTCCCCGCGGGGGCGACATCGGCTGATGCCGAGCCGCAGGGGTTCCCCGCCGCCGGCATCCTCGCGATCGTCGCCACTATTGCGATGGCCGGGGTGGCCGCCTACCTGTTGACTAAGCGAAAATCGACCTGATGCATCCCGGAGCATGGCTCGCGTGGACGTTGTGCGCCTCGCTCGTCGCGATCTCAACGACCAATCCGTTTTATCTTCTGCCGTTGTTCGCCGTTGCGGTCCTCGTTTACGCGGCCAAGCGAATACCGGGGCCCTCGGTTGCGTCCTTCCGCATGTTTTTGTGGGTGGGAGGCATCGCGCTGGCCACGCGGACGTTCTTGGTTGTGTTCGGGTCCATCTCGACCGAGGCGGTTTTGGCCGCGCTCCTCGAGGGTTTCCGCCTGGCGGTTCTACTCTCGATCTACGGCGCCCTTAATTCCGTTACCGACCCGTATCGCTTTCTTCGCCTCGCGCCTCGTCGTTTTCACGAGCCGGCATTGGCGGCGGCCCTCGCTCTCTCGCTAGCGCCGCGCACAGTCGATGCCGTGGGCCGCGTCCGAGAGGCGCAGCGATTACGGGGGATCCAGATCTCGCGCTGGAGGTCGTTCCCCGCGCTGGTCGTACCGGTTCTGGAGACGGGCATGGAGGAGGCGGTGACCCTGGCGGAGAGCATGGATGCCCGCGGACACGGTCGCGGTTCCCGGTCCCGGTATCGCCCCCAACCGTGGTCGTCGGCGGCATGGATCACCGTCGGTGCCGCGCTCGGGGCGTTGGTCATCTTCGGGTGGGGTATGGCTCGGGCTGTGGGTGAATTGACCGTATCTACTTATCCCTTGCACTGGCCCTCGTCGTCGCCGCTGCTCGTGGTCGCCGTTCTTCTTTTGGGCGTGCCGGCGTTCTTGCCGGAGAAGTCATCGTGAGCGAGGCGGTCGTTTTCGAGGGCGTGACCTTCACTTATCCCGACGCGCGTTCGCCTGCTCTTGTGGGTGCGGAGCTGTCGATCCCCGAGGGAGCCTTCATCTTGGTGACCGGGACAACGGGATCCGGGAAGTCAACGTTACTTCGATGCATCAACGGTCTTGTTCCCCACTTCACCGGAGGCGAGTTCTCGGGGCGCGTGACCGTGGGGGGCCGAAGCACACTCGACACCGCACCGCGCGAACTGGCCGACGTCGTGGCCTTCGTTCCGCAGGAACCGTCGTCCTCATTCGTGCTCGACCGCGTCGAAGATGAGCTCGCGTACGGGATGGAGAACCTCGGCGTCGTTCCCGATCGCATGCGGCGTCGTGTCGAAGAAACTCTCGACCTGCTCAACATCGCTCCCCTGCGTGAGAGGAGCGTGCGCAGCTTGTCGGGCGGCGAGCGCCAGCGCGTGGCGATCGCCGCGGCTCTCACGGCCGGGCCCAAACTGCTCGTCCTCGACGAACCGACCAGTCAGCTTGATCCTCAGGGAGCAGAGGACGTGCTCGCGGCCCTGCAAAGGCTGGTGCACGACATCGGGATAACGGTTGTCGTCGCCGAGCACCGGCTCGAGCGCGTGGCGAGCTTTGCCGACGTCGCGATTGGGTGCCGCGCGGGAACACCTCCCATCATGGGCGACCCCGGACAAGTCTTTGCGACGGTGGGGGCCGGTCCGCCGGTTACCCGACTTTCGTGGGCCGTCGGGTGGGATCCGCCCGCACTGAGTGTTCGGGCCGCTCGTCGTTACGCGGCCGACGTGGTGATGCCAGAGCCGATCACCTCGTCACCGCCCGAGACCCGCGAGGTCATCCTGCGCGCGCAGAATGTAAGCGCCTCCTACGGCGACGACCCCGTGTTGTCCGGCGTTTCCCTGGATATTCGCGCGGGAGAGGTAACTGCCGTGATGGGGCGAAACGGCTCGGGAAAGACGACACTCATGCGCTGTGTGGCCGGTCTTCACGAACTCGAGGGCGGAGAGGTCGTGGGCTTCGCAAGTGAGCCTCCGCGGCCCGGGCGAGACGTGGCGCTCTGTCCCCAGACGCCTGAGACCGTGCTGTTCAAGGACTCCGTCGTGGAGGAGGTCGAGGCCACGGTGGATGCCTCGCGCAGCGGGATACAACCACTTCGTCTGCTTTACGACCTCGGCATCGACTCGCTCGAGAAGCGCCATCCGCGCGATCTCTCCGCAGGCCAGCGCTTGCTTGTCGCAGTCGCGGCGATAGCGGCAACGGGCGCGCCGGTGTTGCTCTTGGATGAGCCGACGCGAGGACTCGACCCTCAGACGAAACTTCGCCTCGTCGAGTACATGCACTCTCGTAACGAACGGGGGTGGGCAACGGTCTTGGTAACGCACGACGTGGAACTCGTTGCAGCGACGGCAGACCGTGTCGTGCTGATGGCGGAGGGCCAGATCATTGCCGACGGGCGACCGGCGGAGGTGCTCGGCGATTCACCGGTGTTTGCGCCTCAAATGGCGCGCGTGTTCGGGCCGGGCTGGCTCACCGCCGATCAGGTCGCAGATGCAATAGAGGGGCAGGAAGACAACGGGCTCCCGACCGAAGAGCTCGTGGGCGAGGGCCCGCCCGAGTGACAGAGACCCCGCTTCTCCGTCGCGCGCTCTTCGGGGGAGTGGCTCTGATCGGCGTTGCTGCTTTCGCGTGGCCCTTCCTGCTGCCGGCCGTGGTCGGAGACGGCGACTCTCATGCCATCGATGCTCCCGTCGTTCTCCTGGTTTTGTTGTCGGCCGTAGGGATGTTGTTGTTCGTGGAGCTGGGGCGCGGGGGCATGGGGCCGAAGACCGTTGCTCTCATCGCGGTTCTTGCGGGCGCGATGGTCGCCTTGCGGTTGCCCGGGTTCATCGCGGGGTTCTCGGCGATGTTCATCGTGGTCCTGATCGGCGGTAACGCCTTCGGCCCGGGGTTCGGTTTTCTCCTGGGGGCCATCGGCACCTTTGCCTCGGGGATGTTCGTCGGCGGACTCGGCCCGTGGCTTCCCTTTCAGATGATCGCGGTCGGGTGGGTGGGGGCGGGTGCCGGCTTGCTGCCGAAACCGGCCGGGTGGCCTCTTCGGGTGGGCCTGCTCGCCGCTTACGGATTCGCCGCTGCGTTCGCCTTCGGAGCCGTTATGAACCTCTGGTTCTGGCCCTTCCAGGCCGGGAGCTCGGAAATCGGCTGGGCGCCCGAGCTCGGCTTCGCCATGAACCTGCGCCACTATCTGACCTTTTACGCAACGACGTCTGCCGGCTGGGACATGGCCGGCGCCATCGGCAACGCGGTCCTCGTGGTGATCCTCGGCCGCCCCCTTCTCGGCTCCTTCGACCGAGTCGCCCGCCGCATGCACCTGCAGGTGAACCCGGGTCCTTCACCACCGCCGTCCCGGCCGCGGTTCCGGGGGCTTGACCGGAGCGGCGATAATGGGGAGGTGGAGCCGGCCGGGTGATCGCGGCTCGGACTACGAGTCGAGGAAAGTCCGGACTCCCAAGGGCAGGACGCTGGGGAAATCCCAGGCGGGGCGACCCGCGGAAAGTGCCACAGAAACAAACCGCCTCCGACCTCGGTCGGCGGTAAGGGTGAAAAGGTGAGGTAAGAGCTCACCAGCGCCTCGGGTGACCGGGGCGGCTAGGCAAACCCCGTTCGGAGCAAGGCCACGCAGGAGGTTGGGCTGCCCGCCCGCTTCGGCGATCGGCATGCCGGTCGAAGCACCTCCGGGTAGGCCGCTACAGGTGGACGGAAACGTCCGTCGCAGATAGATGGTCACCGCCGTCTTCGGACGGTACAGAATCCGGCTTACAGGCCGGCTCCACACCTACCCCTGCCGCGGAGGGGTCGACGGCAGTTTGAAATAAAACGTCGAGCCCTTGCCCTCTTCCGATTCCACCCAGATCGTGCCGCCGTGTCGCTCGACGAGGATCTTCGACAGATACAGGCCCAAGCCCGAGCCCGGCTGTTTGCCCTGCTCCAGGCGGCTGAAACGGTGGAACAAGCGGGCGGCCTGCTCCTTCGACAGTCCCGGCCCCCGATCGGTGACCGCGGCCAGCACTCCTTCATTGTCGGGGGTAATACGAACGTCGACCACCTCGTTCTCCGGCGCGAACTTGAATGCGTTGCTCAACAGGTTGATGAAGATCTGCTTGATACGGTCGCGGTCCGCGGTTATCTCCGTTTCCCCTGGGTCGATCACTAGATGTGTTCGTTCCGGCTGACCGGCGTCTTTGATCGACTCCTGCGCCAGCGCGGCGATGTCCACGCCCTCAAAACTAGTGCTCATGCGCCCCTGATCGATAGCCTCGAGATCGAGGACGTCCGACACGAGCCGCATCAGCCTTCGCGATTCACGGGACAAGGTGTCCACGAGTTCTTTGCGATTCTCGGGAGGAAGTTGCTCGAAACGCTTATTGAGGAGGTCGGCGATACCGCCGATCACGGTCATCGGCGAGCGCAGCTCGTGTGAGACCATCTGCACGAAGTCGCGCCGCATTTCATCCAGGCGAGCCAGCTCGTCTGCCGTTCTCACTGCGGTGGAGTACAGACGTGAGTGATGCAGAGCGACCGCTACTTCGCGCGCGGCCCCCTCGATCAAATCGATATCGGATTCTGTCCACACTCGAGGGGTGAGGCTGTGAAAGGTCACCACACCGAGCAAATCCTCACCCCACTCGAGGGGTGCGGCGACGGACGAGCGGACGTCTTGCTCGATAAGGTTCTGCATCTGCTCCTGCAGCTCGGGATCGTCGCGCCTTTCGTCGGTCATGATGTCGGCCGTCCACTGCGTCATTCGTGTGACGGCCGCGAGGCTGCCCACCGCGTACTGTTTGTCGGGATCGCCTCGCAACGACTCGACTCCGCGTCGCGTCCACTCAAAAGTGATCGGGCCAAGTTGTCGTCCGTCCTCTTCGGTGAGGCGAATGAAACAGCGATCCACGTCGGCCGCTAGGCCGAGCTCTTCCACGGTCACCGCCAGCACGTCGTTGGTGTCCAGCGAACGACGCACCCGTGAGGCGATGTCCCGTAGTAGGTCTCCTCTCTCGGCACGGTCGATCTCGGTTGCGAACAGCCGGGCGTTGGCGATGCCCACCGCGGCAAAGGTGCCCAGCGCGACGGTGAGCTCTTCATCCTCCGGCGAGAACGGTTCGAGTCCGGGCGGCTTGGACAGGTACACGGCGCCCACCAACTCCCCCCGATGGATAAGGGGGATCCCCAAGAACGCGTCCATCGGCACGTGTTTGATCGGGAACCCTACCGAGCGGGGGTGATCGCCGATGCGGTCGGTTCGGATCGGCGCTCTCGCTTCCAGTACGAGACCAAGAAGGCCCTGACCCTCCGGCAGATGGGGGAGAAGCGCCACCTCTTCGTCGCTCAGACCTCGGTGAAGGAACTCGTCGATGGCACCGTCCACGATCGTCACCGCGGCCCCATAGGGGGCCCCCGTGAGTTCCATCGAGCGCTCCACGATCCGCAGGAGGACCTGTTCGATCTCGAGATCGGCCGTGACGTCGGCGCCGACCTCGAGGAACGACCGCAGCAGCTCGTCGCGGTCCCGCTCTCGTTGCGCCATGCCTCTAGCCCCAGGACCCGTGCCGGCCGAACGACGCGACGGTCGCGGGTGTAGACGATGTCAACCCTCTAGGCTTCCACCCTCGGCCCTCGACTACCTTCCTTGGAGGAACTCTATGGCGAAAGAAATCATTGCGACGGGATTGGGTCCCGAGGCGATCGGGCCCTACTCGCAAGCCACGGTTTTCGACAACATGGTGTTTTGCTCGGGGCAGATCCCGCTCGATCCGGCGAGCGGTGAGTTGGTATCGGGATCGGTCGCCGATGAGGCAACACGCTGCATGCAGAACCTGGGGGCCGTTCTCGAGGCGGCGGGTTCCTCGTTCCAGAGCGTGATCAAGACGACGGCCTATCTCACAGACATGGATGACTTCCCGGAGTTCAACGCCGCGTATGGGACGTTTTTCTCCGACGATCCACCGGCGCGCGCCACCGTTGGGGTTGCCGCACTTCCGAAGGGGGCCAGGGTGGAGGTGGAATGCGTCGCCCACAGGGACTGAGGGCAGGGCGCCGGTGAGCGGCGTGAGTACGATCCCTCGGATGCTCCGAAATTCAGCCGTCGGACTCGCCGACTATCTTGCCCCCGAAGACGATTTTGACTTCCCTGTCGGTCGCGCGACCTTCGACGGGTTCCAGTCCCGCCTCCTCGGGCGTGTCGGCATCCAGTTTCTTGACGTAAACCTCGAGCCTGCTCATGAGGAAAAGCAGCCCCGCGATGGAAAGAGGCCACAGCACGAACACAATGGCCAAGAAAATCTGATAGCCGTTCATTCGGGGAAGTTTCGCAGATGAATGAGCACAGCGGGGAAATCGAGCGAAGGGTCGATGGCAAACGCGTGACCGAAAGATTGGCGGCGATGGTCTCGACTCCCTCGGAGAATCCTCCGGGCAACGAGGGCGAAGTCGCCACGCTGGTCGCATCCTTGTGCGAGGAGATCGGTCTGTCGGTCTCGATGCACGAAAGCACCCCGGGTCGCCCCAGCGTGGTGGCGCGCTGGGAGGGCGAAAAGGGCCCGACCGTCGGGTACTGCTCGCACATCGACGTGGTCCCCGCCGGGGATCACGCACTGTGGAGCAGAGAACCGTTTGGGGCCGAGATCGAGGATGGAGTCCTCTATGGGCGGGGCGCCTGCGACGCGAAAGGTCCCGTCACCGCGGCTCTCGAGGCCGTGCAGGTCCTGATGGAGTCGGGTTTCGAGCCCCGCGGCACGCTCGAGCTCGCGCTCGTGGCCGACGAGGAGACCATGGGCTTCGAGGGGACCGGTTATCTGGTCGACGAGAAGATCGTCTCGCCCGATGTCGCGATCATTGGAGAGCCGACCTCGTTACGAGTTGTGCGCGCGCAGCGCGGAGCCTGTTGGCTGACGGTCAGCACAAAAGGAGTGGCGATGCACGGATCGGCCCCCGAACGCGGCGTGAGCGCCATCCGTCACATGGCGGAGGTCATTTCGCACCTGGAGGAGAAGCTGCCCGATGTGTCGCATCCCGTCTTGGGGGGGCCGAGCATCAACGTCGGAACCATCTCCGGCGGCGCAAAGGTGAACATTGTTCCCGCGTCGTGTGTCATCGAAGTCGACCGTCGAAGTCTCCCGGGCGAGTCGTTGGAAGATGTCGTCGCGTCGGTAGAGGCGGCGGTCGATGCGGCGCGCGAGCGGTTCCCCGATCTCGATGCCAATGTCGACGCGTCTTTCTACGCGGCCCCCTTTGAGATCGACGAGAACTCGACACTCGTGCGTAATTGTCTGGAGTCCGTGGCCGAGGCGACGGGACGAGAGGGTGAGCTCATGGGCTTTCGAGGCGCATCCGACGCGCGTTTTCTGGCCGAGGCCGGCGCGGAGGTCGTCGTCTGGGGCCCCGGAGATATCGCTCTCGCACACACGGCCCGGGAGCACGTGGATCTCGCCGAGGTCGCCACCTGTGCCGCGGCTTACGCGCGGGCCTTCGCCCGCTTACTTGCCCCGGCCGAATGACCGACAGACCCCTCTGGGGCCCGATCATCGGCGGGCTGCTCAGCGGCACCTCCCTTAGTGAAGAGGCGGCCTCCGCGGCCATGACCGAGATCATGGAGGGTGCCGCGACGCCGGCTCAAATCGCGGGGTTCGTCATCGCTTTGAGAGCCAAGGGGGAGACGACCGAAGAGATCGTCGGCCTCGTAAAGACGATGCGCGCTTACGCGCAAAAGGTCGAAGTAAGTGGAGACGTTGTCGACACCTGCGGGACCGGAGGAGACAGAGCGGGCACCTTCAACGTGTCGACGGCGGCGGCGATCGTTTGCGCGGGGGCCGGCGCCAGAGTCGCCAAGCACGGCAACCGGGCGGCGTCTTCGCGCTGCGGTTCGGCCGATGTGCTCGAGGCACTCGGAGTGAGACTCGAGTTATCGCCGGCCGGCGTCACGTCGTGCATAGAGGAGGCCGGCATCGGTTTCTGCTTTGCCCCCCTGTTCCACCCCGCGATGAGACATGCTGGTCCGCCGCGCCGAGAGCTCGGCGTCGCCACGATCTTCAACTTCCTCGGCCCCCTCACGAACCCGGCCGGCGCGCGACGCCAGGCCCTGGGCGTAGCCGACGCCCGGATGGTCGATCGGATGGTGGAAACGCTGGCGCGTCTCGGCAGCGAGCGAGTGCTCGCCTTTCATGGGAGCGACGGACTCGACGAACTGACCCTGTCGGGTCCCTCTCGCGTCGTCGATCTAGACCCCGATGGAACGACGTCCTGGGAGCTGGATCCCCGCGATCTCGGCTATGGCCTCGCCGGTCTCGATGAGGTTGCCGGGGGAACGGCCGCCGACAACGCCGACCACATCCGGTCGGTGCTAGGGGGAAAGAAGGGGCCGCGGCGCGACATCGTCGAGCTCAATGCCGCCGCCGGTCTCGTCGCCGCCGGCGTGGCCTCGGACATGAGTGACGGGACCACCCGCGCCTCTCAGGCCATCGACTCCGGCGCGGCGGCCGGGGCTCTGGAGCGCCTCATCGAGGTGTCGAACGCGGTCGCCTGACGTCCTCGACTCGTTCTCCGAGGTGGGTCTGCGGCCGGGGTGAAGCGGCCCCCGGGGCCGAGCGCCAGCGGCATCGCCCACGCCCGCTCGGCGTAGACGAGACGGACGGCCTCGTTATTGCGGCGCACCCAGCTCGAGATGACGCGCGCCTCGGTAGCGGCGGAGGAGTCGATCACGCCGTCGAAGCGTCCCGGCGGTTCGGCGCACCGGGGCGCGGGGTTTGTCTCGGAAAGGGGTTCCGACGATTCGAGGCGCCCATTGCGTATCCGCAGTCTTCTGCCGTCGACCTGAATCACGATCTCGCCGGCGGCAATCAAGGAGTGGGCGTCGAAGGATCGCGCCAGAGCTCGTTCGAGAGCCTCCGCCCGGTCGCGCAACTCGGCGGCTTCCTCGAAGCGATGTTGACCGGCAAGCGTTCGTAGCCTCGTTTGCAGGGCGGATAGAACCGGGCCGGGATCACCCGCCAGCGCGTTCGCGGCGAGACGGATCTGCCGGCGTTGTGACTCTACCTGCGCGCCGGCGCAGGTCTTCATTTGATCGAATGCGCTCGTCCCGCATCGCTTGGGGTCGTTGCACCGGTGCAGACGGGTGGCCGACGCCAGCGCGTCGACCAGGGACGCGACCAGCTTGCGGGCCGGGAAGGGTCCGAGATAGATCCCATCGGTTTTCGGGACGCGGGCCGTCGCAATCCTGGGGCTCTTGCCGAGGGCCAGCTTCAGATACCAGGATCCTTGGGCCTTGCCGGCGCGGTTATAGGGAGGCGACTCCGATCTAATCGCGCGCGCCTCTTCGATTTCAGCCTCGAGCGTGCACTGAAAGGTGCGGCAATCGATCGTCTCCGTCTCTCTTAAGAGGTCCCGGATCTTTCGTCGAGGGTCGCCATAGAAGTAGGAGCGAACTCGACTCCTCACGTTCGTTGCCTTGCCCACGTACAGGACCCGTCCTCCCGCGCCTACGAACCGGTAAACGCCGGGACGCGTCGGAAGTGAGTCGGTAAGCCGCAGCTTCGAGCGAGTCCTATCGACCGTCGTGTAGGAGAAAGAGATCAAATCCTCCAGTGTCGTGACGCCGAATCCGCTGACGCGCTCGATGAGGCTGTGAAGCACGTCGGTTGCGGCGAGCGCGTCCACGAAAGCTCGGTGCGACGGCTGGTGCGCGCAGCGAAGGTAACGACACAGCGTCGCGAGCTTGTTGTTCGGTATCTCTCCCGCCAGCGTCTTGCGCGCCAGCGCCGCGGTATCTATGACCCTGTTGTCGAGAGTCGGATAGCTATTTTTGGTGAGGGCAGCATTCAGAAAGGACACGTCGAATCGTGCGTTGTGGGCCACGAGCACCGTCCCGCGGGCGAACTCGATAAACGAAGGCAGCACGTCCTCTATCGGAGGTGCGTCGGCGACGGCGGCATCGGAGATCCCGGTCAGCAGGCGGATAAAGGCGGGAACGGGCTCCCCGGGGTTGACCAGGGTCTCGAAGCTACCGAGGAGCTCTCCCCGTTGCACCTTCACCGCCCCGACCTCGGTGATGCCGTTTTGCTGAGGAGATCCGCCGGTGGTCTCGAGGTCGACCACACAAAAGGTCACGTCGGATAGGGGGAGGCCAAGATCATCAAGGGAGAGCTGGGCAAGCATCCCTGGAAAACTATCGAACATACGTTCGATAATGCAAGCGCCTCCGTTCATCCGAGGGACCCCGCGACCCGCCGGGGGGCCTCTCGCTTAGGGTTGCCGCCGTGGTGAAGGAGATCGTTCAGCCCCCCGCAGGCGAGCCCGAGCGGCGTATAGAGGCTCTAGAAAAGACCCTGGGCTCCGTCCGGGAGGACTCCGAGGTCGCCCACGTTTTGCTGGGTTTGTCGGCGGCCCTCGGCGAGGTCCGAACCGTGCAGGAGACCCTCGAAAAGGCCGTGCGGATGGTCCCCGAGCTGTGCGGGGCAGATCGGTGTTTTGCCGTCTCCCTCGACGAGGCGACCACATCTTTCGTTATCCGCTCGCATTACGGCTTCGACCCCGATTCCGAGAGAAAGCTCTTCGAGCTCGCGAAAGAGCAATCCAACTTCCCCTTGATCAACGAGTCCCTGGAGGCCAAAACCCCAATCCTCGTCCCGGACACCCTCGACGACCCACGGATGTCGCCCGAGCTCGTGGAGACGCGGTCACTCGGAGCTCTAATCGTCCTTCCGCTCGTCAGGTGGGGCGACGACTTCGGGGGACTGGGGGTCGAATTCGAACAGGCCCGGCGGTTCGGTCCGAAAGACGCGGCCCTAGCCCGCGGGATCGCGCGACAGGTCGGCGTAGCGCTGGCGAATGCAAGGCGATTCAACCTGTTGCAGGAACTGAGGTCATTCGGACTCCAGATGGGTTCGGAGCTGAGGCTGTCGGGCGTCCTATCCGGAACCGTGAAAGCGGCCTTGGACCTACTCGGAGGCGACGCCGCGTGCGTGTATTTCCTCGACGCGCAACGCGGAACCCTGGTCGCGTCCGAGAGTCGAGGGTTGCCCGAGGATCGCATGGACGTCTACGGAACGATCGACCTAGGCGAGGACCCGTGGGATGGGCTTTTGAGAAGTGAGACGGTCACCGTCGATTTGCTCGAGCGTGGAGCCACGGTGCCCGGCGGCCCTTCGTGCACGATTCTCGCCCCTATTCCGGCCCCCGAGGACAGCATTCTCGGCGCCCTCGCGGTGTTTTGGAGCGGCACCATGAACTTGGGATCGGACGAGATCGAAGCGCTCAACGTAATGGCGGCGCAGTCGGCCAGCTCCATTGCCAACGCACAGCGTTTCGAGAGACAGCGTCGAGTGGCGCGGAGTTTGCAGGCCGGCCTGCTGTCCACCGAGATGCCGGCCATGGGGAGTTTCCGCATCGGTGCCATCTACGAGGCCGCGAGCAGCGAATCCGACGTCGGCGGTGACTTCTTCGACGTCTTCGAGTTAAACGGCGACCGGATCGCCATCGTGGTCGGTGATGTCTCGGGTAAGGGGGCCGAGGCCGCCGCGCAAACCGCCATGGCCAAGTACATGCTGCGCGCTTTCGCCATGCGTAACCCCGCCCCCTCATCGGTGCTGTTCCACCTGAACAACGCGTTGGTCCAGGGACTTCCGGAGGATCGCTTTACAACCGCGTTGTATGGGGTTGTCGATCCAGAGTCGCGAGAAATCTCGATGGCGGTGGGCGGACACCCGCCGGCGCTGGTGTATCGATCGGCGTCGTCAACGATCGAGGTCGTCGAAGCCGAGGGGAGCATCATCGGAGCCTTTCAGGACCAGCAGTTCGAATCGGCGGCCGTCAACCTGGAATCCGGCGACACCTTGATGGCCTACACAGACGGACTGTCCGAGGCTCGCCGGGACGATGAGCTCTATGGGCGCGGACGCATCATCGAGTCCTTTGCCAGGCACGTGCATCAGAACGATCCCGAGGAGGTCGCGCGACGCGTCTATCGCGAGGCGGCCGACTTCGGCGAGGTATGGGACGACACCGTCGTCTTTGTACTCACCTGTTCCCCGGAGTAAACGTCTTGCCCACCCTTCGCTGTGATGCCTGTGGCAACAAGACACGCTTCGATGTTTTCGAGAGCAAGCGCGTTCGTTCCTTTCACCACTATTCCCTGGGAGGGGATGTCGAGGTAGAGGAGGAGGAGATCCTCGATCGAACCGTCGAGAAGATCGTGTGCCGGTGGTGCGGATCCTCGACAGATGTAGTGGAGGATCCGGGGATCGAGAGAGATCCGGCGTGAGCGAGGGTCCTCTTCGGGGGGTCCGGGTGCTCGACCTCACCCGACTTCTCCCCGGCGGGTACGCCACTTTGTTGATGGCAGACATGGGCGCGGACGTCGTCAAGATCGAGGAGCCCGGCAAGGGCGACTACATTCGCTGGACGCCCCCGCTGGTCGGGGAGTTCTCGAGCGGTCACATCGCGCTCAACCGCAATAAGAGATCGGTATCTCTGAACCTCAAAACCGACGAGGGCAAGGACCTGCTCCTTCGTCTAGTTGAGCGCTTCGATGTCTTGATCGAATCGTTTCGGCCGGGCGTCATGGACAGGCTGGGGTTGGGCTGGTCAAACTTGCGCACCACGAACCCGTCACTCGTTTACTGCGCGATCACCGGGTTCGGCCAAGAAGGTCCCCGCGCGCAGGAGGCCGGTCACGACGTGAACTACGCGGGCTACGCCGGGATGCTGTCGATCGTGGGGGAGGAGGGGGGCCGACCCGTCATTCCCGGGGTGCAGGTGGGCGATCTTGCCGGCGGAGGGATGGCGTCCGTGATTGCAATACTCGCTGCACTTCACCGCCGTCACGTGACGGGCCGGGGAGATTTCTGCGACATCGCGATGAGCGATGGCATCGTCTCCTGGTTGTCCATACATGCGTCGGAGTTCTTCGCTACCGGAAAGCCGCCGCAGCGCGAGCAGATGCATCTTTCCGGACTGTATCCCTGTTACAGGATTTATCCGGCCGTCGACGGTTGGCTGGCAGTCGGAGCTCTCGAACCCCAGTTCTGGGGAGCTTTGTGCGAGGCGATAGAGAGACCGGATCTGGGCGGAGACGCCTTCGCCATAGGCGACAGGCGCGACGAAGTCATACGCGAGTTATCGACGGTTTTCTCCACACGGACGCGATCCGAATGGATGGAACGATTCGCCGGTCGAGATGTTTGCGTTGCCCCGGTGAACGACTTCGCGGAGGGCTTCGCCGATCCCCAACTCGCGCATAGAGAAATGGTCATCGACATCGACCTGCCGGACGGAGGGTCGATTCGACAGGTCGGTAATCCTCTGAAGTTCGCGGCTGCGGGCACGACGCAGGGGACGCCACCTCCTCGACTGGGCGAGCACACTGAAGAAGTCCTTGCAGAGATAGACGTGGAATCCGGCACGCTCGAGTCTCTTCGGACTCAAGGCGTCGTCTAGACACCGTTGGCGCAGCTCCCCAAGGACGTCGAGGAGCGCCTCGCCCGCGCGCTCGGCGCATTCATTCGAGACATCCCGACTATCGAGTTGCCGCGGGAACTCAAACGGTGGCGAAGCTTTCGGTCCCAGGCCATAGCTTCCCATAGCGGTGAGATCGTTACAGCCCTCGACGATTCGAAGATCAGAGACCGAGTTCTTAAGTGGGTCGACGACAAGCCTCCCCTCAAGGCATCCGAGGCCCGCCTTCTTCGCATCGCCGCGGCCCGAGATGAGGGATGGGAAAAGGAACTCGCGTCGGCTTCGGTGGCGAGACCGAAGAAGACCACCGGGGCCGCGCGCGATAAACAGCTTCTCGAACGCGCCGACCGGGAGCGCAAAAAGGCACTCGAGGCGCGCGAGGAGCTTCGCAAGGTCCGCGACGAGGCCCGGCGTGAACTGTTACGGGAGAAGAAGAGCGCAGCGGACGCCCTCAAACAAGTCGCCGCTCTCGAACGCAAACTCGAGTCGGCGACGGCGTCGTTGGAGCGTGCCCGGAGCGAGGTTCGTAAGGCCGCGGAATCCGGCGCGCGCGAACGCCGGCGATCGAAAGCCGATACGCAGAGGGTTCGCGAGGAGCGAGACGCGGCACGAGCTCAACTGCGCGATGTCAGGCGTGACAACAGGCAGCTGCAGCGGAAGGTCAGGGAAACCGAATCGAAGCTCGAACGTGCGATGTCTCGGAACAAGCCCTCAAAGACGCCCACCTCGTCGCGCCCGCGCAAGAGACGGGCGCTGCCGGCCCCTGCGGGTCTCCTCGCCGATTCGCCCGGTGCTCTCAAGCGCTGGCTCGAAAGCGGGGCGCGCCTATTGGTGGACGGTTACAACGTGACGAAGGCCGAAGGGGGATTCGGAGATCTGTCTCTGGCCGACCAGAGGGATCGGCTCGTCGACGAGCTTACGCGGCTTGCCTTACGACATTCAGGCGAGATCACGATTGTTTTCGACGGAGCGGAAGTCGCCGCGGGAACGGCCCGTCGCGGTCGAAGGCGAGTAAAGGTCCAGTACTCGAAGCCGCCGGAGTCGGCGGACGATCACTTGGTTGCGCTCCTTACCGAGCTGCCCACGGATCCGGTCGTCGTTGTGACGAGCGACCGCGAGCTGCAGGAGCGAGTTGCCAGGGAGGGTGCGACCGTTGCGACTTCCGGCCAGCTGTTGGCGTTGTTGCGCTGAATCAGGTGCAACTTCGGGAGTCTTCGCCGCCTTGGCAGGAGTCGGAGCCCGGCCCCCCAAAGATCTGATCGCGGCCGGGCCCACCCCACAGATCGTCGATGCCGCGTCCGCCGACCAATCGGTCGTTCTGGGGACCGCCGAAGGCGACATCGTTGCCGTTTCCTCCGCCCAGGGCGTCGGCCCCTCCCAAGCCCCTCAGGACGTCGCGCCCGCGCCCGGCGGACATGTCGTCGGATCCTTCACCGCCGGTCAAGGTATCGGCCCCTCGCCCGGACCTGATTCTGTCGGACCCAAGGCCGCCCACCGCCGCGTCGCCCTTCGGGCTTCCCACGACCAAGTCGTCGCCCGGCCCCCCGCCCAGCTGGCCGTCTCCGCGTCCCGCTCTCAGGCGGTCGTGGCCGGCTCCTCCGCAGATCAGGTCGTTCCCCCTGAGCCCCCGGACGACGTCGTCGCCTCCCTGACCCGAGATCACGTCGTCCCCGGAGGTCCCCTCGATCGAATCGTCGTCGGGCGACCCCAGGATGGTGGGCGGCCGGCCGAAGCACAGCGGATCGGCCCCCGAGTAGGTAGATGTAATCGATCCTCCCGCCAGCGCCAGCAGTACCGCGGCCGCAACTCGCCCCTGCTTCATCCCCATCCCCCTTTTTCTCCCGCTGAACTAAATAGTGTCCTACCCCCTCACTAGCCTTCAACCGCAAGAAAAACGCACCGCAACCACGAGGAGGAAACGATGAAGATCGACTGCACCCAGTGCGAGATGTACCGCTCGTCGCACTGCGACGATTGCCTGGTCACGGCCCTGTTGCACCCGCCCGGCGAGGAGGTGCAGGTCGACGAGGAGATCGGCGACTCCCTCGAGACGCTCGCAACGGCCGGCCTGATCCCGGTTCTTAAATTCCGTCCCCGCCGTGATCCGCCCGCCGACGAAGAGCGGGCCGATTCGGCGTAAGGAGCTTTAACCTCCGCAGGTGAGTTCCGCACGGGCCGCCGCCCTCATCGCGCTCGTCGCTCTCGTGGGGGCCGGCGTCGTGGCCTTCGTTTCGCGTACGCCCCCCGAGGTGCGCGCGGCCGAGCCCGGCCCCGCCGCAACGGACCCCTCGCTGGGCGCGTCTTTTTCCGACGAACAGATCAGCCGGCATGGTGCCTACCGGGGGCCGTCCTACCTCGCCTTCTTCGTCGGCCTAACTATCGAGATCGTGACCCTGGTCGCTCTCGCGCGCGGACCGCTCCCGCGCCTTGCGTCCTCTCTGAATGGCATCAGGGGGGGACTGCCGGTTCGAGTCGCCCTCATCGCGCTGTTCGTGGCCGCCGTGGCGACCGCGGCCGCACTGCCGTTGAGCTACGTGCGCGGTTACGCGATGCAAAAGGCGTGGAGTCTCTCGACACAAAACGTAGGGGGGTGGTTGTCGGACGTCGGTCGAGGTTTTGCGGTCAGCGCCGTGATCGCGGCGATCTCGGCGATCGTGTTCTACGGGTTACTCCGCTGGCAGCCGCGCACGTGGTGGGTATGGGGATGGGCGGCGTTCTCCTTGCTGTCGGCCCTTCTCGTTTTTCTTTATCCCGTCGTCATTGCTCCTTTGTTCAATAAGTTCACGCCATTGCAGGATGCGGAGCTCGCTGCCGATATCCGATCGATTGCGAGCGACGCCGGCGTGGACGTGGATGAGGTTCTCGTCGCCGATGCGAGTCGACGGACCACCGCGGAGAACGCGTACGTAGCCGGACTGGGCAGTACGAAGAGGGTGGTGGTCTACGACACCTTTCTCGAAGGTGGAGGAAGAGAAGACACCCTGTTCGTGGTGGCCCACGAGCTTGGGCACGCGAAGGAGAACCACGTGCTTAAGAACGTCGGCCTCTCCTGCATCGGTTTGGCCGTCGGATTCGGCGCCCTCTACTGGCTTGCTGCGAGGTCCGGGGTATGGCGCTGGGCGGGGGCCGAGGGGATAGCCGACCCAACGGGCCTGCCGGTCATCCTTTTGTTCGCGACGGTCATGGGCGTTCTATCCCTTCCCGCGCAGAACGCCGTGTCCCGCAGCTTCGAAAGAGCCGCGGATCGGACAGCTTTTTCCTTGCTTCCCGACCCGGACCCGGCCATTCGGTCCTTCCGCCGGCTGGCTTTCTCAAACCTCGCCGACCTGCGGCCTCCGGCACCGGTCGAGTTCTTGTTTTTCACCCATCCCTCGATCCCCGACCGGATCGAGACGGCGCGGTCGTCGGCGCGCCCCTAGGCCTCCAGGGGTCCCGCGTTTGCCAGTCGAGCGAGCGTGAACCACAATCAATGGTTCACATCGTCACAACCGGCCGTTCCAAGGGGGAAAAATGCCCGCTGAGACCATTGTCGAGAAGTTCTGGGAGCGCACTCGGACCCACCCGGACAAGGTCGCGCTCCGCTACAAGAAAAACGGGTCGTGGCAGGACATCTCCTGGGCCGGCTACGGCGAGCTCGTCGAGCTCGCCGGTAAGGGGCTCATCGAACTCGGGTTCCGTCACGACGACAAGATGGCGTTGCTGTCCCAGAACCGTCCGGAGTGGCATGTGGCCGATATCGCCTGCCTGTCGCTCGGGGGAGCGACCGCCCCTATCTACGTGACCAACTCACCGGAGCAGGTCGCCTACGTCGTAGGCCACTCCGAATCGAAGGTCGCATGCGTCGAGAACCAGGATCAGCTCGAGAAAATCCTGAAGATGCGCGGCGAGCTGCCGAGCCTCGAGAAGGTGATCGTGTTCGACGAGCCGGGCGAGGGGGCCGACCCCGAGTTCGTGATGACGTGGCAGCAGCTTCTGGACAGTGGCAAGAAGGCCGGGGCCGAGAAGTTCCAGGAGACTCTCGAGGGAGTGAAGCCCGAAGACCTTGCGACGTTCGTGTACACGTCGGGCACGACGGGTCCGCCGAAGGCCGTGATGCTGAGCCACGCGAACATCTGGTGGACGGCCCGCCACTCCGAGCAGCACATCCCCATCGGCGACGAGAGCATCCGGTTGCCCGACGGTAGCTACAACGGCCGCGCCCTTTCTTATCTCCCGCTATCGCACATTGCGGAGCGAATGATTTCGCACCTGCTTCAGATCTATTACGGAACCGAGACGTGGTTCGCCGAATCGTTGCTGACGCTGGCCGACGATCTCAAGGCATGCAAGCCGACCTACTTCTTCGGAGTAC
Source organism: Actinomycetota bacterium (assembly GCA_030862115.1). Taxonomy (GTDB): domain Bacteria; phylum Actinomycetota; class CADDZG01; order CADDZG01; family WHSQ01; genus JALZEK01. The sequence goes on from JALZEI010000172.1 coordinate 37,101, forward strand.
CGCGGGTGTGGGAGAAGTTCTACGCGGGAATCCAAGGCAAGATGGCGCAGGCCGATCCGAACGACCGCAAGACCAAGCTTGCCAAGAAGGCCATCGAGGTCGGCCGCAAGGTGTCGGAGGCCGAGCAGGAGGCCGTCGCGCGCGGTGGCAAGATGGCCGACGCGAAGCTGCCGCTGAGTCTCAAGCTGCAGCACGCGGCCCTCGACAAACTGGTGCTCCACAAAGTGAGGGCCGCGCTGGGTCTGGATGAGTGCCGGCTCGCGCTGTCGGCGGCGGCTCCCCTCAACGCGGACCTCATCTGGTTCTTCCATTCGATCGGCATCAAGATCACCGAGGGCTACGGCCAGTCCGAGGACAACGGTCCCACGAGCTGGAACCCGCCCGCCGCGATAAAGATCGGGAGCGTGGGAACGCCGCTAAAGGGCCTGGAAGTGAAGATCGCCGACGACGGCGAGATCCTCGTGCGGGGAGGCAACATCATGGCCGGCTACTACAAAGATGAGAAGGCCACCAAGGAGACGATCGACGAGGACGGTTGGCTGCATTCCGGGGACGTCGGCGAGTTCGACCAGAACAACTATCTGAAGATCACCGACCGTAAGAAGGACCTCATCATCACGGCGGGCGGCAAGAACATCGCTCCGCAGGAGATCGAGAACCGCATCAAGTTCCACCCCTTGATCTCGCAGGCGGTCGTGATCGGGGACCGGCGTCCGTTCCTGTCGGCCTTGATAACTCTGGATGAGGAGAAAGCGCCGTCGTGGGCGAAGGAAAACGGTATCGACGGCGACATTGCGGCCATTGCAAGCAACGATCGAACTCTCAAAGAGATCGAGGGTGCGCTCAACGAGGTCAACAAGAACCTGGCGAAGGTGGAGGGGATCAAGAAATTCCGGGTCCTCGAGCGTGACTTCCTTCAGGAGGAGAACGAGATCACGCCGACGATGAAAGTGAAGCGCAAGCAGATCGGCGAGATCTACGGCGAGGTGATCGAGGAGATGTACAAGAAAGACACTCCCGAGGCCGCCTCCGCCGCAGCTCCCGTAAGGAAGTAGCTCAAGGACGGCGCTGGGAGAGGACGCAGAACTCGTTTCCCTCGGGGTCGGCTAGCACCACCCAGCTCAC
>JALZEI010000186.1 GCA_030862115.1 Actinomycetota bacterium
GCTCTTCGGTCGCCACATTGTCGGCGCGCGCTTTTCCGGCCGATCGGGGTGAAGCGTGGGGGCTGGCGCGCATCCTGCTACGCGATGCGCTATCGCTCGATGCAGATGCTCGGACGGTTATCCCCGACGCCGCGGCTGCCGCGCTCGGCGATCTCCTGCCCGACCTCGACCTGGGCGAGGGCGGAGGAAACTCTCTCGACGGGCGCAGCAAGCGCGCCCTCGGGGTGGAGGGTGCGGTGCGCATAGTGAATGCCGCAGCCCCGAGCGGTGCGTTGTTGCTTCTCGATGATCTCCAGTGGGCAGATCCCACCAGCCTTCACGTGGTCGAGCTTTTGCTCCGGCGGATGCCGGAGTTGCGACTTCTGGCTGCGTTCCGTTCCGAGGAGCCACAGGAGTCTCTCGCGTCGTTCCTTGCGGCAGTGCGCGCTTCTTGGGTGACAAAGGAGATCACACTGGGCCCTCTTGATCCGACCGCGATCGAAGCCCTCGTAGACGACGAGGCCACGGCAGCCACGATCAGCCGGGGAACCGACCGGTTCCCTCTCACGATCGGCCACGTCTTGAATGAGATGGGTCGGGCAGGCGCAGCGACCGCTGGATCCGATGGCCGGTGGCGTGTGCGCGAAGTGGATGCCGCGGCCGTCGCGCGCGAGGCAAGCCGATCCGGGCAGTTTCACGCCACCGGACTGCGCTTGAAGCGCCTGCCACCGCGACGAAGGCTCCTCGTCGAGGTGCTTGCAGCACTTGGCCGCGATTCGCCTGCTCGACTACTTGCGATTGCGATCGGCGAGCCCGAGTCTGCGGTCTTACATCATCTCGATGGGCTAGCGCGAGCCGGATTCGTTCGTTCTGGAGAGGAGGGGTGGGCGCTTGCTCACGACTCGATCGCCGACAGCGCTCTTGCGGCGATGGAACCGGGTGCGCGCCTCGAGCTTCACGGCCGCATCGCCAAAGCTCTCCAAGAAGAGAAGGCCGAAGCCTCCGAGCGGGCGTTCCATCTCGCCGGCGCCGGAGACGAACGAGCGGCAGCAGACACATACTTTGCAGCAGCGCGAGCGAGTCTCGCGCGCTACGCGGACGATGAGGCAGGAGCCCTTGTTTCCTCTGCGATGGCGCTCGATCCGGGAGAAGGACTGTTGGTCGAGCTGTTGCAGATCCGCGCCCAAGCAACAGCGCGGCGCGGTCGGCTCGAGGAGGCGCGCAAGGATCTACGAGAGGCGATGAACCACGCGACGGAAGGGCCGGTGCGTTCGGCGATCCTGTCGGCAATGGCCATGCTCGTCACCGGCGCAGAGAACCTCGAGCATGCTTCGGATCTAGCCGAGAGGGCCATCGTCGAGGCCGGAAGCGACGATCGCGCCTTGGCCGAAGCTCTGATCGTGGCATCGATAGTCGACATGAACATCGAACAGCCTGTGAAAGCCGGTGAACGAGCCGACCAGGCGATCGCGCTATGCCGCCGCATCGGTCACGCAGAAGGGGTTGCACGCGTTCTCGACGCGCGGGCGATGGCCGGGTTCATGGCAGGGGATGTGACCGCCAGCCTCACTGAGTTCGATCGCGTCGCAACGATGTTCGCCGACTCGGGCGAGTTGTTGCGCGTGATCACTCCCCGTTCGACACGCGGCCACGCGCTCGTCTTCGCGGGCCGGCCACGAGAAGGGATCAAAGACATAGACGAAGCGCTGGACCTCTCACGGACATTGGGGCACCTCGAGGGCCAGACATACGCGTTGTGGCAACTAGCGGAGGCCAAGACCGCCTTGGGGCACACCGACGAAGCCGTTGAGGACGCAAGCCAGTCACTCGCGATCGCCACAAGCATCTCCCACCGAGGATGGACCGTGACCGCTCTGCGCGCGCTGGGCATCGCGTATCGGGGCGCGGGCGACCTGCAGCGCGCCGAGGACGCTTTCCAACGCTCGCTCGATATGGCCACCGGTTTCTCGTTTTTCTCCTCGTGGGCGGCCTCGCAACTGGCCTTGACCATGATCGAGCGTGGTGAGTTGGCACGCGCACGACCTCTCGTGAGGCGTGCTCTGGCCGAGGGTCCTCCTCTTGCGGGGTTCGAAGCGCGTCTTGCAGAGGTCGAACTTGCTTACGCCGAACGCCAGCCCGCAGCGGCAGCTACGGCTCGGACGGCCCTATCGATTGCCGAAAAGTGCGGCCACGAGGCTAGTGCCGCCAAGCTGCGCGCCACGCTTGCCATAACCAGTCGCTGAAGGCCGCAAGGTATCTGCAAGGCCCCCGTCGGACGATCCGTGCCTGACGTGCTTTCTCTACGAGGAGGTCAACAGATGAGTGCTGAGATCACACATGGATCGACCCTCGAAGAAGAGGTGGACCTGCGAGATCTTTACCGTCGAATGGTTGAGGAGTTTGACCGCCGCATGCAGAGTGTCGGCGAAGAGCACTGGGCCTCGCGAACCCATTGCTGCCCAGACTGGACGGTCGGCGATCTCGTCAATCATGTCGTCAACGAGAATCGCTGGATCCCTCCGCTGCTGAGCGGCAAGTCGGTCGCAGAGGTTGGATCGAGGTTCGATGGGGACCTGCTCGGCAATGATCCCGATGCAGCATGGCGCAGCGCGGTTGGCGAAGCGCTTCAAGTGATCGCGCAGCAAGGCGCATTAGACGGAACGGTGAGCCTCTCATCCGGTGCCGCCTCGGCACGAAGCTACCTCGCCGAAGTCTTGAGTGACCAGATCGTGCACACCTGGGATCTTGCCACTTCGGTTGAAGCCGACACCCGGCTGGATCCGGAGCTTGTCGATTTCGCGTATCGGACGCTCGAGCCGTTGGCGAAGAAGTGGCGGGAAGCAGGTTACTTGGGGGATCCGGTCACGGTACCCGCGGAGGCCGATCCCCAGACGAAGCTGCTCGCGCTCCTCGGCCGCGGCGCGTAGACGGCAGCGAACAGAACCGTGGGCTCATTGCTCGACCGAGCCGTCCAACGAACAGATCTTCTCGCCCCCGACGGGAAATCAGGCACCCGGCTCGAGCGGGTCACGCTCGACGACGGCACCGTTCTGGTCGTGAAACGCGTTTCACCGGCGTGGGACTGGCTCATGCGCGCGACCGGCGACACAGGCCGTGCCTTCCTGCTGTTCCACTCGGGTGCCATGGAGCGAGTAGCCAAAGTGATCGAGCATGGGGTCGTGGTCGTCGAGGCCGAGGAAGCGGTGTGGACCATCTACATGCGCGATCTCTCCGATGCGCTGATACCCGAGGATGTCGTTGTCAGCAGGGCAGACAGCCGGCGCATCCTCGCGGCCGCCGCCGCCCTACACGACGAGTTCCAAGGAGAGCAGCTAGGGGGTCTGTGCACCCTGAAGGATCGCTACACGTTCTTGTCCCCTGCGACGGCAGCACGAGAGCAGGAGGGAAGTGACCCGGTTCCCAAGCTCATCGGACGAGGATGGGAGATCTTCTTCGAGGCCGTGCCGGAAGATGTCTCGACCGCCGTTGCGGCGATCCTCCACGACCCCGGAGGACTGGCACGACAGCTGCAATCCGACGGAGGGACTCTCATCCACGGCGATCTCAAGCTTGGCAACCTCGGGCTGCTCCCCGATCGCGTCGTCGCCGTGGATTGGGGCGACCGGGTCGGGGTCGCACCACCAGAGGTCGAGTTCGCCTGGTACCTCGCTATCAACGCATCTCGCATTGAGGCAACTCGGGAAGAGCTCATCGAGGATTGGCGAGAGATATGCGGCGATCGATGCGATGAGCGAGCGCTGAAGCTCGCTCTTCTCGGCGGGCTGGTTCAGCTTGGATGGAACAAGGCTCTTGACGCGGTCGACGACCACGATGCCGCGGTGAGGGGGCGAGAGTTGGACGACCTCAACTGGTGGGTGGCTACGGCGAGGCAAGGCTTGGAGATTTGGTCTCCGGTCTAGAGGGGCGCAAACGAACCATCGTCGACGCCTACGACCGGTCGGCGGATGACTTCGCGGATCTGGCGGACCGCCTGATCTACCGATGGCTGGCCCAGCCCTTGGCCGATGCTCTCACCAAGATAGACGGGCTTGTCCTGGATGTGGCCACGGGCACGGGCGCCCTCGGGCGCTCCCTCCCGAACCCCGTCGGGGTCGATCTGTCCTTCGCGCAACTGTCGCACAACCCGTTTGCGCGACGCGTGCAGACCGACGCCGAGCGACTGCCTTTCGCCGATAACGTCTTTGCGGCCGCCGGTTGCGCGTTCGGGCTCAATCACTTTCCCGATCCCGGCGCGGCCCTCGCCGAGATGGCGCGCGTCGCGCCTCGTGTGGGTTTGTTGACGTGGACCCGGCCCGAGCCGGTGTTTGCTCCCAAGCAGGCGGTGCAGCAAGCGATCGAAGCGCAGTCTGGTTCGTCGCGAAGCGCAGCGGGGCGTTTCGTCGACGAGATGAGCGAGGCAGTGGGCTCGGAAGCCGCGGTGCGCGCGTTACTCGATGGAGCAGGCCTCGCTTCCGTCGTAACGACCGTGGAGGTGGAAGTGCCCTGGCCAGGAGCGGACGCCTTCATCGACTACCGCTTAGGGATGATGAGCGCGCCGGCCATCGACGATCTCGATGCGATCAGGCGCGAAGCGAGAGACACCATCACCAAACTCTCCGATGAGTCATTGCGCTGGCGACCGCGACTGATACTGGGCTTCGGTCACCGCAGAAGTCACTGAGACCAGGAGATAGCGATCTTCTGCCGAGTTCTAGCTGTGGACCAGAGGAGATTCGAACTCTTGACCTCACCCGTGCGAGCCGTGCGCAGCCGATTTACGGCCGATAACAGCGACTGGCATCCGGCACCGTTGATGCGGGTCAGGGATCCAATTCGGTGCACGGCTATTTCCATCCACTTACGCGGATCTCCGAAGGTGATGCTGAGAATCTGTTGGGAAACCCAGCATCGATGGACGAAACTCTGGGACCCCTTCTGTCACGCGCGGAAGTCTAGGATCTGCTCTGGAGGTGGAAAACCGTCCTCGAGTGCGACTCCGTGGACCTCCCGCACGTGTCGCCGGAACCACCGATCAAGCGGTTCGTCGGAGGACGCAATCTCCTTGAAGGCCGATGCAAGGTCCTGGCCCTCGACATAAACAACGACAACTTCGCCATTCGGTGTCTCCTGGATGTACACCGCTTCCCGGGTGATTCCGACGCGCTTTCGCGCCTCTTCGAATTGAATCTTCCTTTCACCAGTCCAGCATGAGTTCATGGCTTGCCGATCCTGATCGGTCTTACCTGGTAAGAGCGGAAGAACGAATGCCAATGATTCCACGCCTTCTCCTTTCTGACTCAACTAATGAAGCGATGCCTTCTGAGATACCCGACTCCCGAATGGGACGGTCAGTACTTGCCGTCCCCGCTCACGTTGACTCAAGCCTGAATGGTGACGAACCCGAAGCGATTCCAAGGTGTTCGCTGCCACCTCAGCTCCGCCTGCCGCACCGAATTGCGCCGCTACCTGTTGCGCGGCGGCTCGCCGCGACATCGTCTCGCGAACGGCGCTACGCAAAGAGATTGGGTGCAGTTCGCCTGGTGGCAGCCACGTCCCAGCGCCGATGTGCTCGACCCGCTGTGCGACTTCGAATTGGTCACGACCGAACGGCACCACGCATACGGGGACGCCGGCCCCAAGCGCTTTCTGCGTGATTCCCATACCTCCGTGGCAAACCACACAGGCAGCCTTGGATAGCACCGCGGCGTGCGGCAGCCAGCGGGCGATCTTCGCGCGCTCTCGTCGTTGGAACCGCTCTGGGCCGTGTGCAGCGGTCGTAATCACGAGTTCGATGTCCTCAGACGAAAAGGCCTCGAGGGCTGTCTCTACAAGCGCGTCGTCACGCTGAAACTCGCTGGAGACCGCGACCAGCACCAGCGGAGCAGTCATGTGCTCTATCCACTGTGGGGTGGGCCGAGGTGGTTCCCAGGAGCCGGGACCGACAGGGAGCACCGACGGCGGCAAAGGTGTCGGGGGCAGGAACGGCGGTGCAGTGAGATATACATACAGTGGCGCCCGCCACAGGTCTCGAGACCCCAAGGTCGGCAAGCCAACCTGCTCTCTGGGGACATTGATCACGTCGATACCGCTCGCGGTCAGGGTGAAGGGGAAGATGTGCTGGAAGAATGGGATCCACTGTGCCCATGGCAGCCCCGCAACTTCCGCTACGGCCGCCGCACCGAGGGTCATGACATCGACCAGAACGAAGTCCGGGTCCACCTCTTCCAGTGCACCCTCCAGGTCCGGTATCTCGTAGGTAGCTCGGTCCGCAAAGGTTCTCAGTCCCGCAGCCAGTCCTTCTTCAGGGGTCGCCCCTCTCCAGTCTTGAAGCGGTAACTCCTCTATGGCACTGGCTACCGGCGACGCGTGGATGCCAAGCTCTCGCAGAGTCGCGAGTTCGGACGAGAGCGTTCGAATGTGGACCTCATGCCCGCGCCTCCCTAACTCGAGCAGTGTAGGCACGATCGGATAAAGGTGTCCTCGAGCCGGTGAGGTGTACACGAGGTAGCGCGCCATCAGCGATCCTCAGCAGCGTTATGGATCAGGTCCACGATCGCGTGTTCCGTATCGTGTCGACTCAAGCCAAGGTCGCGGCGTAAGAGTTTCCACATGTAGACGTCGGTCGCAGCGACCAGTGCTGCCTGACGCCTCCTTCGAATAGGACGTCGAAGACCTACCAGCAGCGGGGCAAAGGTCCGTTCCACCCACGACCAGTGGTACCGCCGACCGTCCCGGACGTTCTCGGCCACCACGGGAATCCGGTCCTCTTGAGACAACATTCGAAGCCGGTTAGTGCCCCAACGTTCATATTGAGCTACGAGGTAACGGACCGCGCCCGGTACGTCGCCGACGGGAGCCTCATCGCGTTCGCGTTGTGCCTGTAGCGCAGCACGGTCCATCGCTTGGACAAAGAGTGCTTCTTTCGATCCAAACCGACGGCTGACTGTTCGGGCTGTTACATGAGAGCGATGAGCGATCTCTTCCAGCGACACATCTTCGTAGGGATTCTCGCTGAACAACTCAACCGCGACGTCGAGAACGCGGTCGGCAGTAGCCCGGGCAGCTTCGGCGCGGACCTTCATCCGGTACGGGCGAGTCCGGACTCGCTCCATCGCAGCTTTCATGTCCTGAAGACTGACATGAAATAGGAAGTTCCGTCAAAGGCGAATGATCTGCCGCGTTGCATAGGCGAAGGCGGATGGCTTTTTAGCTTTTGTGGACCAGAGGAGATTCGAACTCCTGACCTCACCCGTGCGAGCCGTGCGGCAGTCGTTTACGGCGATTTACTGAGATTCACAAGTACGCCCGTCTATGCGGGTCAGGAACGATTTTCAGCTTGCGCCCACTGACATCGTCAACCAAGCACAAACGGGTGTGGCGTTAGGCGTCTTGTTAGAAGTCTCGCGGCACTCTCGTGCAGGAATTTCCCCTCTGCGATGAGCGACGATAGGTCCTCTGAATCGAATGGCTCGGAAGGAGGAGCGACCTCATGCATCCCAACGAACTGTTGGCTAGGCGCGAAATTGATCTCATCAATGCGGGCGATTTCGAGGCCCTAGGCAACCTCTACACCGACGACCTCATTGTCCACTATCCAGGCAAGAATCCACTGGCAGGCTCCCATCCCGTTGAGGAGTTCCTTGCCAAATTCCAGGCGGTCTTGAAGGACGGGACCCTCAGACGGGAGCTCCACGACGCCCTTGGTACCGATGATCATGCTGTGCAGCTCCTCAGCGTCACCGCTTCGGCAGGCGGGCATTCACATTCCTGGAACGCGGTCGCGGTGATTCATGTACGAAACGGCAAATTCTCCGAGGTCTGGCTTCACGTAGACGATCAGTACGCTTTGGACGACTTCCTGAACTCATTGGTTGGATAGTTCTCCCTCCCTACGCGATGCGATAGGTCGCTCTGAGCCGGATGGGTTGTTGAATGGATTCTCCAGGGGGAGCATGCGGATAGAACACCGTGGAGTGGACAACTAGGGGTGCCCATGGGGACAGGAGCAGCCGAACCGAGACCGTTCCGGGTGGACGTGCCCGAGCAGGTCCTGACCGATCTGCACCAGCGGCTGGACCGTGTCCGCTGGGCCGATCAGATCCCGGGCTCCACCTGGGAGTACGGCGCCGACTCGACGTACCTGCGTGATCTCGTCACCTGCTGGCGCCACGGCTACGATTGGCGGACGCAGGAGGCTCGGATCAACGAGCTCGACCATTTCACCGTGCCACTGGCCGGCATCGACGTTCACTTCGTCCACGCCCCCGGCGTCGGCCCGGACCCGCTGCCGTTGCTGCTCTGCCACGGATGGCCGGGCTCCTTCTGGGAGTTCCACCGGATCCTGCCCCTGCTCACGGATCCCGGCAGCCACGGCGGCGATCCGGTGGATGCCTTTACGGTCGTGGCACCGTCGCTGCCGGGCTATGGGTTCTCCTTCCGTCCCGGCCAGCGCCGCTTCGACATCGGCGCCATCGCCGAGGTCCTGGGCGACCTCATGACCGAGGTCCTCGGCTACGAGCGCTACGCCGCTCAGGGCGGCGACTGGGGCGGCGGCATCGTCAGCCGCCTGGGCGCCGCCCGGCCCGACAGCGTGGTTGGGATCCACCTGAACCTCCTTTTTTCCCGGCCCGGCGTCACCGTCGATCCGAGCGGCGAACCCGATGCCGAGGAGCGAGCCGCGCTCGAAGCCTTCGACCACTGGCTGAACGAGGAGACCGGCTATGGGTGGATCCAGGGCACCCGACCGCAGACGCTGGCCTACGCCCTCACCGACTCACCCGTCGGGCTGGCCGCCTGGATTGTGGAGAAGTTCCGGGCCTGGAGCGACTGCGGCGGCGACGTCGAGAGCCGCTTTTCCCGGGGCGTGCTGCTCACCAACATCATGCTCTACTGGGTCACCGGGGCGATCGGATCGTCGTTCTGGCCGTACTACGCCGTCCGACACGGCGCCCCGGTGCTGGCCCGGGGCCAGCGGGTCGACGTCCCCACCGGCTATGCCGCCTTCCCCAAGGAGATCGTCCGGCCGATCCGGCGCTGGGCCGAGCAGGTCTACGACATCCGTCGGTGGACGGAGATGCCATCGGGCGGCCACTTCGCCGCCCTCGAGGAGCCCGACGCGCTCGCCGAGGACGTGCGGGCGTTCTTCCGCGACCTGCGCTGATTCTCGAAGTGGACCAGAGGAGATTCGAACTCCTGACATCACCCGTGCGAGGTATGCGGCCGATCCCAACTTAGGCATATCTGCCGCTATCGGACATGCGCAGGGTGCCGTACGAGCGACGGTGATGGCGGCGGCGGCGAACCGCCGTCTCCTACCCCGACCCCAAGTGCTTCTCCCAGGCCCACGGCCTCGGTTTCTCCGAGTCCTTCTCCGATCAACCAGCCGTAGAACCCGCCGCGGCCGAGCCGCCATCCAGGGTTTTCATCAGCAGGAGGTTGGACCGCCCGCCTGATGTGGGATCCAACGTGATCGCGACGGCATCTCCTCGGAGGAAACTCGGGGAGAAATCGGAGAGAAAGGGGAGAGATTTCGGAGAGATACGGCCTGCGCGAGAAGGTCTTGAGATGATCGGCAGACAGGCGGTCCGGCTACCGTGGTAGCGAGGTCAGGACCGGTCCCAAGTTCGTGGGACTTGAGCTACTCAGCGCGACCAGGGAGACCGAGCAACTTCGAAACCTCCCACAATCACGAGCTCCCCGCGCGAAACCCCAGGTCGCGCCCGACTTCAGTAATTCGGTGGAATGAGCGACCAGTCCCTCCATTCCTTCTTCGTTGATCGCTACGCGACACGTTGCCCAGCTCGACACCTTGTTGTACCGGACCTCGACCCGGAAGGCCTCGAAAAGATCCCTCAAGACGATTTCCGGAGCGGGGACGAGCTGATCCTCTGTCACCGGGAGCTCGTCCAAGAGCCCAGGTGACCCGGGAACGGCATCCGGTTGCTCACGGCGCAAGGCTTCGAGTTCCTCTAGTTTTTGCCGTCGCTCATCCTCGAGTTGCTGCATACGATCGCGGATTTGCCGGAACATGGCTCCTTGCGGGTCGTCATCGAGTTCAAGCGAGCGGATGAGGCGAGCCTGTCGTCTTTCGAACTGTCCTATGGTCTTCTCGAGTGACTTGAGATGCTGGAGAGCCTCTTTGTCCTCACTGGCCTCGCTGCGCCTCAGATCGGCCTCCAGAAGGTCGCGGCGATTCGGCCCAAAGACACGTTCTGAGAAGAAGCCGAGCACACCTTCCAGAAGCGACTCCTCCCGCACCCAGATGCTGACTGGGTGGTCTCCATAGATTGCTTCACCGCATCTACCTCCACTCTTCTTTTGCGATAGCCACGTTTCGCCGATCACTAGGAGTTCGCCATGAATGGCGAGAAATGCTCGTGAACGATCAGCCATCCGGCTTCCTCTTTGACGAGCACCATGGTGGCTCTCGCGCGGAACGAATGGCGTGCTCCCTCTCCATCCACGACCCCGTAGTCCATGACGAAGGTGGTAACGGCCACCGGCCCGAAGACGTCGACCTTGAGGTCGATGACCCGGGGGTCGAACTCCTTCACGCCGAGGATCGCCTCGCGCTCGAGCCTCCTCGTCGCCTCCCCGTCCTGGCGCTCGAGCGGTTCGAAGTCGTCGAACTTCGTGAACTTCGGTCCGAACGCGTGATAGGACTCGAGCTCGTCGATCGCCTGCCTGCGCGCCGCGGACATGATGTCCTCGAGGCGCCGCTCGACCTCGAGCTGTTCACTCGGATAGGACTCGGTCACGATCGACCGGTACTCGGCAGTAGTCATCTCACTCCTCCTCCATCATCGTCAGCAGGTCGTCTCGGCTAAGCCGTCCGACCAGGTCCGGGTGGTCGGCTTCGATGTGGCGCTCGGCGGCGGCCACCAGCTCCTCTTCGGTGTCGCCGCGGGCGACGTAACCGCATTCGCATCGGATCAGCTTCGCCATCGGTACTCCTTCTCGACCGGTCTTGGGTTCGCGCCGATTGTCCACCGAGGGCGTTGCAGCTAAGTTGCGACGACGTTGCAGGAGACCCGGATCCAACTGTGTGGACGAATGACGGTCGAGCTCGAGGGCCGTCGCCTGGAGGCGGAGCTACCCGGAAGACAGGGACGGGTGCTGTTCGTGTACCTCGTACTTGGGCGCGCTCGGACACTCAGCCGGGACGACCTGACGGCGGCAATCTGGCCCGACGAGGCACCCCTGCGGGCCACCTCCAACCTGCGCGTAGTCGTCTCGCGCCTGCGAAGGGCGCTTGGGCCCGATGCTCTTGCAGGGCGCGAAAACCTACGACTCGTACTACCAAGAGACGCGTGGGTCGACATCGAGGTCGCAGCGCGCAAGATCCACGAGGCCGAATCTGCGGTCCACGCGGAGGACTGGTCAAGCGCAGTGTCGGCGGCAACGATCGCGTACTCGATATCAGGTAGGGGCTTCCTATCGGGGGAGGAGTTACCTTGGGTCGTAGAGCAGCGACGGTGGCTTGAGGACGTGCATCTGCGTGCGCTCGAGTGCGATGCTGCAGCGAGCCTTGGGATCGGGGGCTCCGAGGTTGCAGCGGCGGAGCGCGACGCACGCCGGCTGCTCAGGCTCGCGCCCTACCGCGAGTCTGGCTATCGATTGCTGATGCAGGCGCTTGCACATCGGGGAAATGGCGCAGAGGCACTGCTTGTATACGAGCAGCTCAGGAGCCTGCTCAGAGACGAGCTCGGAGCAACCCCGAGTCTCGCCACTCAAGCAGTGCACCGTCAATTGCTGGGCGAAATGGCCTGACGACTGGGGCCGCAGGCGCCAGAACGACGTGTTCACACACTGAGTCCCCGGATTGGTGTGTGCACCGCAAAGACGAGCAGGGCCATCCAGGTTTTCATCAAGAAGGAGGTTGTGACCGCCCGCCTGATATCGGACCCGGACGTAATCGCTACGGAATCTCCTCGGAGGAAACTCGGGGAGAAATCGGAGAGAAAAGGGAGAGATTTAGGAGAGATACCGACCTGCCCGAGAAGGTTTTGAGATGCCCGCAAGCGGGCGACCCGGCTGCGGTTGTAGCGAGGTCAGTCCAGCCCCAAGTTTGTGGACTCGAGCTACTTAGCGCGACCAGGGAGAACGAACAACTTCGAAACCTCCGACAATCACGAGCCGCCCGCGCGAAACCCCAGGTCGCGCCCGTTCCCTTCTGGTTGGTGCCCCGCCGGGGGCACATTTTTTCTTACGTGGTCCGGGTGATGCTGGTGATTCCGGCTCCACCTGATCGTTTACACAGTTCCGGCTGATGGTTGACACCAGTTCCGCCTGATCTTTGACAGGTGTTCCGTGTGTTCCGGGTGATGTTTGACAGTTCCGGCTGATCTTTGACACATCGTCATTTCCTGACTCCGACGGTCGACGGACAGGGAGGTGGGTTGTCACAAGTGCGAGATAGAGACCTTTGACGCCAGGAGCTCCTCGTGTCGGAAAAGGACATCCTGGACGGATTGGTCATTTCATCTCCTGTCGGCTTGAAGCCGGCTAGACATTCGGAGCTCTTTTCTCGTCCCCCCTGGACAGCGCGGCACCCTTCTAGTTAGTTGTAGGAGATTGCCCGGGTTGACGGGTATGTCTGAGGAAAGGTGGCCCTTTTTGATCCGTAACAGAGTCACGGCGGCGCTCAGCGTGGTCGCGCTCGCGGCCGGTGCCCTGTCGATAGGCCCGACCGCGTCCGCAGGGCACGCGGCGGTAACGATCCAGGTCGGGGAGTCGCTTGGAGGCCGCAGTCTGCCGGCGGAATCGATGAGGTTCTTCGGCCCCGACACGATCACCGTCCACCAGGGCGACAGGATCACATTCGACTTCCGTGGCTTCCACACCGCGACCATGCTCCCGACCGGCGTGGGAGTCGACGACTGGCTCGCCGACAACACGGGCGTGACGGGCCCCTTCGGCTTCGCGGCAACCGACCCCGACGACGGCGCGGGTGCGTTCAAGGACAATTTCGCCGCGGTCGTGACGCCGTCGCAACCGAATTGCGGGGGTACCGGGCAGGCCCCGTGCAGCTACACCGGCGACGGCGTACTCAATTCCGGGGCGCCCTTCGAGCTGCCGGGGACGTTCACGGCGACGGTGAACTCGGAGCCCGGGACTACGTTCTGGGTCGTGTGTCTGATCCACCACAACATGCGCAAGCGGATCAGGGTGGTTGCCGACCCGGCCTCGGCGACTCCACAGTCTGCCATCGACGATGTCCGCAGTGACCAGAGGGCGCGCGACCTCGACTGGGCCCAGGCCACGCACAACAAGTACAGCGACCGGCGCACCTCGCACGAAACGGCCGGGGGGCGGCGCGTGTGGGACGCGTGGGCCGGCGTCGACAGCCGCTTCGTCTCTCTGTTCGCCTTCTACCCGAAGAGGCTGTCGATCCAGAGAGGCGACGTCGTGAGATGGCGCTTCGACTCGCTCGTGCACGAGGACCATACGGTGTCGATGCCCGACCCGTCGATCTTCTCCCGCCTGCAGTTCGACGAGTCCATGTGCGATCCCGACGGTGACCAGGGAGCGGGACCGGACACGCCGGCGGAGTCGGACCCGGGAACGGGACAGCCCATCTGTCCCGAAGGGAGCACACTCGAGACCGATGTCTCCGACCAGTTCTGGGGAGGCACCGGCAACAACGTCCTCACGGGACTGGACGACGCGGAGCACTCCGGCATCCGCGGATCCCAGGCGGAGGACCTCACTCCACCCGCGGCCGGGATCGACGCGTTCGACGTCAGGTTCCGCAAGAGGAGTGGCAACAAGCCCTTCAAGTACTTCTGCTTCCTGCACCCGATGCAGGGGACGGTAGCCGTCAAATAGCGCGGCACGACTTCCAAAGAGGCGGCCTCAGGCCGCCTCTTTGCGTTCGGAGCCCGCGATAGCCCGCA
>JALZEI010000242.1 GCA_030862115.1 Actinomycetota bacterium
GCTTAAGCACATCCCGCCCGAGCGCATGTTCGTCGACCCCGATTGCGGGCTCAAGACCCGAACGGGCGACGAGGCGAAGGCGAAGCTCAGCAACATCAAAAAGGCCGTCGACGTAGTGAGGGCCGAATTCTAGGCCGACTGTGTGATTGGGTCGGATTATCCGAGCCCGCCTTCATCGCGCACTCGGCGAAGAGCCGCCGGAGTGATCGTCTAATAGGCTGAGTAACAGAGCGCAGGGGAGCCCAGCCGGGCTGAGAGGTCTCAATCGAGACGACCCTTTGTGCGTGCCTCGAACTTCGTGAGGTCCGCCGCGAACCTGATCAGGTTAGAACCTGCGAAGGGAGACGCAATGTCTGCATCGCTGCAGGAGGAAACCTCGCCGCGCGGGGAGAGCATTCGGCCGATTCCCCCGGGTCAACGAACCCTAAGGACGCGCGATCTAGCAATCCTGTGGGGAGACCTGGGGGTCGGTGTCCTCGTTCTCGTGGCCGGCGCGCTGCTGGTACCGGCCCTCGGCTTCTGGACCGCGCTCGCCGCCATCGTCATCGGCTCCCTCATCGGCTGCGCGCTGCTCGCCCTCGGTGCCGCCGCGGGGGCGGATCACGGTGTCCCGACCATGGTTTTGTTTCGACCTGTTCTAGGCATTCGTGGATCGTGGGCGCCCACGGTGCTCAACGTCGTACAGCTGATCGGGTGGACGGCCGTGGAGTTGTGGGCGATGTCCTACGTCGCCGATCTGGTGGTCTCGAGAACGTTCGACTTCTCGGCGCGCTGGTTGTGGCTCATCCTGGCCTCGATTCTGTGCACGGGAATGGCGGTATGGGGGCCGGTCGGAGTCGTTCGAGTGTGGATGGGCAAGTTCGGGGCGTGGACGATTCTTGCCATCTGCGGCGCGGTGACAGTGCTGGCCTTGCAAACGGATGGTATCGGCGAGGTGCTCGGGCGAGAGGGTAGTGGGGGCCTTTCCTTCGGCACGGCCCTCGACTTGGTGATCGCGCTACCGGTGTCGTGGCTTCCCCTCGTCGCCGATTACACGCGCTTCTCCCACTCCTCGAGAGCCGCCACGCGCGGAACCTTTTGGGGTTATCTCGTCGCGAACATCTGGCTGTATTCGCTGGGCGCGTTGCTCGTTCTTGCCGGCGGAGCCGAGCCGTCGCCGGGCGGAGTTGCGGCCGGCATCCTTGCTCTTGCCGGAGGATCGCTCGCGGGGATCTTGTTCTTGTTGGGCCTCTTGGTCGGCGAGACGGACGAAGCGTTTGCCGACGTGTACTCGGCGGCGATCTCCTTGCAGAACATATGGCCGCGGCTCTCTCAAACCGTCGCCCTTCTCGCCGTCGCATTGATCTCTACGCTTCTTGCCGCGTGGCTGACCATGGAGCGTTACGAATCATTTCTTTTCCTAATCGGATCCGTGTTCGTGCCTCTGTTCGGGTTGCTAGCGGCCGACTACTTCGTGCACAGAAGGCGGAAGATCGACGTATCGGGTCTGTACGAGCGAAACGGCCCCTACTGGTTCGGAGGCGGCATCAGAGTCGCGTCCCTGGTGCCCTGGATCGCCGGCTTCGTCCTCTACCACTGGATTCTTCCCACCGGGCCCGCCTGGTGGACGGACTGGATTTCCGGGTGGGCCACGCCGTTATCCGCCGGCGCGGCGTGGTTGAACGCGTCCGTCCCGTCTTTTGTGTTGTCGTTTGTGCTCACCCTGGTTCTGGTTCGCAGGCCCGTTAGTAGCGCAGGAAACGTCAAGTGAGCCGAGCCGTTACCCGGGGCACGCACGCCGCAGGCCGTTATCATCGCCGGTACCGTCCGCGAAAAGGAGCGAGAGATGAAGATTGAAGCCAAATGTGAAACCTGTGGTCGCACCTTTCTTCTCTCTCAGATCGGCGAGGACTCGGATGCACCCGGGCGCTGCCCCTTCTGCGGGGCTCGTTTCGCCCGTCATTACTCGCCGATGCTCATCGACACCGTGAAGTCGGCCGAGGTTGCGGCGGTGAATTTCGTGAACGTCCTGGAGCGTTTGCAGAGCATGGAGACCGGCTTCGACATAGATATCGAGGGTCTCCTCAAGAATCTGAACGGCCAGGTGCGAGCTCACGAGAGCCCCCCGGTAGCGTCCTAAGACTCCACATGCGAGTCCTGGTTGTCAGCGACGATCCCAACGTCGTCGACGAGGCGGAGTTCGGCTTCGCCGCGGACGACGTGGTCGAGAACGCTATCGATTCGCGCGACGCCCTGGTCGCGGCGCGTCGGAACCGTCCCTCCGTGGTGGTGGTGGATATGCAGACGGGTAGCGCCGGAGGCTTCAATCTCATTCGCGCACTCCGTCAGGACCGGGGCCTGCAAGACGTGCCCGTCCTGGTGTTGCTGGAGCGGGGACAGGATCGCTGGCTGGCCCGCGAAGCGGGAGCGCAGAGCATCCGGGTGAAGCCCGTCGAGGTCAACGATCTCGTCGCGGAAGTGTCGTCGTTGAGCTCCTCGAAGACCTAAGCGCGAATTCCCTTTCCAAAGTTGCAGGTCAGGGGGGTTGCGCCTCTCGAATTACACTCCTAGAATTACACGAACGTCATTCGGGCACGGCTCACCGACGAGCCCTCGAGGGGCGGCAGTCGGTGAGAGGAAGGGCCGGGGAATGCAGCGCATCACCACACGACTATTACAGCCTGTTGATTGGCAGTCTCAAGCGCGCTGCACGGAAGTCGATCCCGAGATTTTCTTTCCCGAGCGCGGCGGATCATCCAAAGCTGCGCGCGCGGTTTGTTCGCAATGCGCCGTTCGTCTTCAGTGTCTTGAGTACGCACTCAACAACAAAGAGCAGTTTGGTATTTGGGGAGGAACGTCGGAACGCGAACGTCGCAAGCTTCGTAAAGAGCGAACACTTCGTCGTTTGCGCGCGGTTTCTTAGCGCTTTTCCTCGTTACGCGCATACACATTGCTCGTTCGACTTCAAGGCTTTACCAGAAAAAACCTTGATTAATGCTTGCACAGTGCGCTTTATTGGTGCCTAATTAACGGTTGAACGTGCATTCGTGCGCGTTCTGTGCACTAGATGAGGTCGATAGGCGACTTCATCGAGATGAAATGAGGAGGTGCCGGGGTTGGCTGCGAAGAAGACAACCGGTCGTAAGAGAACTGCCGGCCGTAAGTCGACTGCGCGCAAGTCCACGGGTCGTTCCACGGCTCGTAAGACCACCGGTCGCAAGACAACCGGTCGGAAGACCACGCGTAAGTCGACCGGTCGCAAGAAGTCGACCGGCCGGAAGAAGACCACCGGTCGTAAGTCGACCGGTCGTAAGAAGTCAACGGGCCGGAAGAAGACCGCGGCTCGTAAGTCGACGGGTCGTAAGAAGTCGACGGGCCGGAGAAAGACCACCGGTCGCAAGAAGGCGACGGGTCGTAAGAAGACCGCCGCTCGCAAGTCGACCGGTCGTAAGAAGTCGACGGGTCGTAAGAAGTCGACGGGCCGGAGAAAGACCACCGGTCGCAAGAAGTCGACAGCTCGCAAGTCGACGGGCCGGAAGAAGTCAACCGGTCGCAAGAAGTCGACAGCTCGCAAGTCGACTGGACGTAGGAAGACGACGGGCCGGAAGACGACTGGACGAAAGACCGCGAGACGTAGAACTAGATAGCGGTTTTTCGGCCTGAGATGGCCGATTCAATCGAGCGGCCCGGCGAACACAATCGCCGGGCCGCTTGCTTAGTGGCGGCCGGCATCCACTCTTGTGCAACCAGGCCAACGATCTCAGTGGCAACGATCTCGGTGTTGTGCCCCTTCGCTTCGGCGGCCACGAGCTCGTAAGCGGGGTCTATCCCCAGCTCCGACGGACGGAGCAGATTCATCGACACCTGCGACAACCCCGACCGAATCGAAAGCCCCAAAGCGCGCAGCATCTGCGGGCGTCGTACGTCTTCCGCTATAGCCGCAGCAATCTCGACGTCCGTCCGAAGCCACACGTTGAAGGCGATGAGAGGCCCGCGCGCTCCAACGCACACGACTCCCTTGTGGGGGTTGATATCTTGAGGTCCGAAGTCGGGAGTTAAGCCGGCGCGTGCTTTTCGGATGAGGCTCTCGAGTCCACCTCGCCGCAGATCGGGCAGTTCCTTCGTCTCGGGTCGCCGGGCGCTGGCGCCGTAGAGATAGACGGGCAGTCCGGCTTCGCCTCCGATCAACGCGGCCGCGCTCTCGGCGGCCCCGAGGG
>JALZEI010000244.1 GCA_030862115.1 Actinomycetota bacterium
TGCCGGCCGCGTTCCTAATTCTGTCGGCGACCCCCGCGCTTGCGCACGGGGACGTGGCCGCGACCGTTCCCCCTAAGGGGAGCACACTGCCGAAGCCCGTCGGTCACATTGCGATCACGTTCAGTCAGGCCCCCACGAAAGACGCCGTAGTCAAGGTCGTCGACGGCTGCGATCGCAACGTGGTGAAGCGCGTGGATCTCCAGGACCGGGTGGCGCACATCTACCTGTCCGATCCGCAGCCGGGCAAATGGCAGGTCAGCTACAACATCATCTCGAGCGTCGACGGTCACCCCAGTCGCGACGGCTACAACCTGACCGTCAAGGGGAAGCCCGATTGCTCGAAACCGAAGCCGAACGAGGGCAAGGACAGCCCGGGAGACGGTCATAACGCCGCGGGCCCCGACCCGGCTCCCGAGGACGACGGCTCGAGCTTTCCGGTGGTGCCCGTCGCCCTAGGAACGGTCGCCGTCCTCGGCCTGGCCTTTGCCGTCCGCCGCGCGTCGCAATGACTCCGTCTCCCTAACCCATGCTTCTTGCGCACGTCGCTCAGTCGGGGGGGCCGCACACCGAGTATCTGATCCTGGCCGGCGGCTTCTTGCTTCTCGGGTTGGTTCTCTTTGCACAGAAGAGCGTCAAGCCTGTGTTCAGTATTGGCCTGATCCTTCTGGCCGTCGCTTTGGGGACCGGCGCGTTCGTGCTGAACCGGGATCCATCGGCGGGGGACCGCATTGTCGTGATCACGGAACCGAAACCGGGCGATGTCGTCGAGGCGAAGAAACCCATCCCGATCGAGGTGAACGTGACCGATCCCTCCGGCGGTTCGGACTCGTCCCCGAAAGGTCACATCCATGTATTCGTGGACGGCAACCTCGTTGCGATGCCGGCGCAGATAGACGCGGCTTCGGTCGAGCTGGATAAGGGAGACCACACTCTTTCCGTCGAGTACGTGACCGGGCCCGATCACAAGTCGTTCAACCCAAAGGTCATCGACGAGATCGAGATCTCCGCACGCTAACTTTCAGCCGAGTGCGTTATCAGGGTCGTATGCGCGCCCTCATCACTCACTCGGCGATCAGTGGCGGTACCAACCCGACCCGGGGGCCGAGTCCGTTTCCCCATAAAAGACGCTGCGCGTACGCCAGCGGATGGGATCGTCGCCCGGGTTGAGAGTCGAACGAGGAAACGTGCACGAGAACGAGGCGGGGTTGCGGTTCGTGGCTCCACCGCCGCGCGAGAACCCGGCCCGGTCGAAGAGCTGGCAGAGCGGAGTGCCGTCCTTCCAGAGGTGCATGGCGAGCTTGAAGTCCCAACGATCGCCACCGCGGCTGTCGAAATAGGTGAAGAAGCCGCCTCCATTGAGGTCCCGCCGTCGGAAGGCCTCGTGAGTGCGCACGGTCGCCTTAAGGTGGCGCTCGTCCCCGAGCTTCAGTCCTTCCAGCTCGACCTCTTTAATGTCGAGGGGGCCTTCGGCGTCGTCTTCGTCCTTATGGGTGGCCGCGCTCGCGGCCGATATCCCGATGACGCTCACCACAAGTGCCGTTAACACGATCTTTTTCGCCGACATATCCGTCCCCTTTCTTAGATGGAGTCTCGAGTCTTTTAACGGGCGTTACGTCTCCACTCCCGGGATTGGATGAGTTCGGCGCCGCTAACTTTCAGCCGAGTGCGTGATCAGGGTCGTATGCGCGCCCTCATCACGCACTCGAGGATCAGTTGTGTGAGCCGTGGTTCGACCTAAGGGCCGGCCACGACCCAGATCACCCAGGTGACGATCATCGCCAGGCCGGCCGCCATCTCGATGAGCGTGCCGATGCCGAAGCCGATGACGACCTCTTTGGTGGAGCGGCGCGCGGCCGCCCAGTCGTTCGTTCTGCGATATTCCGCCACCAGCACGCCCGCGACGGCCCCCACCGGCAAGCCCACGACCGGGATGACGAAGAACCCCACGATCCCGGCTAGTGCGGCAAGCACGAGAGTGGACCGCGGCGCGCCGCCGGCCGTCGCTCGCCGCTGGGGAACGACGATCTTGGCGCTGATCCCGGAGATGAGTAGTCCGGTGATTACGACCATCGCGACCACGCCCACCGTCCCGAAGGATTCGGTCACGCCGTACACGAGGGCCGCGCCCCAGATAAGAGGTAGGCCGGGCACGAAGGGAAGGATCGTTCCGGCCAGCCCGATTGCCATGACGAGCGCCACACCCAGTTCCGGCCACACGGAGTCGTCCACGTCCTGCATCCTCCCCGACCCGCATCGCCACTCCATCGCCGAGCGAGCGATCAGGGCCGTATACGCGCCCCGATCACGCACTCGGCGAGAGGATGGGGGCTAACCTTCGGGCATGGACCACTCGCTCACCCTCCTGGTCGACGCTCCGAGTCTCATCTACCGCGCGCTGTTCTCGACCCCCGACACCGTCACGATGCCGGACGGCACTCCCATCAACGCCGGCCACGGCTTCTTGCGCATGCTGGCGCGCCTCATCGGCGATCACGACCCCGATTACATCGCCTGTGCCGCCGACGAGAACTGGCGACCGAGCTGGCGGGTCGATCTGATCGAGGGATACAAGGCACAGCGGGCCGAACCTGGCAGTCAGCAGGAGGAGTCCGAGAAGAAACTCGCCCCGCAGGTCCCCGTTATCTATTCCCTGCTCGCAAGATGTGGCGTGAACGTGATCGGCCATCCCGATTACGAGGCCGAGGACGTCATTGGAACGCTGGCCGCAAGGGCTCCCGGCAGGGTGGGGATCTTCTCCGGCGATAGGGATCTGTTCCAACTCGTCGAGGATCCGCGCTGCTACATCCTTTATCCCATTCGGGGAGTGAGCAAGATCGACGTCATCGACGAGAGCTACATCGAGTCCAAGTACGGCATACCGGGGCGCAGCTACGCAGACTATGCGGTGCTGCGCGGCGATCCCTCGGACGGACTGCCGGGTGTGCGCGGGATCGGCGACAAGCTGGCGGCGTCTCTCGTCGCAAAATATGGGGGCCTCGATGCGATCATCGCCGACGCCGAAGGGGATGGACAGAACGTTTCGATAACCAAAGTGCGGCGCGACCTCGACTACGTGAAACGCGCGCGCCGGGTCGTGGCGATACCCACCGATCTTCCGATCCAGGAGCTCGACCTGACCCGGCCGAGAGACATACCCCAAGAAGAGGTCCGTGAGGAAGCAAAGGCCTTTGGGTTGGAGAACTCCGTTCGCGCTCTTATCGCCGCACTCAAAGGAAGTGACGTCTAAACTCGTTTACTCGGGTATCTTGGAGTCGTCAGGATTCTCCATCAGGGGGTATCTGTGGCCCGACTCTCCCGCTATCTTCTCGACGACGAGCAACCCCTGCTCGCAACGCGCCCACATGTAGCCGCGCTGTTTCGACCGCTGCTGCTGGTGGCGATGGCCGTCGCGCTCAGCTCGGTGACGTTGAGCATGGGAACAGACGGCGCCGTGTCGCCGGATATGGCAACGTGGGGATCCGTAGCACTCGTGGCGCTGGCCGCGCTCCGCTTTGGGTGGGCGGTCTTTAAGTGGAGGCGCACCGAAATTCTCTTGTCGTCCAAGCGGCTGCTCGGGGTTTCCGGAGGACTAAGACCCCACGCCTGGTCCGTCCGCCTGCGCGACATCGCGTACGTGCATTGCACGAAAAGCATTCTGGGAAAGCTTTTCGGATACGCAGACTTCGTCGTTCGATCGACCGACAACATCTACAGGCTCGACCGTATGGCACAAGCGCGCTCGCTGGAGAAGCTGTTGCGGGAATCCCGTCGTCACGCCGACCGAGCGGGCATCCCCGAGGACAGTCCGCCGGCCCCCGCGGGCACGCGCGTCTACACGCCGCCGGGTGGTGCCGCGCCCTTCACGGATCACAAGCCGCGGCCCCGGGAAGGCTACGGGTCGCCGATCGGCATGACGTTCGGCGAGCGCTATCGAATTGTCGACAAGATCGATGCCGGCGGAATGGGAACCGTCTACGAAGCGCTCGACGAGCGCTTGGGTCGGCCGGTCGCCATAAAGCTAATGCGCGAAGAGCTGGTGGCCGAGGCTCAGTTTGTCGAGCGGTTCCGCCGCGAGGCTCGGTCGGCCGCCATGTTGTCGCATCCGAACATCGCGGCGATTTTCGATTACGGAGAGGATCGGGACGCGCAATACATCGTGATGGAGCTTCTAGAGGGCCGCGATCTATCTCGGGTCATCGCCGAACGTCAACGTGTCGACATGCATCTCGCCGTTTCCGTCGCGCGTCAGACCCTCGAGGCGCTGCAGCACGCGCACGAGAAGGGCGTGGTTCATCGCGACGTCAAGCCCGCCAACATCGTCATGGTAGGAGAGGACAGAGTGAAGGTCACCGACTTCGGGATCGCGCAAGCGGTCGGAGCGACGCGCCTGACGGCCACCGGAGCCCTACTGGGGTCCGCGCACTACGTGGCCCCCGAACGAGTGCGCGGCGACTCGTCGACCGCGGCCAGCGACATCTACTCCGTCGGCATCGTCTTATACGAGATGCTGGTAGGAGAACCTCCCTTCGCCGGGGAGTCGATGTACGAAGTCCTTCAGGGGCCTCTGCGCGGGCGGGTTCCCGTTCCCTCGCGAGCGGTCCCCGGTCTACCGACCGAGCTCGACGAAGTGGTGAGTCGCGCAACCGAGCCGGACCCTCAGCATCGCTACTCGTCCGCCCATGACATGGCGCAAGCGATTGCTGCGGTGGGCCTATCGGACGAGGCGGTTCGCTCCGAGGTCTACCTGAGCGAGGCGTGGACTCGCGAGGACACACCGCCGCTCCAGGAAACGCTTCCGTAGATCTGTCCGCCGATAACGCCCCTCTGCCGCGCCACAAACCGGCAGCGAAGGGCGTGAGTCGCGTTGATCCTGGGTGCAACCGAAAACCGGCAGCAAAGGGCGCGAGTCGCGTTGATCCTGGCTGCAACCGAAAACCGGCAGCGAAGGGCGTGAGTCGCGTTGATCTTGGGGCTTCGGTCTTTCTGTGGGCCAGGCGGTCCGCATAGCGATCCAGGTGACCCACAGAACGTGACCGGACGCTCTCACGCTCCAAAACTCGCAGCGAAGGGGGGTAAGCAGGCCCGAACTCGAGCTTCGGTCTACATTGCGCGCTGGTGCCCGCATACCGGGCACCATCCGGCAAAGAACGTCGTGGGCGCGTTTTTGCGAGCTAAAACCGGCAGCGAAGGGCGTGAGTGCGTTGATCCTGGCTGCAACCTAAGGTCTATTTTTGGCGATCTGGTCCAGCCGGCTGCGGAAACGCCCGGCCCCCACGACCCGGGCTCCGGTGGCCCTCACGCTCTCGGCCAGCCGCCTGTCGGACGTAACCACGGTGATCGAGGGCGGATCGACGTCCCCGGAGACCAGCTCCTCTATGGCGTGGTCGGCGGCGTTGCGACCCTTCCACTTCGCTACGACGGTGCATACGTTACTGGGGGGTTCGAGCCCTGCGGGGGCCTTGTCGAATACGACCGTCACCTCATCGCCCGTGGCCTCGGCGAAGGCGTCCAGCCGCTCGGTGAGGTCGCGCAGGGCTCGGTCAGGATCGTTCCACCACTTATCGGGGCGCGAGCCGACCACGTTCATCGCATCCACGAGCCACCGCCGACGCGTCCGCTCGTTCATCGTCTAAGTCGCCGCCGGGGCCGGACGCGCGCGCCGCGCGTGGCCTGCGGTCGCCACCACTACTCCGGTCAGGATGAGGCCGGCCCCCAGTAGTTGTGTGGCCGAGGGGTCTTCCCCGAGAACAATCGCCGCAAGAGTCATGGCGCCCACCGGTTGCAACAACAACACAACGGAGGTGACGGCCGCGGGAAGGCGCGGCAAAGAGCGCGAGATGAGCAGCCAGCCGGCCACCTGCGACGTGAGCGCAAGGGTCAGCAGCCATCCCTGGCTGGGCCACCCCGGGTTCCAGACGACGTCATTGGTAAGAACTCCATAGATCACGGTCGCCGCAGCCGACACCGCGGTCGCATGAAAAAGGGGACCGGCCACGCGGCGTAGATCTCCCGACCCCTGCCGCAACACGAGGATGAAGACCGCGTAGG
>JALZEI010000254.1 GCA_030862115.1 Actinomycetota bacterium
GGTCCCAGAGCATATGGATCGCAGAAGGGGCCTATCGGTTCCGTTACATCCGATGAGCGCGGAAGACCGGAGACCGGGAGTTTGAAGTTGACCCGGACAATCCCTTCTTCGACTTTCGCAGGAAACGTCCGCAGACCCCTCGGGGCCGGACCACCGTAGTAACGGCCCTGCGAATCGAACTTCGCACCGCTTCCGGTCGTTTCGAACAGGCCGCTGCTGGGGCAATAGCGGACGGTTTCCGTACCCGCCGCCGTCGGTGCCCGGCCGTAAACGGCGGTGACCCCGTCGCCGAGCAACACGACGAAGGTCTGCCGAGCCGGGTAATAGACGACCCTCTCTTTCTGCAATCGGCGAAGACTGGTGATCCTGGTGTAATCGCTACCGCCGGCCGCCACGAGAAGAGCTATGGCCGAGAGGCTCACGACCACCAGAACCATGAGAACCACGGTAAAGACCCTCGCGCTGCCTCTCTGGCGCATACTCACCTCGCCCTCGTCGTACAAGCGTAGACCGCGAGAGGTCTTTCTTGGCTGCCCCAGGTCTCGCTGGGAGCCATCAAGCAGCCAAGAAGAGCGGCACGGCGCGTAGGTGAGGGTTACGCGCCGGGAACGCTGCGCGGCGTGTAGATGGGGGCTACGCGTCGGGGAACGTCGCGCGCCGCCGGTGGCTAAAGACCCTAGGTGCAGAGTTCGCTGTCGGCGGCGGAGGTGCAGTCGGCGCTCACCCTATCCCCACCCTTGACGAGCGTGGCGCCCGTGGACCGGTACCTGACCCTCCACGTGTAGCTTGCCGCCTCTGGGTTTGGATGCTTGCGCGCAAACCTCAATCGACAGGGGTCGCCGACCGTGCACCGGATTCGCTCCACCTTGGCCGCGCAGTCTTCGCCGACACAACGCCGGATCTTGCCCACAACGCGAAACTTCCTGACGTGATGGCCCCGGTGACAACCGAAGTCCGCCTTGAATTCGATTTGGGCGACGTCCTGCGTATAACCCGTAAACATTCTTTCCGAACAGTCCGGGGCCGCCCGGGCGCGCTCCACGGGTCCCGAAGGAGTGAAGAGCAGTCCGATCGAGAGGACAATAACGGCCCACACACGCCAGTGCATACCTCTCCCATTCGGCGCCGGCCGCACGTCCTCCTGTCGGGCTCCGAAGGTTCCGGCTACGACACCAGAGGTTCGGGGCACCGAGGGACAGGTCGGTTCCGAGACCTACCCGGCCGGCCTCACGCCCAGGATCAGGAAATTGCAGGCCGTCCCATCGATGCCGGTGAACGTGATCGTGGTCTTTGATGCCTTCAGGCCATTGGCAAAGGGAACGACGGCATTAGGAGACTCAGCGTTGACCACGAAGTTTGCCAGCGGGATCGCGCCGCCGCCGATCGCCGCGGAGGTCACCCTTATCGTCCCGGTGCCGGTCACGATCAGATCGGAGATGACGTTGCCCGGCGAGATCGCCACCACGTTGGCGAGCGGACCCTGCGCAGGCTCGGTTGAAGCGGTGCAATCTCCGGCCCCCAGTATTCCTACGCCGCCGGGAAAATCACGAACGTCGACCGCTCCCGGACTCCCCTTTCCCTCGAAGACTCCGAGGCGACCCACCGGCTTGGACTCGATGACGCCCCCATCGGTCGACTTGATCTTGGCCGTGGCCTGTCCCCCGGCCAGCCGTACCTTTGAGACCGCGGCCTCGACCACCGGTGCACCGCTGATGAATACGGCGACAGCCAGTGCCACCACCGAGCAGAAGAGCTGCCCGTCCCGGCGCTCATTCATTCCAAGATCTCTCATTCCTCCACCTCCTACTGGCGAATTGCTTCGCCGATCCGCTCCTTACCTACTGATGATGTCTTTAGTAAACGCCGATCAGCCCGCCTCCCGGTAGTAGGTAACTCCGTCTTCTTCGGTTATCTCTGCCCCACCGTCCGCGACCACCAGGTCGAGATGGGCCACGACCTCGGAGACCGCTAAGAACGATTCGTAGCCCTCTGCGTCCGGATACATCTCGGACGCCAGTTCGTAGGGGGTCTTGCCCTCGGCCCCCAACAGAGCGGCGACCTCGGCCTTCCTCTTGGCGTGATGCTCGATCGTTCGTCGTATGAGTGCGCTGGGATCGGTAACCGGATCGCCATGGCCGGGATACACGAGGCGCAAGTCCATGTCGAGCATGCTCTCGAGCGACAGCAGGTACTCCTCCAGCGACCTCCGTCTTTGCCCCGGCTCGTCCAAGGACGGCTCCAGCAGAGGGTTCGGAGACGTCTCGGGCAGAAGCTGGTCGCCCGCAAACAGCGTGCGGCTGGTCTCCTCGAGATAGACGACGTGGCCTCCGGTGTGCCCGGGCATGTAATGCGTGACGAGACGAAGGCCGTCCTCGAAGTCGAAGGTATCGCCGTCGCGGACCGGCACCACCTCGTCGTGGTGAAAACCACCGCGCGGACCTTTCTTTCGTTCCTGGTCCATCTTGAACAACAGGTCGAGAGGCATGCCGGCCTGCACGAGGAGCTTGCCCACCTCGAAGAGCATCTGCCGATCACGTACGCGCGCGATCTCACGCTCGGGGAGATACACGGTCGCGCCGGACCTCTCCTGCAGCAACCCGACGAGACCGTAATGATCGGGATGCGCAT
>JALZEI010000278.1 GCA_030862115.1 Actinomycetota bacterium
GTTCACATTCGAGATCTACGCATCCTCCGAACCCTCCGACGGCCTCGGCGGATACGCCCTCGTGGCGGGCGAGGTCACGGCCGAGGCCACGAGCTCAATCGGCCTGGAGAAGCCGGCCGAGGCGCGCTATCTGCTCGTCTGGATCACCTCGCTGCCGGGAACCGGCTCCGGAAATGCGACGGTGACGGAGGTAACGCCCAGTGGACCCTGAAGGCGCGTCGGACGAAGAGCTACTGCGCGCGCATCTAAAAGGTGACGGACGCGCCTATCAGGCCCTCATGCGCCGTCACGAGGACCGGATCTTTTCGCTGGCACTACGCATGACCGGGACCGGGGAGACGCGCTCGACGCCACCCAGGAGACCTTCATATCGGCGTTCCGCCGGGCCTCCAAATTCCGCGGCGAGGCCTCTTTTGCAACGTGGTTGTACAGAATCGGTATCAATAGTTGCAAGGACGTGCTCCGGCGCCGGAGACGCCTGCCCGATCCCGTTGAAGAAATCGAGGAAGCGCCGTCTGCGGACAGAGTCGAGGACCAAGCAATCGACCGGATCGACGTCGCCAGGGCCCTGGCGGCCCTGCCCGACGAATACCGTGAGGCGGTGACCATGTACGACATCGCCGGCTTTGCCTACGACGAGATAGCGCAGCAGCTGGACATCCCTGTGGGGACCGTCAAATCTCGAATCAGTCGAGGCAGACAACAGCTGGCGGCCGGCCTGGAACAACGACCCGACGCGCGGGCGTCAAAGGAATAGACATGCCACAAACCATGCGCCACGAAGAGGTCTCCGAGGTCCTGGGCGATTACGTGCGGGGGGACCTCGACGCGGCCACGAGGGCATCCGTCGACGAGCACCTCGCGGGGTGTAAAGCCTGCACATTGGAGCTGAAGGCCGTAGCCACCCTGAGCCTTGAGCAAGCCCCCCTGTCCGACCTGGAGCGCTCTCGTCTGCATCGAGAGGTACGGGAGCAAGTGGCTAAGGCCCCATCCTCCGAACGCGCCGGAACACCGCGGCGAAGCTGGGCGACGCGGGTGGCTCCGGGGCTGGGCGCGGCGGCGCTACTGGCTGTAGCCGCCGTGGGCGCCGCCAGCTTGTTCACGGGCGGAGACGAGGGCGGCCAAGACGGCGGAGGCGAGGCGGCAACCGCCGGTCGGTCCTTGGAAGAAGGACTCCGCGATCAAGGGAATCAGGGGGAGGGCGGCGACGAGGCCCAGGCCAAGCCCGAGGTTGCCGCCAAAGAAGGCGACGCGACGGCCGACCAAGAAGGCCTCGTCGAGGAGGATTCGGCCCCCGCCGACACCATTCGCAACTCGCTCGAGCCCACCTTCGAGCTGGCCGCGGAGCCTGTAGCCGAGGGGAACCTCTCGCGCTACGCCTCACGCACAGGATTCGACGGATACCGCTGGGAGGCGGAGGCCGGCGAACGCTCGAAAGCCGACGAGTTGTTCCTCGTCGCAGAGCTGTCTCGCATGGCCCCAAAGTCGGTTCGCGACCAGGTCCAGGCTTGCGCCCGAAGGGTCAGGTTGGAACGAAAGGGTCGCGTCTTCGCGACCTACGGAACGCTTACCAAGGTAGGCGATCGGCCCTCTTTGGTGCTGGGGTTCATCTGGCAAGGGCCCCCGCACCAGCGCTCCGGCTACATGTTGTGGGCGTGGCCGCGCGGGTCTTGCGAGCGACCTCTGGCCTACTCCGCGAGTGGAGACAAGCGCTAGCAAAACCGGCCCCGCGGAATCAGCTCGAGCTTTTAGGCGTTCGATAGGGTGACGCCTATGACAAGTAACCTGCGCAAAGTCGTAATCATCGGATCGGGTCCGGCCGGATTAACGGCCGCCGTATACGCGGCCCGCGGCAACTTGCAGCCCCTCGCGATCGAAGGGATCGAGGCCGGCGGACAACTCATGCTGACCACCGAGGTCGAGAACTACCCCGGCTTCGTGGACGGGATCATGGGCCCCGAGCTCATGGAGAGCATGCGCAAGCAGGCCGCGCGTTTCGGCACCGAATACATCACCGACGACGTCACAAAGGTCGACTTCTCGAAGCGACCGTTCGAGATCACCACCCGCAGCGACAGTTACATGGCCCACTCCGTCATCATCTCGACGGGGGCCTCCGCCAAGATGCTGGGCGTTCCCGGCGAACGAGAGCTGCTGGGTCACGGAGTCTCGACCTGCGCGACCTGCGACGGGTTCTTCTTTCGCGACAAAGAGCTGCTGATCGTCGGTGGGGGGGACTCCGCGATGGAGGAGGCCATCTTTCTCACGAAGTTCGCGTCGAAGGTTACGGTCGTGCATCGCCGCGACAGCCTGCGAGCTTCGAAGATCATGCAGGAGCGGGCTCTCGAGAATCCCAAGATCGGGTTTGTCTGGGACAGCATCATTGAGGAGATCGTGGGTAACGGAAAGGTCGAGGGAGCGCGCGTGCGAAACCTCAAAACCGACGCGCTTGCCGAACTCACAACGGATGGGGTCTTCGTCGCCATCGGCCACGTGCCGAACACGGGGCTGTTCGAGGGCCAGCTCGATCTGGTCGGCGGCTACATCCAAACGAACGACGGCACCACCCAGACGTCCGTCCCCGGAGTGTTCGCGGCCGGAGACGTCGTCGACTTTCGCTATCGACAGGCGATAACCGCGGCCGGGATGGGGTGCATGGCCGCCATCGATGCCGAGCGGTATCTCGAGGAGCACCGGCTCACCTAGACGCGGGCCTCCGGGCTAGGCTCGGCGGGTGCAGGGAAAACAACTCTCGTTAGCGGTTCTGACCATGATCGGATTACTCGGCGGCCCGTCTCCGATTAACACGTTCGCGCGGGCCGAGCGCGATTCCGGTGGCTACCGCCCGCGGACTCTCCCGCCGGTGATAACGCGGGGCCGAGCCTTTCCCGTGGCGCGCACGAACTACTACTCGGTGATCAATTTCACAAACGACTGGCACGACCCGCGCATGCGTTTCGAGGATGGCCGGTGGCGTCAGATAGGTGTGCACGAGGGGTGCGACGTCTTCGCCGAGCCCGATACTCCCGTGTATGCCATTGCCGCCGGAACCGTGGAGAACGTAGGCTGGACCTTCTACAGCGGGTGGCGTGTGGGAGTGCGCGATGAGCACGGGCGCTACTGGTTCTATGCACACCTGTCGAGGTTCGCGCGAGGGATCGTTCCCGGTGCCTCGGTGGATGCGGGGGATCGCCTCGGGAGCGTCGGCAACACCGGTTATGGGAACCGGCCGGGTCATTCTGACGAGTTCACATGGCACCTTCACGTCGGCATCCAGCAGGCAGACGGCACGTGGACCAATCCCTATCCCTTGTTGAAGAGGCTCTACAACTCGGCCGTGAGCGAGGGCTCATGAAACGTTTGATCATGGAGGGACACAGGTCCGAAGAAGTCGCCGACGTGCAGGCGCGGCTGCGCGGGCTGGGCATCGATGTTGAAGACGAGCCCGGACACTTCGGCCCCTACACGAAGGAAGCCGTGCGCACTTTCCAGCAGCGCCGTGGACTATTGTCCGACGGAATCGTCGGACCCGATACATGGAACGCCCTGGTCGAAGCCGGCTGGCGTTTCGGAGACCGCGTTCTTTACTTTCGACATCCGCCGCTGCGCGGCGACGACGTGTTGAGCCTTCAGGCGCATCTCAATGCTCTCGGGTTCGACGCGGGGCGGGAGGACGGGATCTTCGGCGGCGATACCGACAGGGCGGTGCGCGCCTTCCAGCATGAGTACGCGATCGCCGAGGACGGGATCTTTGGGCGTAAGACGCACACCGCGCTCACGGGACTAAGGGTGGACCGGCCGCACACCGCCGCCGGACTGCGCGAGGAACTCCGCCGCTCGGAACGTCCGGGGTTGCTCGACAACCTCGTCATGGTGGACCCGGGCCATGGCGGACAAGACACGGGCGACGTTTCGACGGGCGGCCTGTCGGAGGCGGATCTGTGCTGGGACCTGGCGAACCGAGTGGCCGGTCTCATCGGCGACGCGGGGGGCAAGGTGCGCTTCACTCGAACGGAAACGGAGGGGCCCGAGGCCTCGGAGCGAGCGCAGCGAGCGAACGAGGCGGGGGCCGAGATCTTCTTATCGATCCACTTCAACTCCCACTCCGAGCCCACCGCACAGGGGGCGTCGACGTATTACTTCCCCCGCTCGCGCTCCGGGGAAATACTCGCCGAAAGCGTGCGCGATCACCTCGTGCACCTCGGGTTACGGGACTGCAGGAGTCACGCGCGGACCTACGCGCTCTTGCGGGAGACGAAAATGCCTGCGGTGCTCGTGGAACCCGCCTTCATCAGTAATCCCGACGAGGCGAAACTGCTCACCGACCATGGATTCCGCGCCACGCTCGCGTCGGCGATCGCGCTCGGCGTGCGCCGCTATTTCGATGTGGACCCGAGCGAGTCCTAGAGAACGACCGTCCTCTGAGTGTTATCGCTGGACTCGGGCGTTAGCAGCGACAACAGCCGATCAAGCTCTTCGAGCGAGGCGAAGTCGATAACGATCTTTCCCTTGCGCTTGCCGGTCTCCACCCGCACGCGCGCTTGCAACCGATCCGACAACCTGCGTTGGGCCTCGACGGCCAGCGCGGGACGCTCGGTGCGCCCACCTCCGCTCGAACTCTTGGCGACCATCGATCCGTAACGGCGAACGAGATCCTCCGTCTCTCGAACCGACAGCTGCTCGTGCGCGATTCGTTGTGCCAGCCGCTTCTGGAAAGGGCTTCCCTGCAGCGACAGGAGGGCTCTGCCGTGCCCGGCCGAGATCCCACCGTCGATGAGCAGCTTTTTCACATCATCGGAGAGATCAAGGAGGCGCAGAGTGTTGGCGACGGCCGCACGGCTGCGTCCGAGGCGTTGGGCAAGTTCGTCGTGTGTCATGCCCGTTTCGTCCAGCAGTTGCCTATAGGCGGAGGCCTCTTCGACGGGGTTGAGATCGCGCCGGTGGATGTTTTCCACGATGGCTCTCTCCAACGAACCGCTCTCGTCCGTTTCGACGACAAGGGCCGGAACCGTCTGCAACCCCGCGCGCCTCGCGGCGCGCAACCGGCGCTCACCCGCAACCAGCTCAAAACCGTTATCGGTCGCGCGCACAAGCAAGGGTTGCAGAAGACCGAGCTGTTCAATAGAAGAGGTCAACTCATCTAGAGCGGTCTCCTCGAAGTCCCGACGCGGTTGCCGTGGGTTGACCGCAATCTCGTCTACGGGTAAATCGCGCAGTCGGTCGCTATCGCCGACCGAATCGTCGACGGGCAGCAACGCGTCGAGCCCCCTGCCGAGGCCTCCTCTTCTAGTCATTCGCTGTGAACCTCCTGTGTGTCTAATGCCACGGTTCGTGGACTGTCCTCGGTCGCGACATCTCCCCATGGTTCGACGGGGGGCCACGCAGATTCCAGATTCGGAGGAACCGGTGCGACGGTTCCGAAGCCGCGGCCGCGGGGACCGGGTGTCCCCAGGCGGACGCCCGGCTGCCCGGCTTTCTCCAGTCCGTAACGCTCCATGAACTCCGCGGCGAGCACTCGGAAAGCGATGGCGCCGCGCGATGACGAATCGAGTTTCAGAATCGGTTCGCCGAACGAGGGGGCCTCGGACAACCGCACGCTGCGCGGTACCACCGCCTTGTAGACCACCGGTCCGAGGTGTTTCCGCACCTCGCCCGACACCTGCGACGAAAGCTTGGTGCGAGCGTCGTACATCGTGAGCACCACACCGCTAAGACGGAGGTCTGGATTGAGGCCTTTTCGAACGCGCTCGGCCGTGCCGAGCAGTTGCCCCAAACCCTCCAGCGCGTAGTACTCGCACTGGACCGGAGTGATCAGATCGGCCGCGGCGGTCAGTGCGTTGACCGTAAGGAGCCCGAGCGACGGCGGGCAGTCGATCAGCGTCACGTCGTATCCGGAGAACCCGCCAAGCGCGCGGCGCAACCTGTACTCGCGCTCGGATGCATTCACGAGCTCGATCTCGGCCCCCGCCAGATCGACGGTGGCGGGGATGCACTCCAGTCGCGACACCGCGGTCTCCCGCACGACATCGGACAGATCCGCGTCGCCCAGCAGGCAGTCGTAAACGGAGGCCTCCACCGAGAACCGGTCGATACCCACGCCGGTGGTCGCGTTTCCCTGGGGGTCGAGGTCGAGCAGCGCGGTGCGAAGGCCCTTCTC
>JALZEI010000280.1 GCA_030862115.1 Actinomycetota bacterium
TTGCGATGGCTCTCGGCTGGGCGCCGATCAGCCGCCGATCTGCGCGAAGGACTGCGTGTACGTGTCGTCGCCGGCGAACTCCGCTCGGAAGATGCGCTTGCCTCCGCGGAACTTCCCGGACAGCGGCCAGGTCGCAACCCCGTTTTGCGTCTGAGCCGTTCCGAGGAAGGTGCCATCGCCGTAAAACGAGATGGTCTTTCCGTCGATGGGGGCCGAAGCCGAGTCGGTAAGGGTTGCGGTAAGCGTCCGGCTGGACTTCGATTCGGTCTGGACGAGCGTCAAAGTCGTAGCTTCGGCAGGAGTGGTAACGGCGACGTCTGCGATGCTTCCCGTCACAGACGCCGTAAGAGTGCCCCAGTCTCCTGCCGCGCCGAGGTCGGCGCGTGCGTAGGCGCGAAGGCGAGCCTCGTAGTGACCGGCGGGCAGCAGGCCGTCGCCGTACGGGTTGGTTCCCACCATCGTGACCTGTACCTGCTCGTCGGAGATCGATTCGGAGTCGCCGGCTGCAACCGCTTTGACGGGGACTACATTCGGCGAGTCTTGGATGAACCAGCCACAGCCGCAGCCGTCGGGCGCGTCGTGACCGAGCAACTGGAAGAGAACCTTCGCTCCGGAGTCCGCGCTTTTCGCACCGCCGAAGACCTCGGGAACCGCCTGCTCCCACGAGGCTGACGCCTCTTCGAGGTCGAGCGTGACATCGATCGTCACCTCGCGGGTCGTTCTTTCCAGGTCGAAACCGATTATGTAGCTAGCGAGCCCCTGCGCGTAGCGCCAGGAGCGGTTAGACGAGGAATCGGGTGAGATGAGGTCGGCGGCGGCGCTGAAGGCGCCCGACGAATCGGCGGTCGCCGAGGCAGAACAAACGCCATCTAAACCGGCAGAGCAATCGTCCGACGCGGCAGGGCCGGTAACCGAACCGCCGCCGGTCGCGGCCGAGCTCGATCCCGAGAAGGCCGAAACGACCAAGCTGGCCGTTAGGGCGAGCGTGAATAAACGACGAGTCAAAGTAGGGCTCCTTCTTGTTGGGGTTTTGTTGCCGGTTGGTTCGGCGTTAACGAGTCGACACCTGCCGAGTTACTCGGTGTTTCCGACCGGAGCGCAAGAAGGGCGCCACAGTGCCACGAATCACGCCTCGAGTGGTGGATCCTGCCCCGGAAAATTACGCAAATCACACCACTCGGCGGTGGAGGGGGTGTCTTGGCACCCCCTAGAGGTTTCCCACCCAAGCCGTCGAATGAAACTTTTAGAACCATCTCTATCTATTCCCGGAGGACTGGATGCGTCGCCTAGCCATTTTTTTTTCGCTCGCCCTCCTTGCAGGCCTAGTTGTAACGGCCCGAGCGGGGACGCTGCAGACGCTGCCTGCGGGATCCTCCTGTGCCACAGGTTCCCTCTCCGAGGCCGCCGAGGAGGTTTTTGGAGCCGGCACTGAGGTCGTTGCCCGGCAGAACATCGCAGGGCTGGACGGCGCGTTGGTGCTCGAGCCACGAATCGCACCGGGGACGAGGGCGCGCCTACTCCGCGTGGGGGATTCATGGTGCGAGGCTTCATCGAGCTTCAACCTCGCGTGGGCGTCGGCGGGACGCACCTTCGACGACGCTGCGGCACGCGCCTACGCCCAGCTTGCGCCGGCCCCCTACTTCGATGAAGTGACGGTTACGTCGCTCGACACCGCGGTCGCCGGGACCTACACGCTCACGACCCATGCCCTAACCAACGGAGTCGACGCCAGATGGTCGATCACGACTGACGACACCGGCCTCGTCTCCGCCAAATGGACGGCAATTGCTTTTGCCCAGCAGCCGTTCGAGGCCCAGTTCGAGGGCCTGACCGCGCTACCCGGAGGACACGAGACCTACACCCGCACCGCAAACGGGCTTCTCGCCGCGGACCGCGGTCTGCCGACCCCCGAGTCGGCGCGCAAGGCCGCACCGCCCAGCTTAGCGGAGTACAAGAGCCCCGACGGCTTCGTGATTTCGGTTTCGGTCGGTGACTCTCACGTCGCGCTCGATCCCGGTATGGACACCGGAGCGCGCAAGGCAGACATCGTTAGAGAGACGATGAGGGCCATCAAGATCAACTATGAGGACTTCTACTCCTGGGGGCTTCGTAAGGGGTGGGGAGCGCCCGAACCGGTTTCGGGTCCCAACAGGGGATACGTGTACATCAACGACGCGCTGTCTCTGTATTGCCTCGCGTGCGTCCAGATTGCGAACCACTTCCAGATCCACCTCATAAGCGAGGTCGAGACCGTGCTCGCGGCCTTCGGGTATACCTATCCGAACAGCGTGAAGGCATATCAAAGCCTCATCGGTCACGAGATGTTCCACAACTTCCAAAACCGCTACAACAAACCGGGTCAGTTCGCGAACACCGACGGACGCGGCGTAACGACGGCCTATTCGGAAGGAACGGCGCGCGCCCAGGAGACGATGCACAAATACTCGGACGTCTCCTACCAAAAGAACAGCCTGATCTACGCAAACGATGCTAACGGATGCAACGGCTTCGAGGGATCGAACTTCGACGCGACCATGGCGAACGGCATCTTCAATAGGGGCTACACCGCTTGTTTCTTTTGGCTCTCGTGGATCGCCGCCGAGGGTACCGACGGTCTCAAGCAGGTAGTGGCCCATGCGTACCCGAAGGTCTCACCCGAGACAAACGGGTCTATTGAAGGAGTACAGGCTCTCGAACGGGCCAGCAAACTGTCGGTCGCCAAGCAGGCAGCTCGGTTCGCTGGAGCCGCGATAACCGGTCGTGGTTACAGGCTCGGGGGTTTCGACTGGGCGAAGATGCTCGACCGTTGGCGTCCGCTGGGCCTGGGAGCCAAGGGTTCGGCCTCTGCCTCGCTGGCGCCGAGCGGCATGTTGGCCCGCCAACTGCGATCGGCCGCCAAGGTGAAGCTTAGCAAGGCCTCGGACGCAGAACTGTTCGTGGTCACCGATACCGGTTCAAAGACGGTCACCAAAGTCGTGAAGGGTCAAAGCATCTGTCTCCAACCTAAGAAGGGCCAGGACATGTGGGTAGGAGCCGTGCAGGCGACTGAAGAGTCCAGCATGGCGGAAATTAGGGCATCCAAGCCAACCTGCCGCTAAACACCTCGGCGGCAAGTCTCTAGAACCGTTATCTGCTCGCGCCCGCGCATCCTTGCGCCGACTGTGGGAAACGCTTACAGCTCCGCCATCCGCCGTTCGAGCAAACGTCGCTCGGCGTCGTCGTGCACCAACGCTAGTGCGCGGCGATACGCAGCGCGGGCCTCATTCGTTTGATTGAGACGCCGCAGCAACTCGCCCCGCGTCGAGTGGAGATAGCGAAAACCGTCGAGATCGAGACCATCGACGATGGCGAGTCCGGCTTCGGGGCCATCGACCTCGGCAACGGCGATGGCTCTGTTCAGCTCGACGACAGGCGAGCCCGTAAGCCGGAAGAGCTCGCCGTAAAGGGCGGCGATCTGACGCCAGTCCCGAGACTCCTCTATGTGTAGAGCGGCGATCGCGGCCTGCACTACGTAGGGACCTCTCCCGTGCAGGGTCAAAGCGCGCTCCAATACCTTCCTACCGACGTCGATCTGCTCCGAGTCCCACCGCGACCGGTCCTGGTCGGCGAGCAATACTAGGTCGTCACCTTCAAAGCGCGCCTCGCGGCGAGCGTCGTGCAGCAACATCATCGCCATCAGACCGTGGATCTCGGCCTCATCGGGCATGAGCTCGACGAGTGCCTGCCCTAAGCGCAACGCCTCGGCCGCCAGTTCGTTGCGGCCGCCGTAGCCCTCGTTAAAGATCAGGTAGACGACCGCCAGCACAGCCGCGAGCCGATCGGGAAGCAGATGGTCGGGGGGCACGCGAAAGGGGATGCCGGCGGCCTTGATCTTTCGCTTCGCCCGCCCAAGCCGTTGCGCCATCGTCGGCTCCGGAACAAGGAAGGCACGAGCGATCTCGTCGGTGGTTAGACCACCGAGGGTGCGCAGGGTCAAAGCAACCTGGGCGTCGAGGGCGAGCGCCGGGTGGCAGCAGGTGAACACGAGTTCGAGTCGCTCGTCGGGAAACGTTGTGGGTTCCACTTTGTCGTCGACGGCCTCGGGTGTTTCGAGTAGGCGGGTCTTCGCGGCCAGCGTGCGATCCCGGCGAATCCGATCGATGGCTCGGTTGCGCGCGGTGGTCACCAACCACGCTCCCGGGTTGGCGGGGACTCCGTCGCGCGGCCAGCGCTCCGCGGCGAGCGCGAAGGCCTCCTGCGCGGCTTCCTCGGCGAGATCTAGATCACCGAGGAAGCCGGTCAGCGCCGCGAGAACGTATCCCCACCGATCGCGAAAGGCCTGCTCGAGAATCGCTACCGCTCCACCACCGGGCGCACTTCGATCGCGCCACCCGTGCCGGCCGCAGGGATACGAGAGGCCAACTCGATCGCCGCGTCGAGATCGTCGGCCTCGAAAATGAGGTAGCCGCCGAGCGCCTCTTTCATCTCAACGAACGGACCGTCGGTTGTCAGCGTCTTGCTGTCCTGCACTCGAACCGTAGTGGCGGTCTCGGGGGGCGCCAGCTCGAGACCGGAGATGACGCCCGGGGTCTGATTGATCGACTGGTACGCGGCGTAGACCGCCTTCTGGTCGTCCTCCGAAAGACTCTCCCACTCCTCCGGCGATCGAGGCGTCGGGGTCGAGCCTTGGTGAATCAACAGCATGTACTTCATGCTCCTCCTTTCGGGATGCTTGTTCTATAAGACGAACGGGAGGGGGCGAAATCGACAGCGCCGCCCGTTTTCTGTGACCCTCGAGGGGAGTTGCACGGCAATGAGTCGGAGTTCAGCTTAGGAGTTTCGTCCCCAGTGAGAAGGTGGGTCGCTGGCGGGAAAGGAGGCCATGCTCGCCTCGTCTATGAGGTCGTCCAGCGACTTCCGCAATTCCTCGGCCGACGTGCTCTCGGTGATAGCGGTCATGGAGCCTTCCTCAGCCTTAGGCTTGTCTTCGGGCGATTTCATCGCTTGGATCACCCTATCCCCGCTCAGATGCTGCTCGTTACGGCGGGGAAATAGCTTTCGGCAGGAAACGTTATTCCTAGAGAATCATCCGGCGTCGAGGAGGGGCCGTGGCACCCGTTAAGGACAGAGCGTCACTTGCAACCAGCACCCTTATAGATGGGATCGCTCGCGTCGATCTGCGGGTAACCGACATCGACAAGGCCCTCTCTTTCTACCGAGATGTGGTGGGACTCGAGGTGGCCCGGCGAGATACCGACAGCGCCCTGCTCACGAGCCCCGGAGAATCCGGTTTCCTAGCCCTCGATTCGACCGGCGTCACTCGACCCGCCGATCCTCAGGCAACGGGCCTGTTCCACACCGCCATCCGGTTCCCCACGCGAACCTCCCTGGGAGACGCACTGGCTCGACTGGTTAACGCCGACTTGGAGATCGGTGCAGGCGATCATCTGGTCAGTGAAGCCCTCTACATCGACGATCCCGATGGCAACGGCGTTGAGCTGTACTGGGATCGACCCGTCGATCAGTGGCCGCCACCTTCGGGCGACATGCTCGTACCCATGGCGACCCTTCCCGTCGACCTGCAGTCGCTGCTCGACGACGGCAAAGGCCGAGCCGCGATCGAAGAGGCAGCTCCCGCTGCGACAGACATCGGCCACGTACACCTACAGGTTTCCCACGTCGATAAGAGCATCGAGTTCTACACAAAAGTTCTCGGTCTCGACCTCACCGCGAGGCTTGGTGGCAGTGCCGGATTCTTTTCGTCCAACGGCTATCACCACAACATCGGAGCCAACTCGTGGCGATCTCGGGGCTGCAAACCCTCGGAGTCAGATCGCGCGGGCCTGCAGCGGATCGTCTTCTCGGTGACCGACCCCGACGCCCTCGAGACGGTGCGCTCGAGGTTGCTCACAAGCGGACAGCGGGCGTCCGGGGACGCGGAGAGGCTCGTCGTGAACGACCCCGACGGCATCGAACTCGAATTCGTAATCTCGTAAACCAGGCGGAGAGGAGGTGAGCTCGAGGCCGACCATCGAACAGAAGGCGGCGGCCTTCGTTGGTCTGCACCAGGGGGACACCTTCATCATCCCGAACCCGTGGGATGCCGGCTCCGCGCGGGTCCTCGAAACACTCGGCTTCAAAGCACTCGCGACGACCAGCTCGGGATTCGCCTTCACGCTCGGTCGTCGCGACGGTGAGACATCGCTTCAAGAGGTGGCGGAGCACGTCCGGCAGTTGAATGAAGCGACGACCCTTCCCATATCGGTGGACCTAGAGAACGGGTACGGGCCCGATCCCCCACACGCCTCCGAAGCCATCACGCGGATAGCGGAAGCTGGAGCGGTGGGAGGCTCGATCGAGGACTACGACCCCGACAGTGGCTTGTACGACTTGGATCACGCTGTCGAGCGTGTCGCGGCGGCGGCCGAGGCCGCAAAGCAGCTGTCCTTTCCGTTCACGCTGACCGCGCGCGCCGAGAACCACATCAGGGGGCGAGCGGATCTCGACGACACGATCGCGCGCTTGCAGGCATACGAGGGGGCCGGCGCCGACGTTCTCTTCGCCCCCGGGCTTACGACGGCGGAGGAGATCCGCGGAGTGTGCACCTCGGTTACGAAACCGGTCAATGTGCTGGCTCGACCGGGATTGTCGACGGGCGAGATAGCCGAGGCCGGCGCCAGACGGATCAGCGTTGGCGGCGCGCTGACGTGGGTCGCCGTGCGAGCGATGGCCGAAGCCGCCGCCAAACTGCGCGACGAGGGAGACCTCTCTGTTCTCGATGCGCCCTCCCCCAGCGGCGATTGGCCGGCTCGCTAGGGAGGACGGTTCACCGGCCAAATTTATCCACGATTATTCCCTTATAGGGAACTTTCGTGGAAGAAGTTTGATGCGCCCGAGCGCCACTACTCGAGGATGTTCCTAGCTCGGGCATCCGGCGGCTAAACGGCGAGTGCTATGCCTTGTCCTTCCGCCTCTCAATAGAGACGTGCGGCGGCGAGCGGAAGCTACATGGCGTCTTCCCGTCAGATGTGATTACAACTATCCGGATGGGCCTCGAGGAACTCAGGCAGCGACATCGGGGGATGACCTGTCAACCTGGCCACGGTATCGCTTACGACATCGAGTTCACCACGGGCGATCGCCAGGTAGGAGGTGATCCAACCCTCGATCTCCCATTCGGGAGCTCCCGTCGGCCTGCGAGAGGCCCATGCCTCTTCCACCGTTTCGTTCTTGTAACGGACGGTCTTCCCGGTGACCCGACTGAGTTCTTCCGCCACGTCCTGAAGGGACAGCGTCTTCGGACCGGTGTTGTCGTAGGAGGCTCCGTCGTGCTCGCGCGAGGTGAGTACGGCTACGACGGTGTCGGCAACGTCGTCCCTCGCGACCGGAGCCAGACGACCTTTTCCGGCCGGGCCGGCGATCATCCCCCCGGGCGAACAAACCCACGGGATGACGTCAAGATAGAGACTGGACCTCAAGAACGTAAAGGGGATTCCTTTCGTGCGGATGTGCTCCTCGGTGGCGTAATGCTGACGGGCCAAAGTGAAGGTCGCGTCGGGGGCCGCTCCCAAAAAAGACAGATAGACAATGCGTCCGACGCCGGCGGACTCGACCGCGTCGATAGCGGTTTTATGCTGCTTGAGCCTGTCCTCGTGTTCGCGACCCGAAACCAAGAACAAGGTGTCTAATCCCTCAGCGGCCGCATTCACCGACTCGAAGTCTCCGTAGTCGGTGATGGTCGCCACCTCGGCCCCGGCAAGCTTGGGGGCCGCGGCCGCGTTCCGAACAATTAACCGCTGAGTGCAACCGAGGGCGGCGAGCCGACTCGCCACCCGGCCCCCGACCTCCCCCGTCGCCCCGGTTATCCCAAACAGTTCCCCGTTGCCGCCCACGCCCACAACGGTAGTACCTACGGCTTCAAAAGAACCTTGATTGCGTTGTCTTCTTTCTTTTGAAATATCTCGTAGCCCTGGGGAGCTTCCTCGAGCGGCAGCTGATGCGTGTGGAAGCCCTCCAGGCCCAGCGGATCGCCGTCGTCGAGTGCCAGAGGCAAGATGTCGTCGATCCACCGCTTCACGTTTGCCTGACCCATGCGAAGCTGAATTTGCTTGTCGAACAGTGTCATCATCGGAAGAGGATCTGCCTGGCCCCCGTAAACGCCGCTGAGTGAGATGGTCCCGCCGCGGCGCACGATGTCTATCGCGCTGTAAAGCGCACCGAGGCGGTCGACTCCGACTTTCTCGATCATCTTTTGAGCGAGTGCGTCGGGCATAACGGCGGTCATCAGCTGCGCCACCTTTCCGGGTCCCGTGCCGTGTGCCTCCATACCGACGGCGTCGACCACCGCATCGGGGCCCCGGCCACCCGTAATGTCGCGGATACTTGCACCCAGGTCGTCGTGCTCATCAAAGTTGATGACCTCGAACCCACGACTCTGTACTCTCTGCAGTCGCTTGGGAACGATGTCGACTCCGATCACGCGACCGGCCCCCTGCTGCATCGCAACGCGACACGCCATGTCGCCGATGGGTCCCAACCCAAGAACGACCAACGTCCCGCCCTTGGGTACCGCCGCGTAAGCGACCGCTTGCCACGCGGTGGGGAGCACGTCCGAAAGATAAACAAGACGTTCGTCCGGCGGGCCTTCAGGAACCTTGATGTGGGTGAACTGCGCCTGGGGAACGCGCAGGAACTCTGCCTGACCTCCGGGAACCTGTCCATAGAGTTTGGTGTAGCCGAAGAGGGCGGCTCCCATTCCCTGATCGCGCACCTGTGTCGTTTCACACTGTGTGTGTAGACCTTGCTCGCACATGAAGCACGTCCCGCAGCAGATCTGGAAAGGTATTACGACACGGTCTCCGGATTTCAGATTGATGACGTCACGACCCACCTCCTCCACAATGCCCATGGCCTCGTGACCGAGGATGTCTCCCGCGTCCAGGTATGGGTTCATTACCTCGTACAGGTGAAGATCCGATCCGCATATTGCCGTCGTCGTGATGCGTACGATTGCATCGGTAGGTTCCTGAATGGTGGGGTCCGGATGCTCATCGACTCGAACGTCTCTTTGTCCATGCCAGGTGACTGCTTTCATGTCTGTCCTTTCTAAAGCGATCCAACTCCAAAGAGGAGTGCCAACCCGGCCCCGGATTTGGATGCCGCCTGTCGGGACCTACCCCGCCGGGTGCCAGGAAAAACGGCGCTCTCGGGGGGGCCGGGATCCCGGCCGCGATGGTCGATCGGGTGCCCCGTCAAGGCCTCGGAAAGGGGCAAAATCGGACATATGGGCCCGGTGGCACAGAAATGCCGGGGGGGCGAGCAGGAGAACGCCTCTATCGACCGAATTTCTCTTATAAGACAGTCACTAGCAGGAGGCAGACGATGCGCAACCACAAGTTTTCCGCAGCAGTCCTAGGAGCCGCGCTCGCCCTGAGCGTAGTCCCGACGATGGCAAGTGCCGGACCCAAGACTGGGACGTGGACGTTTTTTGACACGACGGCCGACCCGAGCACGGCCGCGGACGGCAGACCCCGATGCACCCAGGGCGAGCTTCCCCACAGCCCCGTCGATCAGAACACGCAGACCTTCAAGATCACAAAGAAGCGAGCTACCTTCTCGGTCATGAGCAACAACGTTGCCGACTGGGCCATGGAGCTGCACGACAAAAAGGGCAACATTCTTGCGACCTCTGACGGCGGCAGCCCGGAAGATCGTGAGGGCGTCACGATGCTTTTGAAGAAGGGAACCTACACGGTTTACTACTGCAACTGGGCCGGCGAGCCTCAGATCACCGCCGACTGGAGCATCAAGTAGGAGAACTTCTCCGCAGAGCCTGTTCTCACTGCGAACACCTCGGAGCCCGGTCGATAAGACCGGGCTCCTTTTCGTACTCCCTATGTGCAGGAAACGAGTGGGCTAGAAAGAGAAGATGAAACGCGGGCCCCTCGTGCTGGCCATTCTCGCTCTCGTGCCGGTTTGGCTGTGGGCGGCGGCTCCCCTGGGTTCGCGTTTCGGCAACGCGACGCTCGCGCTCGGCAACCTGAGCGTTGCCTGCGCTCTATCCGGACTGAGCTTGTTCGCGTTGAACATCATTCTGGGAGCACGGATCAGGTTCATCACGTCGTTCTTCGGCGGACTCGAGCGCATGTACCTCGTGCATCGAGTGAACGGCCGAGTCGCATTCTTCTTGCTGGCCGCGCACGCCGTCTTGATACTGGCGTCGCGCGCCTCCCTCTCGGTGACCGACATGACCTCCCTCTTTGATCCCGGCAATCTGACGGTGTTCCTGGGAGTCCTTGCCTTCGTTGCAATGACCATCTCGATAGGGCTCACGCTTTACGCACGGCTGGGCCACGAAGCGTTCGTATACGTTCAACGCTCCTTTGGGTTGGCCTTCGTCCTCGGTGGCCTGCATGCCTTTCGCACACCGGGGGTCAAAGCGCTTACGAGCCCCCTGACCTTCTATCTGGCGGGTCTGTTCGCGCTCGCCCTTGCCGGATACGTCTATCGCTCGCTCTTCGGAAACGTACTCGTGCGTCG
The DNA here is from genome assembly GCA_030862115.1 of Actinomycetota bacterium. GTDB lineage: Bacteria > Actinomycetota > CADDZG01 > CADDZG01 > WHSQ01 > JALZEK01. The sequence goes on from JALZEI010000280.1 coordinate 10,519, forward strand.
CTACGACTACACGGTCTCCCGAGTGGTTCAACTCGACGACTACGTAACGGAGATAAGCCTCCTGCCTCGACGGCGATCCCTGCGCTTTATCCCGGGCCAATTCCTGTTCGTGACCT
>JALZEI010000006.1 GCA_030862115.1 Actinomycetota bacterium
AAACCGCAGCCGAAGCCCAACGCCGGGTGGGGGGGTGAAGAGGGTCGCTCCGAACTCCCGTCACATCTGGATCTCGTATTCATGGGCAGCTTGTCGCTCACGACTGGCCTCCGACGCGGCCCGAGGGGCCCATCTCGTCTTTATTCACGTCGGTGAGCGCGGCCGCTTGTTCGTGAGGAGCGACGTTGCCCTCCACGTAGCTCCGATAGTGATCGACAAGAGCTTGCTTTTGGCGCTCGGTTAGTTCGGAGTTCTTGAGGATCTCGTCCACCAGGTCGTGCTGGCGGTCCTCGTCGAGGATGCCGGCGCGCACATACAGCGTTTCGGAAGAGATCGAGAGCGCCTTGGCGATGGCTTGGAGGATCTCCGCACTCGGCTTACGCAATCCCCGCTCTATCTGCGAGAGGTACGGATTGGATATGCCGGCCAGATCGGAGAGTTTGCGCAGCGAGAGGCGCGCGGAGCGACGCTGATCGCGAATGAAGGCCCCAAGCTCTCCGAGCTTCATCTTGCCCCCGGCCATATGACCTCTCCCCTTGTCGCACCCACGGTCTGTCCGCGGGCGCCCCGAACACTTTCGCTAACTGTTATATCTCATTTGCATAACAGTTGCAAGCAGAACCAAGCCGACGGAGGCCGTCGAGGGTGACCGAGTTGCCCTTTATGACCGACTTGCCGCTACGGAGAGTAACTGGTTAGATACGGAGCAGAGGTAAACGGCTACGGACGGCGAACTGCATACGGATGACCAGACGAGTGGTGGAACGAACGGCAACGGGCCCACGGGGTCTCACCCAGGTGGTGGGCGCAGCCATGGCCGCGGTGGCGGCCGGGAGTCTCATCATGTTCTCTCTACTCGCGGAAAAGGTCGTCGAGCCCCGCTCGAGGGGCGTCGCAGTCCAACCCAGAGTGCCCCGCGACGTCGACGCCGAGCGATCGCTAACGGTTCCGCCGCCGCCTCCCGAACAGGTCGGCGGAACTCCGCCGTCGGAGTCCGCGACGACACTGCTCATCTCCGCCACGGTGGTGGAGCCGGCGGCCCCCATCGCTCCGAGTCTTCCCGAGCTCCGCGATCCTGACGGGACTCGCGTCGTCGTCGCGGAGGTCGACGTCGTCCCTCGCCCCGGACTAATAGGGCTCAGGGTGCCGAAGAACACCGTGACCGCCTACGTCGGGCCGTCCGCAAGGGGTGACGACTGCCCCGGCCGTCCGCAGAAGCCTCGCTCGCCGGGCACCCATCCTCACGGCGGGCCTCCCGCGTGCGGCAACCCGCACGGCGAGCCGCCGGGACAGACCCGGAACCACGGGGGCGCGGCCCCCGCTTCTCAAGGGCACTCCGGCGACACGAACGGCTCACCTTCCGATCGCTCCAACGGCCACGGCAACCCTCATGAGACCCCGCCAGGACATTCGCATGACGCCCCCTCGCACGATGACTCCGGCGGCGATGGCTCCAGCGCGCCTCCCGAAAACCCGCCCGGAGAACACCCCCACGGAGCACCGCCCGGACAAACCAAAGAGTCGTCGAGCGAGTCCTCGGGATCGTCAAGCTCCGGGCACCCCCACGGTGGCCCGCCGGGGCAAGAAAAGAAGAAGGGCTAGCGAAACGCGGAGGTCGGGTCGGCCTCGCCGCTCGTATAACGGCGCACGATCTCGGACTGCAGTTCGTCCATAACATCGTGGATACGGCGTCTTCTGGTCGATAGATTCGCTTCATGACCGGCCAGGTTCTGGATAATCGCGCGCACCTCTTCTATGTCGAGGTCGGACAGCCTCGCAAGCGTTTGCTCTCCCAGGATCTCCTCAACCCGTCGCCGAGGCACGTCGGCATTACGCGGAATGGAGAAATCGGGCGCTCGGTCGGGTAACGGCGAATTGCCCTGCCGTCGTCCTTCGCCGCCGAGTATCTCGGGAAGCCGCGACACGAGCTCCTCCTGAGATCCACCTTCTCGCCGGCTGATCTCGGCGGTGAGGATGTCGATGCGAGCCTGGCACAACCGTCGCTCGAAGGAAATCTCGTTTTCGGCTTCGCGACACTCTTCGCGCATCGATCGCAGTTCCTCGATCGCTTTGTCCCCGATTCCGTCGAGATAACTCTCGTCCGAGACCTTCTCCGACAACCGCCGGCCCGCTTGGCTCATAGGTGCAGGGTACCGCGCTCCGGTCTCACGACAGTCCGAGCACATCACGTGCCGTGGACGGCGTTGCGATCTCGCGGCCGCCCGCTCGTGCCATGTCGGCCACTCGCTCGATGAGCTCACTGTTCGAGCGAGCAAGGCGCCCGGGTTCGAAATAGCGCACGTCCTCGAAGCCGGTCCGTACGTGGCCCCCCAGGTCTATCGCCTGGGTCGCCACCCCCAGGTGGGCCCTCCCGATTCCCGTCGCGCTCCAGGTGGCGCCCGCCGGAAGGTGGCCGGCGAGAAAGGGGATCGCGTCGTCCCACGCCGGCATCGCTCCCGGCACGCCGAGGACAAAATCGAAATGAAGGTGGTGTTCCGCCTCGAGTTCCTCCACCGCGCGGACGGCGTTGCCGATCATCCCGCTGTCGAAGATCTCGAACTCGGGGACTACTCCAAGCTCGAGCTCGCGTTCGTAGATCCTTCGTACAAGTGGACCGTCATTGAAAAAGACCTCGTCTCCGAAGTTCACGGTTCCCGTCGTCAACGTCGCCATCTCCGGGCGAAGCTCGAGGGGGGCCATACGCGATGAGGGATCGTCTCCGACCGCTCCCCCCGTCGTGAATTGCACGATCAACTCTGTCTTGTTTTTGATCGCATCGTGGGCGGCGCGAAAGGTCTCGACATCCATAGTGGGGGCTCCCGACGAGTCTCTGACGTGCAAGTGGTAGATGGAGGCGCCGGCCCGCTCGCACGCGGCCGCATCGGCGGCCAGCTCGGCCGGGGTTATCGGAAGGTTTGGTTGTTGTGCGCGCGTTAACTCGGCGCCCACGGCGGCAACCGTGATGATGAGGGGGTCCTTCAACAGATAGCGGCAACGAGCGGATACGGGTTGACGGCCGCCCCGCCGCCCGGGTGATACTCGAAGTGCAAGTGCGGAATCCCCGTTGCGTTTCCGGTATCTCCGACGGTCGCAATCTGTTGTCCCGCGGAGACGTGCCCGCTCGTGATGAGGTTCTGTTGGTTGTGCAGATACCAGTAGGAATTGCCGTCGTCCCCGGACAAGAACAGCGAGTTCCCCCCGGTCGACGAGTAGCTCGCCGAGAGATTGCCGCTCACGATGGCGACTAGGGGCGTCCCGTAGTCGGCCATCATGTCGACGCCCTGATGCAGGTGACCTGTGCGCGGAGCGAGCCAGCTATCCACAAAGGAGACCGGTCCCGCGACCGGACAGGCCTTACCGTTGGTCGGAGGGACTCGTACCGGGCCCCCGCCCGGGTCGGCGTCCTCCTCGGCTGCTGCTTCGGCGGTGGCCTCACGGCGCGCCTCTATGCGAGCGAGCAACGCTTTCAACTTGTCGTATTCGTCGGACACCGATGCGAACTGCTCCTGCAGTCGTTCGGTCGCGTCGTCGAGTTCAGAGGTCGTAGCGGCAAGCTCTACTTTTCGATCCTCGAGTTCGGCCT
>JALZEI010000022.1 GCA_030862115.1 Actinomycetota bacterium
ACGCTCGCACGCGGGGTCCGCCGCGGTTCTCTTTGAACATCTGCTCCGCCTGGCCGTCGTCCACCAGGAGGGCGCTACGCCTGGCCCCGACCTCCATCGCCTCCGAGACCATGGGAAGCCCGAACTGCCGTGCCGTATGGATGCAATCGGCAAGCAGATCTCCGGCCGCGGCCATATCGAAGCTTTCAACGGCCGCGTCACCCAAGGTCAACGATGCGCGTACTTCAGACGCCGTTGCTCCAAGCTCGGAGGCGAGCTCACGAGCGGTCTCTAACGTCGCGGTTTGGCCGGTCATCCAGATCTCTGCCGATCCAAGATCGATCAGGGCGCCCACGCGAGCCGGTGGCGAGTCACTCGCGTCGAGTGCCCTGTGGAAGGTTTCCATTGCCTGCTCGCCGTCCCCGGCTCGAAATGCCGCGCTGCCCTCCACGCTCAGCGCCTCCAACAAGGCGTCGGGGATATCCGTGCCCGCGGCCTCGGCGGCATCGCGCGCCGCGACGAGTGCATCCTCCAGTTCACCCCTCTCGAGCGACCGAGTCGCCTCAAAGGCGCGCACGCGAGCAAGCAGTCGTTTGTCTTGAGTCTCTTGTGCAACCTCACGCGCCAGGTTGAGGTGGTCCTCTGTGCTGGCCCCGTCGCCCGCGGCCTGGAGACCACGGGCAAGTCGAAGGTGGAGATAACCGAGGCCCAGACCGACGAACGGGAGGGAGGCGCGCTTCTCGCGTACGAAACCGAGAGCCTCTTCCGCGACCTGCTTCAAACGATCTATCCGGCCTCGAAGCAATAGCACCTTGACGAGTTCACGATCTATACCAATGCGGTGCCATCGATCCTCAGCGACGAGAGTGCGAGCACGTTCGAGCATCGCCTCGGCGGAGGCGAGCGCGCCTCGGACGAGGGCACGACGGGCTGCTTCCTGAAGTTGTTGGGCCGCCGCCTGGTCTTGCCCCGCCGCCTCGCGGAGATCGGCGGCGCGCTGGCACCACTCACCAGGGAGTCCAGGGAAGCGTTCTTCGATGGCATCGGCCACGGTGGCTGATAGGTCGCTGAGCTCCGGCGGCAAGAGTTCGGCCAGGATCGCCTCTCGCACCAACGCATGCCGAAAGCCGAAAGGGGATTCGTGACCCGCAGCAGGCTCGCTGTATATGAGCCTGCTGCGGACAGCTTTGCGCAATCCCTCCAATACGTCTTCCTGAGACAATCCGGTTACCGCTGCGAGAAGCGACCAATCGAACCTGCGGCCGATGACAGCCGCGGCGAACAACACGCTGCGTCCAGCTTTGTCCAATTCCTCGAGCCGCCTGCGAACAAGCTCGCGATAGGTGTGAGGCAGTGTCGAGCGGAGACCATGGTGTTCTCCAGTGGAGATGTACGCGGCGAGCATCTCTTCAACGATGAAAGGAACGCCCTCGGCACGCGCGGTGACTTCCTCTATGAGGCGTGTCGGAAGGTTGGTTACGTCCACCGATGCGTGCACCATCTCATGCGTCTGATCCGGACTGAGCCGGTCCAAACGGATCGGCCGGGCGGTGCGCCGCGCGGCCATTGATTCCACCATGTCGAGCGCAGGCCCTAGATCGTCTCGGACCGTTACAAGAACGATGATCGGCTCTGTGTCGAGCTCCTCACTCAGGTAGTCGAGAACCTCGAGTGTGTCCACATCCGCCCACTGAAGATCCTCCAGGACCAACAGCAATCCTTTCGAGGTGCTCCCTAAGGCGCGAAAGACACTCAGCGAGGCATCGACGATCGCCGAGGTGGAAGCCGAAGGAGTGGGCTTCGCCTTCCGGCCGCCAAGGATGGGGGCCAGAATTCTCCGCAGCGACGTGAGCTCGTTGTCGCTCGAGATCACGGGGTCGCGGAATGCAGCACTCAGGACCTCCGTCCACGCACGAAAGGGGATGGGGACTTTCCCGGACACCGCGCGGCCTCTCAGGATCACGAGCCCGGCTTCGTGCGCCCAGATTTGTGCCTCTTTCGCCAGTCGCGTCTTGCCGATGCCCGGTTCACCGATCAGAGCGACTAGTCCACCCCGGCCGTCTTGCGCGCTACTGAGATACTCCCTCAGGCGTGCGAGCTGGGGGTCCCGGCCGATCACCACGGGACACAGGATCTGATCCGAGGCTGGGGAGCTACTCATCGTGCGAATTGTAGAAAGCATGCACGTCGAGTGCCCTCCCGGCGTTAACTCCGTACGCCTCACGGATGTCCCGAGCCATCGGATGTGGCGAAATTGCATCGTCGGTTCGTCGACTTGAAGGAGGCAGGGATGAGAGCACAAGAGAAGGACCTCCCGGTGGCGGTGGAGATGCCGGGGATATTCGAGAGCCGCCAGGCCCAATGGGGCGGGTTCACGGCTGCGATCGAGACGATCCAGGCGCATGACTTCACCGAGGAGTTCTCCGAGCTGCCGACGGGGCGCTGTCAGTCGCCGCACTGGGGCTACGTCGTGAAGGGCAAGGCGCGGATCCTCTACGAGGACCACGAAGAGGTTCTCCAGGCCGGAGATGTGTACTACTTGGCCCCCGGACACATCCCCGTCACGGAGGAAGAGTGCCTGATCGTTGAGTTCAGCCCTG
>JALZEI010000045.1 GCA_030862115.1 Actinomycetota bacterium
CACACCCCCGGGCACACCCCCGGCGGAGTCTGCTTGCTCGCCGGCAAACACCTCATCTCGGGGGACACCCTGTTCCCGGGCGGACCCGGAAACACCGAGGACGACGAGAATCGCTTTGCGCAGATCATCGAAGCGATTAGGGACAAGCTCTTCACCCTCCCCGAGGAGACCGTGGTGTATCCGGGCCACGGAGCCGACACGACGATCGGCACGGAGAAGCCGAGCCTGCAGGAGTGGATAGACCGGGGTTGGTGATCCCATCCCCACCGCCGAGAGGTGCCTGAGCGTTCATAGTCAACGATTAGCCACCACTTCCCGGTAAACGCGGATCGGGCGCACAATGAAGCCATGTCGCCGGAGATGAGCGATCAGCGCGGAGAGGCCGAACGGTCGATCTCGCATAACGATCTTCGTCTCGTAGGAGCGCTTGCCGCCGCGCTTGCCCTTGGGGTCATGTGGCTGGCCTCGCAAGTCGCGGGCGTCGGCTGGCCCCCCGCGTCGGTGGGCGATGCGATCGTTCGTTCCGCGCCCGGAGATCTCGCCACCTTCTTTATCGAAGCCCTCGGTCACTGGGCTATGCGCCTTCTGGTGGGCGCCACGGTTCTCGGCACCCTTGTCGTGGGGGCCGAGCTGTTGGCCCGAACGGCGCGAGCGGATCGCGTCACAGCGGCTCCGGCGGCCGCGGTTCTCGCGACGCTCGGGATAGCCGCCGCAGTTCTCGGCCCCTCGGGAGGCGCGTCTCGATTCGCCTCCGCGCTGGTGGCGGTCCTCGGCGCACTGACGTTCTTGACGGTCGCCACCGCGTTTCATCGATCCCTTGTTGCGGCGTCGGAGACGGACCACGGCCGGCGACGGGTCGTGCGCTGGGGGACGGCGGGCCTCGCCGGCCTCGGTCTTACGGGATTTATCGCACGCTTCTTTACTGTTGTAGGGGGACCCGACACCGACGTCTCGCTGGCGACCGCGACGGATCCGGCGACGATCCCGGACAGGCCACCGTGGCCCGACATCCGCGGCCTGACGCCCGAAGTGACCAGCGTCGACGACCACTACGTCGTCGACATCAACTTGTTCGCCCCATCCGTCGAAGCTGAGGGGTGGGTGCTGAAGGTCATCGGCGCGGTCGCCAATCCCATGGAGCTGACCTTTACGGATTTGCAGCAGCGGTGGCCGGTTGTCGAGGAGTACTCCGTCCTCACCTGCGTATCCAACGAGGTCGGCGGCGATTTGATCGGGCACTCGCTCTGGCGAGGTGTTCGTCTACGAGACGTCCTTCGGGATGCGGGCGTAAACGAAGGTGCCGTCGACGTCGTCTTCAGAGCGGCGGACGGTTACTCCGACTCCATTTCCCTGGCCGCGGCCGAACGGTCTTCCACCTTGCTCGCGGTGGCCCAGAACGGAAAGCCGCTACAACAGGACCACGGCTTTCCCTGTCGAGTGCGCGTCCCCTCCATCTACGGGATGAAAAACGTGAAGTGGCTGGAGGAAATCGAGGTCGTCTCGTCGGACTACGCCGGCTATTGGCAAACGCGCGGTTGGTCCGACGAGGCCATCGTGAAAACGCAGTCGCGCATCGACGTGCCTACAGACCAGGTGACGAGGGGTGAGCCGGCGTGGATCGCCGGGATCGCGTGGGCCGGCGACCGCGGCGTCTCCCGCGTCGAGGTGTCGACCGACGACGGCCGCACGTGGGCCGAGGCGATGCTGCGCCCCCCGATCTCGAAACTCTCCTGGTATCAGTGGGCGCATCGCTGGACGCCCGAAGAGGAGGGGGCCGCGACGCTCATGTCACGTGCCACCGACGGGGAGGGGCGCGTTCAGGAGATGCGAGAGACAGAGCCTCATCCCGCCGGAGCATCCGGTCTTCATCGAGTTGAAATCGATGTTGTTTAGGGCAATTCGGACAAACCCCGTTGCCAAGACACATGACGCCCAATACCGTGAGCGATGAGAGGGGTCGAGCATGGAATTGAGAAAAGAGGACCGATGACAAAAACTTCCCGGGCGCGAGGACCGATCTGGTCCGTAATTGCCCTATCCATCGTTGCGGAAGCCCTGGTCGCGCCTGCTCGCGCCGACGGCGTGACGAACTGCTCGTACTCGCCGATGACGATGGAGGTGCTCGTCACGCTCGAGTCGGACGGCGCGGACGGGGTGCTGAGTCGTACGCCCAGCCCTGCAACGGCAATTACCTGGAACGGGGCCCCCTGCGACGCGGCGACGGTTCTCGGGACGACCGCCATCACAATCGAGGACACGACGAACGACAAGGACACGGGCGTTGTTCTCGATCTGTCCAACGGCGCTTTCGAGAACTCGTCCGGTGACGAGATCCCGATATCTGTGGATCTCGGGTCCGGCAAGAACGACACCTTCGGCGTCGTCGGAACGTCCGGCAAGGACTACTGGAGTTTCGGACGCCGCAAGGGAAACCTTCAGAAGGACGACGAGGCTGAGATCAAGCTCGTCTCCTATCCCGACCTGTCCTTCGGCGTGACCGGGGGCGGCAAAGATCGCGCCTGTGCGAACGGTGGCCGCGGTACGGGCGACGCGGCGCTGAGCACGTGGGTCTTCAGCGGCGGAAACGGGGCCGACAGATTGTGCGGAGGTAACGCCACGGACGGTCTCTTCGGCGAGGGCGGCGACGACAACCTCCGCGGCTACGGCAGCCCCGATCTGATCAAGGGTGATGCCGGCGACGACAAGATCTTCGGCTCGTCGGGCAACGACGAGCTGCGAGGTAACGACGGCTCCGATGAGATCAACGGGGGCACCGGGCAGGACCTCTGTTACGGAGGCGAGGGAAGCGACTCTCTCAGGCGCTGCGAAAGAGGCGTCGGATCCGCCGCCGCGGTCGCTGCCGCGCCTGCCCTGCGCCTAATGAACGCCCTCCAAAAGACCAACTAACCGGTCGATTGCCGAAATAGTCGCGCTATGCGGGACCAGTTCAGCAATCGACGGGGGTTAGGACGGTTCGAAGTGGATGAGGACCGACGCGATCTCGGGATGGTTTGCTCTTAAACCGTTTTCGATTCGCTCGGACGCTTCATGGATGCGGGCAAGGGCGAGGTCGCGGCGCCCTCTCACATGTGCAACGACCGCCAGCCCGTGGGACGTGGACGTAATCAGGACCTCGTGGCAGTCGAGGACCTCCGGTTCGCGAAGTGCGGCGTGCTGCACCTCCGCTACTAGCTCCGCGCTGTCCTCGGTGACGTCGCGACCGAAGGTCGTCCTTTCCAGCGGCTCCAGATGAGTGTCGACGCGCGTGAGGGGGCCGAGCTCGGCGATTACCGCCGCCTCCACCCTGTCTGAGAGTTCGTGCGCTTCGGCCAACGACAGACCGGGTCGAACTTTCGCGTGCAGCGTTGCCTGCAAACGCCGGCCCCCATCGTCGAACGCGAGCACGATCACGTTGTGTACCTCGTGCACCCCGGGGGTGCGGCTTGCGGCCGCCTGTACGCGTTCGACCAGACCGGTCGTCTCGGACACGGGCTCGACGTGGACGACGACATCCGTCCCGGGAGCAACGCGCTCGATCTCTCGCTCGACGTCTTCGGCGATGTCGTGCGCTCGCTCGAGTGTTGCGGTTCGGCCCGCCGCGACCGTGACGTCGGCAAAGACCTGTTCGCCCGTCGTCCTCACCCGCACACGTCTCGTTTCCTCGACGCCGACCGCCGAGGCGGCGGCGCGTTCGATCGCTTCGAAGGGGGCGCCGGGAGCCCTGTCCATCAGTACGTCGACCGATCTCCGGCCGACGCGTATCGCCGCAACCGAGACGACTGCGGCGACGAGCAGAGCTCCGACGGCGTCGGCTTGCTCGGCCCCCGCGCGGACGAGCAACAGGCTGACGAGAGCAACCGCCGCCGTTCCTATGTCCATCGCCACGTGAAGCACCCCCGACCTAAGCGCTTCGGATCGCTCCCGCTTGGCGGCGCGCGCGAGAAGAGCGACGCGGCCCGCATCGACAAGCGTCGAGCCGGCAAGTAAGGCGAGGGCGTACCAGGGAACTCGGACGACTGCCGTCTCCCCCTCGCTCAAGCGGAGGAGTGCCTCGGTCGCGACCGCAAGGACGATCGCTCCGAGGATGAGCATCTGCGTGAAGGCCACGAGGTTCTCGGCCTTGGCGTGGCCGTAGTGGTGTGACTCGTCGGCCGGCTTCCGACCGATTCTCACGCCGACGAAGATCAGACCCAACGCGACGATGTCGACGGCCGAGTCCAGCGCCTGCGATAAGACGGCCAGGCTCGAGGTCGACAGCCAGACGGCGACCTTGGCCGCCGTCAGCAGGACCGTGACCGCCAGCGCCAGCGCTGCGGCCCGCTCTGCCTGAGTGGTCTCGTGGGCCATGGCGCAAAGGGTAGGCGCCCCCCGAGTCCTGCCCCCCGAGCAATGCACAAAAAGATTGTTAGCCTCGGCTAAACTCACATCTCATGCCGCCAAAACTCAGTCCCGCAGCCGAGGATTACGTCAAGGCCCTCTACTCGCTCGAGTCGGAGGCGGCCGCCGCGGGAGCCGAGCCGGCCGTCAACACCACGGCCCTGGCCGGCCGCCTCGAAGTGTCGGCGGCCTCTGCGACCAACATGATCAAAAAACTCGAGGCCCTCGGGATCGTCCTCTACGCCCCCTATCGGGGAGCCTCCCTCACGGATTCGGGCCGGAGGATCGCGCTCGAGATCGTCCGCCATCACCGCCTCATCGAGACCTACCTGGCCCAGGCCCTGGGCGTCCCTTGGGACCAGCTCCACGCCGAGGCGGAGGTCCTCGAGCACGCACTCTCCGAGGAGCTTGAGGAGCGCATCTCCGCTCACCTCGGCCACCCCACGTCGGATCCCCACGGACATCCGATCCCCACGAAGGAGGGCGACCTTCCCGGCGAGGCTTTCGGTAGCCGCCGTCTCTGGGAGCTGGCCGAGGGGGACGCCGCCAGCATCGAACGCGTTCCCGATTCCGAGGCCGAGACGCTCCGCTACCTGGACGAGCTCGGCATGCGTCCGGGCGCGCAGGTGGAGGTCGTCGGCCGCGGGCCGGTGGGAGGACCACTCTTTCTTCGTCTAGCCAACGGGGACGACGAAGTCCGGGCCTTATCGAAAGAACTTGCGGAGTCGGTGTGGGTTTCCTAGATCGAAGGACCTTTTTACGACTGGGTGCCGTCGGGGGAGCGGGAGTGCTCGGCGGTCGATCGATAGCGGCCGGCGAAACGCACGACATGCCGGGTGGACATGTTGGGCACACCGGGCCGCAGGGCATGGGACACGACGGTCACGGCCCCGTGGGAACCGTCGACCACGCGCGCAACGGGTTCCACCCGCTCGAGATACTCACCGATTTCGATGGGGGCGTGGTCTCGAAGGACTCGTCGGGCCGAACGGTGCGCGAGTACCAGTTCCTCGTTGTCAACAAGACCATCGAGGTCGCGCCGGGGGTCTTCTTCGAGGCGTGGACCTACAACGGCCGCGTTCCGGGCCCCACGATTCGAGCGACCGAGGGTGACCGGGTCCGCATCGAGTTGGTGAACTCTTCGTCGCATCCGCACACGATTCACTTCCACGGTTTTCACGCCGCCGCCATGGACGGAGTCCCGGGAGCCGGCGAGCCGCAGCCCGGCGAGACGTTCGTTTACGACTTCATTGCCGAACCGTTCGGGACGCATCTGTACCACTGCCACTCGCATCCCCTCGCGCAACACATCCATCGGGGCCTTTACGGCGCTTTCATCATCGACCCAAAGAAGGGTCGGCCGGATGCGAACGAGATGGTCATGGTGATGAACGCGTTCGATACCAACTTCGACAACGAGAACGAGGTTTACGCGATCAACACGGTGGCATTTGCGTACGTGAACGATCCCATTCCCATCAGCGCGGGTGAGCTGCAACGGGCGCACGTCATCAACATCACCGAGTTCGACCCCATCAACTCGATCCACCTACACGCGAACTTCTTTCATCTCTATCGGACGGGGACTTCGCTGACGCCACACGACTTCACCGACGTGATCTCCATGGCTCAAGCGGAGCGACACATGCTCGAGTTTGCCTATCGGGAGCCGGGCCGTTTCATGTTCCATGCCCATCAGACCGAGTTCGTCGACCTCGGGTGGATGAGCTTTTTCGAGGTGACATAGATGGCCGGGTCCGCAACTGCCACGGTGCCAGGGCGCGTTCCGCGCTGGGCCGCCATCCTGGCCCCGCTTGTCTTCATCGGCGTCCTGCTGGGAGTCTTCGTTGCCCTCGATCCACTGGGCTCCTTTCGAACGGTTCCCCCCGTCGAGGCGATAGCAGTCGAACGGACGGTCTTCACCGAGGACGCCGTCGAGCTCTTGTTGCGAAATGACGGGCCGGACCCCGTACGGATCGCGCAGGTCTTGGTTAACGACTCCTACTGGCAGTTCACGGTGGGTGATAAGGAACTCGACCGGCTGGAGTCCACCGAGATGCGTATCGAGTACCCCTGGGAGGACGGGCTCCCGCTCAACATCGCCTTCGTGACCTCGACCGGCCTGACTATCGAGCACGAGATAGAGGCAGCGGCTTTGACGCCGGAATTCGACGCGTCGACGCTTGGGATCTACGCCCTTCTCGGGCTATACATCGGCGTGATCCCGGTCGCGATCGGTTTGCTCTGGTTCTCGGCGTTGCGCACCGCGTCGCGCAAATGGATCGGTTTCTTCCTCGCTTTCACCGTCGGACTGCTCGCGTTCTTGTTGCTAGACACGTTTGTGGAGGGGCTGGAGCTGGCGGGCGTCACGCCATCCGCGCTCGACGGCGTCGGTCTTTTCGCCATAGGTGCGTTAGGTGCGATTGCCGCCCTCGTCGGACTGCAGGGCTGGCTCACTCGTCGGGAGACGGGCCGGCGAAGCGGTCTGGTTCTCGCGTACCTGATCGCGATCGGCATCGGGCTGCACAACCTCGGAGAGGGCCTGGCCGTGGGCGCGGCTCTTGCCGTCGGCGAGGTCGCGCTCGGGACCTTCTTGGTCGTCGGCTTTGCCCTGCACAACACCACGGAGGGGCTGGCGATCGTCGCCCCACTCGGCGAGCTCGAGCGCAGACCACCTGTTCGCGACTTCCTGCTGCTGGGGCTCATCGCGGGCGCTCCGACAATTGCGGGCGCCTGGCTCGGCGGCTTCGCCTATTCGGCGGCGTGGTCCACGTTCGCTTTCGGCATCGCCGCCGGAGCCATCGCACAGGTGATCTGGCAGATAACCCATTCGATGACGTCCCGCGGCAAGTTGAGCGCCGGCTATAACTCATTAGGGTTCGTCGTCGGACTTTCGTTCATGTACCTCACCGGTCTCCTTACCGTCTGACGAAATGAGAAAGAGGTTCTGGCTCCTGCTCGCCTGCTGTTTGCCGATCGCCCTTTTCGGCGCGTGCTCGGACGATATGATCGAGACGACGGAGATCTCGATGACCTCAGACCACGTCTTTGATCCCGCCTTCGTTGAGGGATCGTTCTTGGGCCAAGAGATCACCTTTGTGAACGAGAGCGATGAGCCCCATTCCGTCACCGCGTATCAGGATGGCCTTCCCGACGGCGCAAACTTCTTCTCCAGCGGGGGCTTCGACACGGAGCAGGCGGCGCGTGACAACGTTGGCGAGGCGTTGATTGCGCCCGGCGAGGAGTTCACCGTGACCCTCGAAGAACCCGGTACCTACGAGTACTTCTGTATCCCTCACGAGGGTCACGGGATGAAAGGTGAGATACAAGTAGGGGAGTGACCCTGGACGTTCACCCCCTGGAAATCGTGAGCGACGGCCTTCGGCTGCGCGGCGGAGCGCTCGTTCCCGATGTCGTTCGGGCGACTGTTGTGTTGTTGCACGGAATTCCCTCGAGCGCGCCGCCCGAGCCCGGCGATACCGGCTACGAGGGTTTCGCCCGGCTCTTCGTCGAAACGGGTTACGCGGCGGTGTGGGCCGACATGCGCGCCGTGCGCGACTCCGAAGGCTACTTCTCCATCGAGGGGTGGGTGCGAGATGCGGCCCGCATCGTCGAGGACGCCGCGGCGCTGGCGCCGGACAAACCGCTCGCGTTGATCGGATCGTCGGCCGGCGGCTGCGTCGCCACCGAAGCGGTGGCGCGCGGAGCCTCCGTTCAGGCCCTCGGACTCCTCGCGGCCCCCGCCGCGTGGGTCAGCTTTGCGACCGATGCCGCCGCCGCCCTTCAGCGCATCACGATTGAGGCCGGAATGACCGTGGATCCGATCGTGACGGCAGACCCGGCGGAGTGGGCCGCCGAGTTCGAAAAGGTGACGACGACGCGCGCCGTTACAGGGGTCGAGGTTCCCATTCTTATCGTTCATGGAACCGCCGACGACGTCGTTTCGGTCGATCATGCGTCGCGGCTTCACGACGCGGCACCGCACGCACGCTTGGAAATCATCGAAGGCGGAGGTCATCAGCTTCGCCGCGACGAGCGCTCGGTCAAGCTCGTGCTGGACTGGCTGGACGAGATCCTGTGAAGGCCGTTGTTATCGGCTTCATTGCCCTCGCCCTCGTCTGGGCGTTTGGGACTGCCGCGGCCGGCGAAATCGACGGCATCGGCGCGTTGCTCCTCGCCCTCATCGCTGTGTTCGGGGTGATATCGATCAAAGTGATCCGCGCTAGTGGCGGAGGGTCGGCGGTCCAGCCCCGCCGCTGCTCGAACTGCGGCGGGCTGATCTCGCCCAGCGCGCCTTACTGCAAACACTGCAAGGCGCCGGTTACATAGCGCCCTACATCATCGAGGGCTGGTTGTCGGGCCCCCGCTTCTTCTTTGCACCTTCTTCGAGGTCGTCGGCCGGATACTCGATGACCGCTACGACGCGAGAGGTCATGAAACGTCCACTGCGCACCTCGACCCCCGTGCGGGTGACCTCGGTGACCTCGACCGTGCCCCTGACGTTCGAGACCTCCACTCGCCGCCCCGCCTTGGTGGCCACGATCTCGTAGGTCTTGGTCCCGTCGCCTATATCGACGACGATCTCGACCCGATCACCCTTCACCGCGTACAGCCTTCGCTCTGCTCATATAGATGTGCGCCGTGTCTCTTTCATTTCTCCATCGTAGACCGGGCCTGCGACACGTTGTCGGACCGGGACGCCCCTGCGGCGTGTATCGTCGCAAGAAGGCCGCCGAGTGCGTGATTAGGGCTGATAATCCGGCGTCATTGCTCACTCGGCGGACAGCGCCCGCCTTGTGGGAGGTCTCAGTGACAGACAACCAGGATTCCTTTGACGTAGTGATCCTCGGCGGAGGCAACGCCGGATACTCGGCGGCCTTTCGCGCCACGGGCCTCGGCATGTCGGTGGCGATCGTCACCGATGACAAGGTCGGGGGCACCTGTCTGCACCGGGGATGCATCCCGACAAAGGCTCTCCTTCACGCCGCCGACCTGGTCGACGAGATAAAGGACGCCGGCGACTTCGGGATCCTCGTCGACGGCGAGCCCACCGTCGACTGGGGGAAGGTCCTCAACTTCAAGGACTCGGTCGTCGGGCGCATGTACAAGGGCTTGTCGGGGCTGGTAAAACGCCACAAGATCGAGCTCGTCGAGGGACGTGGTCATCTACAGGACGCAAAGTCCGTAACCGTCGAAACCGACGGTGGGGAGCGCACCCTGACCGCAGATAAAGGACTGGTTCTGGCGACGGGCGCGTACCCGCGGGATCTTCCCTTCATCAAGTCCGACGGCGACAAGGTTCATAACTCCACCCACGGCCTCTCCGCCTCGGACATCCCCTCGTCGGTGATCATCGTCGGAGGCAACTACATCGGCCTCGAGTTCGCGAGCGTGTACCGATCCTTCGGCGCGGAGGTGCAGGTCGTCGAGATGTTGCCTCGCATTGCTCCCGCGGAAGACGGCGACATCTCCGAAGCGCTGGCGAAGTTATTGCAACGTCGAGGCATCAAGTTCCACCTGGGCGTCGAGGTCAAAGAGGCGTCTACGAACGATTCCGGCGTCGAGGTGACGATCGAAAAAGACGGCAAGAGCGAGTCGCTCACGGCCGACCGCCTCTTCGTTGCGATCGGGCGAGCACCGAACACGGCCGACATGGGATTGGACGAGATCGGCATTAAAACCGACAGGGATTACATCGTCACCGATCAGCTTTTTAGGACGAGCGTCGAGGGCGTGTACGCCATCGGAGACTCGGTGACGATCCCCGACTCCGGGTGGCCGCACCCGCAGCTGGCGCACGTCGCATTTGCCGAGGGCCAGAAGGTTGCCGAGCTCATCGCCGGCGATAGCCCGGCCCCCATGGACTACCGCAACGTTCCGCACGTCATCTACTGCCAGCCCGAGGTCGCCTCGGTTGGTCTTACCGAGGAGAAGGCAAAAGAACTCGACGTCGACGTCGTGACGAAGCGCTACCCGTTCTCCGCCAACGCGCGCGCGTTGATGCTCGGCGGAGGGCAAGGGTTCGTAAAGACCGTCGCCGACAAGAGCGGCGCGGTTGTCGGAATCCACATCGTCGGCCCGCGCGCGTCGGATCTCATTACGGAGGCGCAGCTGGTGACCTCGTGGGAGGCCTATCCCGACGAGCTTGCCGAGCTCATGCACGCCCACCCGACGTTGTCCGAGGCCATCGGCGAGACCTTCCTGGAACTGGCCGGCAAACCACTCCACGGCTAGGCGCGAAACCATGCGGCGGCGGACCAAGATCGTCGCGACGGTCGGCCCGGCATCGCGGGAGCCGGATCAATTGCGTTCGATCCTGCAAGCGGGAGTCGACGTTGTTCGTTTGAACTTCGCCCACGGAGAGGCCCAGGGTCATCGCGCGGTAACCGCGGAGGTCCGCGCCGCGGCGAGCGAGTTGGGTAGACCCGTTGGGATCCTGGTCGACCTCCCGGGCCCGAAGATGCGGACCCGGGATTTTGCGGGCGACTCGGTGAGCCTTTCCTCGGGCACGGACTTCGTGCTCGACACGCGCGCTGAAGACGGCGACGCCCGACGGGTGGCGACCTCGGTGCCGGATCTCGCGTCTCTGGTAAGCGTCGGGGACGAGATCTACCTCGCCGACGGCGAGGTGGTCCTGCGCGTGGAGGCCGCGGCCCGTGACGAGGTTCGGACGACGGTTGTGCGGGGTGGCACGGTCCGCTCTCGTAAGGGCATGCACCTTCCGAAAGCGGAGAGACAGGTCGAGGCTTTTACCCCCCAGGATCGTGAGGCCATGAAAGTGGCCGTCGAACTGGGTGCCGACATGGTCGGTCTGTCGTTCGTCCGCGACGCGACCGATCTCAAACGTGCGCGGGAGGCCCTCCCCGCCGATTCCTCCAGCCCGCAACTCGTGGCGAAGATCGAGACGGCGTCGTCGATCGAGCACCTCGACGAGATCATCGACGAGGCAGACGCCGTGATGGTCGCCCGCGGCGACCTCGGGATCCAGACCCCGCTTCGCCGCGTTCCGCTGTTACAGAAACAGATCATCCGTTCGTGCAACCTTGCGGGAAAGCCGGTGATCACCGCGACAGAGATGCTCGAGTCGATGACCGAGGATCCGCTTCCGTCGCGAGCCGAGGTCAACGATGTGGCCAACGCGGTGTTCGACGGAACCGATGCGCTCATGTTGTCGGAAGAAACCGCCGTCGGTCGTTATCCGACCGAGGCCGTCGCGACGATGGCCGCCGTCGCTCGTACCGCGGAGGAACGACAGCCGACCCAGCACCTGACCATGGCGCCATCGGATCGCGACGGCGATCCGGTCGCGTGGGCCGTCGCACACGCCGCGGTACAGGCGGCAGGCGATCTTGATGCCGAGGCCATCTTGTGCGTGACGCAAAGTGGCTCGACCGCGCGGCGGGTGGCGGCCTACCGGCCCCGACAGACGGTCGCCGGCCTCGCCGAGACGCCGGACTGCTTCGGGGGTCTAACGCTCGTGTGGGGAGTCGTGCCTCTCAACCTTCCCCCCGGCGCTGAAGGTCTCGTGCAGCGGGTGCTGCGCGCCGCGCTCGAAGGCGGGGTCGTGAAGCGGGGCGATCTGGCGATAGTCGTGGCCGGAACCCCCGGCCCCCGCGCCGGCGCCACCGATTACCTGCGCATAGTCCGGGCCTGAGGGCCTCCGAGACCGCTCCCGGTGGCGGTACCCTGGAAAGCTAGCTTTGTTTGGACGTTTTCGGGTAGGGGTCGCACGCCGATCGCTCACAGGGGAGGGTCGCCTGGATGGCCACTGAGATCAAGATGCCGCAGCTCGGCGAGTCCGTCGTCGAGGGCACCATCACGAAATGGCTCAAAAAGGAGGGCGAGGAGGTAGGCGAGGACGAGCTCCTCGTCGAGGTCTCGACCGACAAGGTCGATTCCGAGGTCCCCTCCTCCGCCTCCGGCACGCTCCAGAAGATCCTGGTTCAGGAGGGTGAGACCGTGAAGGTCGGCACTCCTATCGCCGTCGTGGGTGAAGGTGAGGCCGAGGACACGGGAGACGAGGGCGGCGAATCGACGGAGGCGCAGGCCGATTCCGGCGATGCCGAGTCCTCGGGTTCCAAGGGGGGTTCCGAGGCCGGGTCCGAGGGGGAGGCGGGTAAGGAGGCAGAGGGGGCCGAGGAGGAGCCGGCCGCCGACGCCGGTGACCGCGCCGAACAAGAGGCCGCGACCCCCGACGAGGAGCGTACGGCCGAGGAGTCCGGCGCCGATGAAGAGTCCTCGAGCGCGGCGCCCGAACCCGATCAGGCCGAGCCCGAGAAACAGCCCGCCGGCTCGTCGAACGGCCAGGCCCAAAGCGGGGGGGACACCTCCAAGCGCGGGATCATCTCGCCGCTCGTCCGCAAGCTCGCCGACGAGCACGGGGTGAACCTCGACGAGGTCGAGGGCTCGGGAACCGGGGGCCGCATCCGCAAACAAGACGTCTTGAAGTTCGTGGAGACAAAGAAGTCGCAACCTCAGCAACGCCCGGCCGCCTCGGCGGAGCCGGCGCCGGAGCAAGAGGCGGAGAAAAAGCCGAAGCCGGCCCCCAAGGAGGCAGAACCGTCGGTCGCGTCCCTATCGGAGCGCGAGGAGCTCGTCCCGTGGACGAACATCCGCCGGCGCACGGCCGAGCACATGGTCGCCTCCGCGCGCGAGACCGCTCGCGCGTGGAACGCGGTCGAGGCCGACTGGACAGACGTCGTCAAACTGCGAGCCGAGGCGAAAGACGCGTTCAAAGAGCGCGAGAACTTCAACCTCACCTACATGCCTTTTTTGGCAAAGGCCGTTTGCGACACGTTGCTCGAGATGCCCGAGGTGAACGCGACCTACGACGAGGAGAACAAGGGAAATCGCATCAAGCACTTCGTGAACCTCGGCATCGCGGTGGCTTTGGAAGGTGGCGGTTTGATCGTCCCCGTCGTCAAGGGGGCCGATGAGAAGACGGTGGCCGGTCTCGCGCGCGGGATCAACGACGTCGCCACGCGCGCACGGTCGAAGAAGCTATCGCCGGACGACCTCGCCGGCGGCACGTTCACGATCACAAATCCCGGCCCCTTCGGCTCGATCATGTCGGTCCCGATCATCCCGAGAGGACAAACCGCGATCATCGGTTTTGAGGCGATCACGAAACGCGTGGTCGTTACCGACGATGAGTCGATCGCGATCCGCAGCATGGGGTTCCTGTCGCTGTCGTGGGACCACCGTGTCATCGACGGAGCGGAGGCCGCTCGCTTCCTATCCAAGCTGCGCGAACGTATCGAGACCACCGACTTCTCCCCGGACCTGTCGCAGTACCTCTAAAACGACGATGGAGACCAACGACGCTCTCGCACTCGACCGGCCGGGATCGGTCTGTCTGACCACCGCGTGGTTGGGCCGGGTCGACTATCCCGCGGCCTGGGCGCGCCAGCGAGAGCTCTTCCTGGCGCGGCTCGAGCGCGACGTCGAGGACGCGCTGCTGTTGTTAGAGCATCCGCACACCTACACCTTGGGACGTCGCGGCCTCGCAGACGACCTCGTGTGGGACGAGGCCATGCGAGCGGCCCGCGACATCGCGTTGTTTCACGTCGACCGCGGGGGCCGAGCGACCTACCACGGGCCCGGCCAGCTTGTCGGCTATCCGATCCTCGAATTGGGAGAGCGCTACGACGTCCTCGCTTACCTGAGAAAGCTCGAGGAGGCGCTCATCCGCACCGCTCGTGAGCTCGGCGTCGAGGCGGTGCGCGATCCCGAACACACCGGGGTGTGGGTGGGCAAGGACAAGATCGGCGCCATCGGCGTGAAGATCACGCGAGGGATCACGATGCACGGCTTCGCGTTCAACGTGGCCACAGACCTCGCGATGTTCGAGGGGATCGTCCCCTGCGGGATCCAGGACCGGTGGGTGACCTCGGTGGAGTCGCAGACCGGCAAGAGGTTGTCGCTGAAGGAAGTGGGCGGTATCGCGGCGAAACATGTCGCGGAGGTTTTCGGGCGGGCGCTCGTATGGACGCACCCCCGCATCCTGTTGCCGCCGGAGACCCCTTCTCACTTGGAACTCGGCGTCGCCGAGTCCGGAAATATGACCGATTGCTCGATTACCGCGATGGCGGACAGGGTGTCAACAAAGGCGTAGGCCACAGGAGGTCACGGGATGGCAAAGACTAAGGACAGACATACCGATCTGGGTCTCAAAGAAGAGGACCTGCTCGGGATGTACCGCATCATGCTGCTCGCTCGTTTCTGTGACGAACGGCAGTGGGGTCTCAACCGGCAGGGCAAGGCTCCCTTTGTCGTCCCCGTATCGGGGCACGAGGCCGCGCAGGTCGGATCGATCTGGGCGTTCGAGAAAGGCAAGGACGTCTTCTGCCCTTACTACCGGGATATGGCGCTCGTGCTGGCCGCGGGTTTCACCCCGGCCGACGTCTTTATGGGCCTTTTCGGAAAAGTGAAGGACCCCTCGTCGGGCGGTCGTCAGATGCCGGCGCACTGGGGATCGAACGACCGCAACATCATCACGGGCTCGTCTCCAATTGCCACCCAGTGTCTTCACGCCGCGGGGATCGCTTATTCGAAGAAGTACAAGAAAGAGGACGCCGTCGTCGGCACCTGGTTCGGGGAGGGCGGCACGTCCGAGGGCGACTGGCACGGCGCTATGAACTTCGCCGGAATCCACAAGCTCCCGCTGGTGTTCGTGTGTGAGAACAACATGTACGCGATCAGCGTGCACGAGTCGATGCAGGTGGCAGGCCGTGTCTACAAGCGTGCAGAGGGTTACGGATTCCCGGGCGTCGAGGCCGACGGCAACGACGTGCTCGAGTCCTACCGCGTGACCAAAGAGGCCGTCGACCGGGCCCGCTCGGGCGAGGGGTCGTCGTTGATCGAGCTCCGCACCTACCGGTTCTACTCGCATACGTCGGACGACGACGACCGTACCTATCGAAGCCGTGACGAAGTCGAGGAATGGCGCAAGAAAGATCCCATTCCGAACTTCGAGAACTATCTGAAGTCGGTCGAGGTGACCGACGACTCCAAGATCACCGAGATGCGCGAGCAGACGAAGCAGGAGGTCGCGGACGGCGCCAAGGAGGCCGACGCAGCCGACCTACCGGACCCCGCCGACGCCGGCAAGAACGTGTGGGCGGACGTCGACATCACTCAGGTGGTGAGCTGACATGACGGAGAAGAACATCGTTCAGACGGTTCACGACACTCTCTTCGAGGAGATGAAACGCGACGACCGCGTGGTCGTGCTGGGTGAGGACGTGGGAGCGCGCGGCGGCGTGTTTCGGGCCACGATGGGTTTCCTCGACGAGTTCGGGGCCGAACGGGTCATCGACACGCCGCTGGACGAGTGCCTCATCGCCGGCGTGTCGATCGGCATGGCCATCGACGGCCTTCGTCCGGTCGCCGAGATGCAATTCGCCGACTTCATCTTCCCCGGCTTCAACCAGCTCATCCAGGAGGCGGCCCGAATTCGTTACCGGTCCAACGGCGACTTCAGCGTCCCAATGGTGGTCCGAGCTCCTTACGGCGGGGGCGTCCACGGCGCGCTTTATCACTCGCAGTCGATCGAGGCCTTGTTCGCGCACGTGCCCGGTTTGAAGGTGGTGCTTCCGTCGACCCCCTACGACGTCAAGGGGATGCTCATTCAGGCGATCGAGGACCCGGACCCCGTGCTCTTCCTCGAGCACAAAAAGACGTATCGCCTCATCAAGGGCGACGTTCCGGACGAGCGTTTCACGGTCGAGTTCGGCAAGGCCGAGGTGCGCCGCGAGGGATCGGATCTCACCTGTGTCGCGTACGGGCTCATGCATCACTACTGTCTCGAGGCGGCTGAGCGGCTTGCGTCGGACGGCATCGAGGTAGAGGTAATCGACCTGCGCACGGTAATGCCCCTCGACATGGAGACCGTCCTCAGCTCGGTCGGTAAGACCGGCAAGGCGATGGTGGTCTACGAGGACAACAAGTTCCTCGGTGTGGGGGCCGAGGTCTCGGCGCAGATCGCCGAGCACGCGCTGTTCGATCTGGACGGTCCGGTCGTTCGCATCGGCGGGCCTCACGTTCCCGCCATGCCGTATGCGGGTCCCCTCGAGAGCTGGTTCTTGCCCAATCCCGATCGCATCGAGCAAGAGATGCGCAAGCTGGCGGAGTTCTAGTCCTGGCACAGGTACTCATACCGACCATCAAGAGTCGGGAGGAGATCGAGCGTGGCCTTCGGCGCGGCGCGCCCATGCGCGAGGCACCGGGCCCCGACGCGGGCCGGCCCGAACGGCGACCGGAGTGGTTGAAAGTACGGGTTCGCCACGGCGAGAACTTCACCGAGCTGCGCAACATCATGCGCGAGCGCGGACTGCATACCGTGTGCGAGGAAGCAGCGTGTCCCAACATCTACGAATGCTGGGAGGCGCGTGAGGCGACCTTCTTGATCGGCGGCGATCTGTGCACCAGACGCTGTGGGTTCTGCGATGTGATGACGGCGAAGCCCCAGCCTTTGGACGCGGAGGAGCCGGCCAAGATCGCGGAAGCGGTGCGTCTTATGGGTCTTAAGTTCGCGGTGGTAACCGGAGTGGCGCGCGACGATCTCGGCGACGCTGGTTCCGCGCACTGGGCCGCCACGATCACCGCGATCCGGGAGGCACTTCCCGACTGCGGGATCGAGGTCCTTATCCCCGACTTCAAGGGCCGCTCCGAAAGTCCGCGTGAGTCGCTCGCCCGGGTTATCCACGCGCGGCCCGACGTCCTCGCACACAATCTCGAGACCGTTCGAAGACTGCACTCGAAGATCCGGCCGGGCTTCGGTTACGACGCGTCGCTCGATCTGCTGCGCATAGCCAAAGAGCTGAGATCCGACCAGGTGACGAAGTCGAATTTGATCGTGGGCATGGGAGAGCGCGAGCACGAGGTCTACGACGCGATGAAAGACCTGCGAGCAGCGGGTTGTGATGTGCTGACGATCGGCCAGTACCTGCAGCCGAGCGTGTCCTGGCACCTGCCCGTCGACCGGTGGGTGCACCCCGACGAGTTCGCGCGCTTTAAGGAGTTCGGCGAGAAGTCACTCGGCATGGCCTGGGTCGAGTCCGGCCCCCTCGTCCGCTCGAGCTATCACGCCGGCGAGCAGTTCCGGAGCGCAGCCGCCCGGCTCGCCGAAGCCAGCTGAGCCTCCGCACCTCCGCCGTCCTCGGCGCGACCCTTTTGTTCGTCGCCGGATGCGGAGACGATGGAACTACCACGCGGGGTCCCAAGGTCTGCATGACCGACGCCCCCGCCCCCGAGAAGCAACTCGACCTTCTACCTCCCGAGATACCGCTGTCCGATTGGGGGACCGTGACCAAGGTCGCCGAGCAAAAGGGTTACGTCGGCGCCCGTGCAATAGCCGAGACCACCATCGTCGAGCTCTATCCCCAGCTCTCGAGACACATCAGGCTTAACGGTTTCGAGACGATTAGCGGTGAAAACGAGGGGTTCGAGGCCGAGATCTTCTTCGCCAAAGGCCCCAACACGGGGACCTTCTTGCTGCGAGAGGGTCCGTGCGAAGGCCAGGTGACGATCAAGCTGTTGTTCGGAGCCGCCCCGGCCGTCACACCGACGCTTCCGGCCATTCCCTCGCCGTCCTGACTAAGGTTGCGGCGATGAACAGCGCGCGAGGGCTTCGGACCGTCGGCATAGTTGCCGTCTTTGTGTTGTTCGTTCTTCCCGCCGCGCTGATGATCCTCGGCTCGCTGCGCGATCCGACTCTGATCCCCGAACGGGGTATCGATCTGATCCCCGAGTATCTGACCTTCGACAACTACCGGAACCTTTCCGCCTTCGTGCCCATCTGGACCTTCATGCGGAACTCGCTCGTCGTCGTTGCCATCGCGGTACCGGTCACAGTGCTGGTGGCGTCCTGGGCCGGCTTCGCCATTGCCCGCGCGACGCCGCGGGTACGTCGAGCTCTCATCGGAGTGTCGCTGGCCGCGCTGATGGTCCCGATCATGCTCGTGTGGGTCCCTCGTTTTGTGCTCTTCAAATGGTTGGGTCTTCTCGACTCGCCGTGGCCCCTGATAGCTCCCGCTCTGATGGCCACCTCGCCGTTCTACGTCTTGCTCTTCGCGCTCGTTTACTCGCGCATTCCGAAGTCCCTTTACGAGGCGGCCGAAATCGACGGGATGTCTCCTCTGATGATCTGGCGGAGGGTGGCCTTCCCGCTGGCCAGGCCGGCCGCCTTCGCCGTGGCCGTACTTGCCTTCGTGTGGCATTGGGCGAACTTCTTCGATCCGCTCATTTATCTGTCGACGACCGAGCGCTTTACGCTCCCGCTTGGCCTGAAGGGGCTCAGCACCTTGGAGCCGAGGCTTTATCCGCTGCTGCTCGCGGGGGCCGTGGTTGCGACGGTTCCCGCCCTCGTCGCGTTCCTCGCGTCGCAACGAGCTTTCTTCAGGCGAACTCTGGAGGTGTAGTGAAGAGGCTCTTCGCTCTCGGCGTAGCGGTTGTCCTGGTGACGGGCTGCGCGTCCAACGACGGTGACGATCCCGCCGTGGGGGGGCCGGGATCGATTGAGTTCCAGGTGGCGGGGGATCCCGAGGAGATAGTCGTCTACCGCAGCCTGGTCAACGATTTCGAAAAGAGCCACGAAGACATCGACGTCAATTTGATAGATGTGGCCGACAAGGACGACCACCTCACCAAACTTTCTACCGCGTTCACGGGTGGGAACCCGCCCGACGTCTTTCTCGTCAACTTCCGCGAGTACTCGCAATTCGTCGTGCGAGGCGCCCTCGAGCCCGTTGGGCCGCATCTCGAATCGATGGAGATCGACACGGCCGACTATTACGAACCTCCTCTCGAAGCGTTCACCTTTGCCGGCGAGCTCCAGTGCATGCCCCAGAACATCTCGTCGCTGGTGGTCTATTACAACAAGTCGTTGTTCAAGAAAGCGGGCGTTGCCTCCCCCTCGGACGACTGGTCCTGGGAAGACTTCCGCGGCACCGCAGTCGAGCTAACGGATGGGGAGGTGCGCGGGGTGGGCATCGAGCCGAGCATCATCCGGCTGGCTCCGTTCGTGTGGACAAACGGCGGCGAAATTGTCGACGACCCCAACGCGCCCACGCGCTTCACTTTCGACGACCCCGCGGCGCGCGAGGCGCTGGAGTTCATCGTCGGCCTCGTGCGCGACGACCAGGTGGTTCCGACCGAGCAAGAGGTGACCGCCGCGGAGGACCTCGAGACCATGTTCGCGACCGGCAAACTCGGGATGCTGTTGTCGTCGCGACGAGACACCCCGGAGTTCAGGGAGATAACGAGCCTCAAGTGGGACGTCGCACCTCTTCCTCAGGAGTCCGTTCCGTCGGGGATCCTTCACTCCGACGCGTACTGCGTTGCCGCCGGGTCCGACAACCACGAGGCCGCCCTCGAATTCATCTCCTATGCCATCGGAGAGCAAGGTCAGACGATCACCGCTCTCGGCGGGCGAACCGTGCCGTCGAGAATGTCCGTGGCGCAATCGGGCGCTTTCTTGAACCCGGCAGAGGTGCCGAGTCGCTCGCAGGTCTTCCTCGACGTCATTCCCAACATCCGTCGCACGCCGGTGATCCCGACGTGGCCGGAGATCGAGGACGTAGCCGAGGAGATCCTTACAAGAGCCTTCTACGAGGACGATTACACGATCGATGACGCGATAACCGATCTCGAGGAGCAGACATCATCGCTCTTCGAGGAGGGGTCGTCGGCTGCTGAGTGAGCGCGCGCCTGGTTGAGCTCACCAAGACCTATCGCGTTAGGACCGGCCGGCGCACCGAGTCGATAAGCGCGCTGAGGGGTCTCGACCTCGACGCGGGTCCCGGCGAACTGGTCGTGATCGTCGGGCCGTCCGGCTCGGGAAAATCCACGCTCCTCCGTTGCATCGCCGGCCTCGAACGACCGGACGGCGGACGTATTTACGTCGGGGAGCGCGATGTAACCGGCATTTCCCCCGGCAAACGGGATGTGGCGATGGTCTTTCAGGATCTTGCCCTCTTCCCCCACATCTCCGCGCGCGACAACATCACTTTCGGTCTGCGGGCAAGGGGGGTGAGCGCTACGGAGACGGCCGCGCGCGTCGAGCAGGTATCGTCCCTTCTGGCCATAGAGAATCTCCTGGATCGCCGACCGACCGAGCTCTCCGGCGGCGAGCAGCAAAGAGTTGCCCTGGCGCGCGCGATCGCCCGGCATCCGGCCCTTTATCTGATGGACGAGCCGCTGTCCGATCTCGACGCCGAGCTGCGCGTGCGGGCGCGAAGCGAGATAAGAGCCTTGCAGCGCCGACTTGACACGACCTGTTTGTACGTCACCCATGACCAGATCGAGGCCATGACGATGGGGGATCGCGTTGCCGTGCTGCGCGACGGACAACTTGAACAACTCGGCCCTCCCGTTGAGCTTTACGACAACCCGGCCACCGCTTTCGTCGCGCGCTTCCTCGGCAATCCGCCGATGAATCTCTTTCCCGCCCAACTCTTTCCCGACGGGGCGCGGGGTCCGGTTCTCGGATTGCGACCAGAACATCTGCGGATGACACACGCGGCAGGGAAGCTGTCGGCGACGGTTGCCGCCGTCGAGGTCATCGGCGACGTCGCGATTCTCCATGTGGACGTGGATGGCCACCGGCTCCTTGCGAAGGTGCTTCGAACCTCGTTACCCGAACCCGGCGATGCGGTGAGAGTCGACTTCGATACCGCAGACGTGAAGGCCTTCGATGGAGTGGACGGGAGGGCCGTGTGAGAGGGGCGACGAGGCTCGCCTGGCCGTATCTTGCCGGTCTCCTGGTGTTGGTGGCGCTGCCGTTGTGTGGGTCGGTGGCCCTTGCCTTCACCGAGTACTCGGGGATCTCCGCCCCAGAGTTCAACGGGCTCGATAACATCTCGCGTCTTTTCGGGGATGCATCATTCTGGCGCTCCTTTGGGAACTCGATCGTTTACGCGGCGATCGCGGTGCCGGTGCGGCTCGTTGTCGCCGTCGGCCTGGCCTTGCTTCTGCACAAACGGGCTCTTGGAGCGACGGCGGGAAGGGTCGGTGCCTACATGCCGTCGGTCATCCCCGACGTCGCCTATGCGCTGCTGTGGTTGTGGCTGCTCAACCCTCTTTACGGTCCGCTGGCGGTTGCGCTCAGGGGGGCCGGGCTACCCGACGTCCTCACCGATCCGTGGTCGGCACGCGTCGCCATGGCCTTGATGGGTGCTTTTCAAGTGGGCGAGGCGTTCATCGTTGCGCTGGCCGCGCGCCGAGCGGTGTCCGAGCGGCTGTACGAGGTCGCAGCCGTCGACGGCGCCTCCGCCTGGTTCACGCTTCGGCGTCTGACTCTGCCCGTCATGGCGCCGCTCATCGGTCTTCTCGCGTTGCGCGACGTGATCCTGTCCTTCCAGATCAACTTCGTCCCCGCGCTGCTCGTCACCGAAGGCGGTCCCCGGCTGGCGACGACCTATCTCCCTCTGTATGCCTACCGTCAGGCCTTCCGTTACTTTCGTCTCGGCTATGCGTCGGCGATGAGCCTCACGATGTTTCTGTTCACGGGATTGATCGTTTACGTGCAGTACCGGCTGATCAGGAAGTGGCGTCTTAGGTGACCGAAGCGACGCTTTCTCCACGGCGATATGCAACGGTGCGACGTCTCGCCGAGGTGCTGGTCCCCGAGGGGCACGGTCTCCCGGGGGCGGCCCGAGCCGAGTGCGCGCGTCGACTGGACGAGCAACTCGCGGCCTGGGACCCACCGGCGAGGGCCGGGGTCGGGTGGATGCTGGTGGTGCTGGAGCTGTCTCCTCTTCTGTCCCGACATCGACGCCGCTTCACCCGGCTCGACGACACGGCCGCGCTGAAGTGGTTCGGGGCCGGCCTGCACTCGCGCCTTGGAGCTCTCCGGATGTCGTTTATGGCGCTGAAGCAGCTCGTGTTTCTCGCCTGGGCGGCCTCGCCGGAGGTCGAGGACGAGCTCTCTTACGACTACCGCTGCGCGCGCGACGACGAGCCTCACGGGGCCGGCCGCGCCGTCATCGGCCCACCGCTTCCCTGGCGACCACCGGCGGAACCGCCCGACTACGCACGCAAGGGTCCGGCAGTTACCGCGGGCAGCGTCCCTTTGACTCTTCAGGCGAAAAGAGATTTCCGTCGTGTGGGTCTCGAGGACACCAAGCTCGCGACGATCGAGTGGCCCGACATAGCCGATGGGTTTCGCGACGAGGCCGACGTTGTCATCGTCGGCTCGGGGGCCGGGGGAGCCGTTGCCGCGCACACGCTGGCCGCGAGCGGGGCGCGAGTGGTCGTCGTCGAGGAAGGCAGGCGGGTTTCGTCGGAGGAGGACTTCGTCGGACCCATGTTCTCGAGGTTCCAGCGTCTCTGTCGCGACAACGCGACCTCGCTCGTGTGGGGCCGGCCCCCCATGCCCCTGCCGCTGGGCAAAGTGGTCGGCGGAACTACCGTGGTGAACTCCGGCACTTGCTTTCGTCCTCCCTCCAAGGTACTGGCGCGATGGGCGAGCGAGCACGCCCTACGCGAGTTCGGTCCCTCGGAGATAGAGCCGCACCTGGCGGCGGTGGAAGAGGCGCTTAACGTGCGGGCCGTTCCGTGGGAGCTCCTCGGGCCGAACGGTTTCGTCGCCCATCGCGGGGCCGTCGAACTCGGCTACTCGGGCGGACCGCTGCTGCGCAACATCGCCGACTGCCATGGTTGCGGGCAGTGCGCCTTTGGTTGCCCCACCGACGCCAAGCAAGCGATGCATGTCTCTTACCTGCCGCGCGCACAGAAGGCCGGAGCCGTCATTTACTCGCGCTGCCGGGTCGACCGTGTCGTGCTCGAGAACGGCCGCGCGAGGGGAGTGTCTGCGTCGCTGCTCGACGACCGTGGACGTCGGCGCGGCCGCATGGAGGTCGCCGCCAAACAGGTAATCGTTGCGGCCGGTGCGATCCACTCGCCCCCGCTTCTCCAGGCAAGCGGTATCCCGGATCCGTCGGGCCAAACCGGCAAAAACCTTCGAGTCCATCCGGCGACCGGTGTCTCCGGGCAGTTCGATGAGGACTGGGTTGGTTGGAAAGGGACATTGCAGAGCTACTACATCGACGAGTTCTTCGACTCGCACGAGCTCATGTTCGAGGCCACGAGCGCGATACCGAGCATAGGTGCCGGATCGGTGGCGGGGGTGGGGGCCGACGCGATCGAAGAGCTGAAGACGATGTCGCACTTGGCCACACTCGGCTTCTACGTGTCGGACACATCGTCGGGAACCGTGCGGCGCATGCCTGGGGGGCGAGTGATCGCCAGCTATCGACTGAATCGTCTCGACACCCGTCGTCTCGCCAAGGGCTTTGCCGTTGCTGCGCAGGTTCTTCTAGCTGCGGGCGCCCAAAAGGTGGCGACAGGGATCCCGGGAATGTCTCACGTCGAGTCTCCCCGCCGGCTCGACGACCTGGAACGGGCGGTGCGGCGAGATCACCTTCGACTGACGGCGTTTCATCCGATGGGGACCGTGCGCATGGGAGGCGATCCAGAACGCTCGGTCGTCGATTCTTACGGACGTCATCACGCGGTAAACAATCTGTGGGTCGCCGACGCGAGTGTCTTTCCATCCTGCGTGGGCGTGAATCCCCAGATATCGATCATGGCCCTGGCGAAGAGAACGGCCGAGCGGGTTTCGGCCCGGCTGGCAGAGGAGGCGTAATGGACTTGCAGGGAAGGGTGGCGATCGTTACCGGAGCATCCCGGGGGCTTGGCGTTCGAATGGCGGAGGCGCTGGCGCGCAAGGGCGCCAACATCGCGCTGGCCGCGCGCTCCGCCGAGGACCTCGAGAAGACGGCGGAGGCAATCCGCGCTACCGGGGTTCAGGTCGCGGCTATACCGACCGACGTGAACAAACGCACCGACCAAAAGAACTTGATCAAAAAAACTACGGAGGAACTCGGCCCCCCCGATGTGCTGATCAACAACGCCGGAGTCGAGAAACTCGTGCACTTCCACGAGATGGAGCTCGACGACATCGAAAACATCATCAGGACGAACGTCATCGCTTTGGAGACGCTGACGCGACAGCTGCTTCCCGGAATGATCGAGCGCAGACGAGGTCATATCGTGAACATCGCATCGATGGCGGGCAAAACTGCAGTTCCCTACAACACGGTTTATTCGTCTTCAAAACATGCGGTGGTGGGATTCAGCTGGTCGCTGCGCGAGGAAGTGAAGCGTTTCGGCGTGGGCGTGTCCGTCATATGTCCCGGGTTCGTCGCCGATGAGGGGATGTTCGCGAGCTGGACCGGCGGCGAGCCTCCGAAACTGGCGTCCACGGTCTCGCCACAAGACGTTGCGGCCGCCACGGTCAGAGCCGTCGAGAAGAACAGGGCCGAGATCTCCGTGATCCCCGGCCTCGGCAAGATGAGCGATGTGACCTATGCGGTATCTCCAGACCTCGGCATGTTCATCATGCGGCGGATCGGCGTCTACAAGTTCGTGTCCCGGGCCGCCGACCGTCCGGGGAACTCGTAGCTACCTCTCAGCACAAGGTCACAAAACCCGTTCCCCCCGGTTCCGAGGGGTCACAAACGCGCTATTGCAAACAGTTTCGGGGAAATATCGAGAAGGGGGGTTAAAGCCAGGGGGCCCGGTTATCATGCCCACTGACAGTCCTTTAAGCGTTTGGAGGAACTGAAATGACGTACGTCATAGCCGAGCCTTGCATCGGAGTTAAGGACCGGGCGTGCGTCGACGAGTGCCCGGTTGACTGCATCTACGAGGGTGAGGACCAGCTCTATATCCATCCCGAAGAATGTGTCGACTGCGACGCCTGTCTTCCGGCGTGCCCCGTGGACGCGATCTTCCCGGCCGACTCGGTCCCGCCCGAGTGGCAGGAGTACACCGCCAAGCAGGC